>NZ_JBHTVA010000006.1:0-151037 GCF_042793325.1 Embleya sp. NPDC056575
ACCATTGGTCGCGGACGGGCAGCCTTCGAGTAAAGGGGTCGCTCGGCTCGGATCAGAGGTCCAGGACGTAGCGCTGTTCCGGACGGCCGTTCCGAGGATGTGGGACCGGCTCGCCCGATGCCCTCCACCCGAGTCGCCGATACAGCGTGACGGCGCGTTCGTTGTCCGCGTAGACGAGGAGAGCGGCCCGCGAGAACCCTGCGGACTTCAGGTGCTCGGGGACGGCGTCCATGAGGATTCGGCCCACGCCCTCGCCCCAACGGTCGGGGTGCACGCCTACATAGCACACCTCCGCCACCGCGGCGGTGTCCGCCGGCCGCACAGCCGCGAAGCCCACGACGCGCTCGTCGGGGTGCACCGCGACCAGAACGAACGCCCTCGGCGACGCGTCGAGCACCGCCTGGATGATCGGCCGCGCCTCCTCCGTCGGCGCCACGTCGGGATCCCCGTCCCGCGCGGCCGTGGCCCGCGCCCACACCTCTGCGGCACCATGGAGGTGACCTTCGCCGGACGCCTTCAGAACTCGCACATCGCTCATCGGGCGACTGTAGCCGGCGCGCGCGAGTCCGTTCCGTGGGCGATACACCTGGGCTCTCGTGGCCGAGTGGGCGTCGACCAGGTCGAGCGCGACGTCGACGATCAGGTCCTCCTGTCCGCCGACCGGGCCGCGCCGGCCCACATCGACGAGCACGTCGCGGGCGTTCAGGTCGTAGCGGACGGTGGCGCGTTCGGCGTGGTGCGGGAAGGACGAGTACACGCCGGCGTAGCCCAGGGTCGGGGTCTCCCGGTCCACCCAAACCGGGTAGCCGATGGCGGCCGGGTCGGCGTTCGGGAGTTCGGTGCGGATCGGCGGGATGGCCGCGCCGGTGCGGTGGGCCTCGTGCAGGCGGTCCGCGACCCGGGCGATCCGCGGGTCGGTGGGGTGCTCGGTCATGATGTCTCCTCACTGCTCGCGGTGCTCGTGACGCCCGCTTGTGGCGATCGTGGCTGTGGGTGGGATCGGAGCCGGGCCGCCAGGGGGTCCGGCGCGGCGGGGGGTCTGGCCAGGGCTCGCAGGTCGGTCGTGGGGGAGGCCAGGGCGGCGGCGTCCACCGGCACGCGACGTTCGATGAGCGTGCGGGTCGCGCGCAGTTCGCGGGCACGGTCGAGGCCGGCGGCGGCCACCGGGACGCCGTCGCGGATCCAGAACCCGAGGAAGCCGTCGCCGGCGGGCTCGCCCGCCTCGGCCGGGTCCACCGGGTCCACCGCGTCCGCGGCCTCGGCGCGCAGGACGAACTCGTCGCCGGGGGCCGGGCGTCCGTACATCTGTAGGGTCCGGCCGTACTGCTCGGAGTAGAAGTAGGGCAGCGCGGTGTGGCTCTCCGGGACGCCCGCGAGTACGGCGCCGGCGACCGCGCCCTGCTGCATGGCGTTGTCCCAGTGTTCGATCCGGCCCCGGGCGGGCAGGTGCGGATGCGCCTGGTTCGTGGCGTCGCCCGCGGCGAGAATCCACGGCACATTGGTGTGGCAGTGCCGATCGACGACGATGCCCTCGTCGCACAACACTCCGGCCGCCTCGGCGAGCGCGGTGTCGGGTCGTACCCCGACGCCGACCAGCACGGTCGCGGCGGGCAGTACCTGCCCGTTGCCGAGGCGGACCCCGGTGACGTCGGTCTCGCCGATGAACGCGGTCACCGACTCCCCGGTCCGCAGCCGGACTCCGGCCCGCTCGTGCAGCCCGGTCATCC
This sequence comes from Embleya sp. NPDC056575, assembly GCF_042793325.1. NCBI lineage: Bacteria > Bacillati > Actinomycetota > Actinomycetes > Kitasatosporales > Streptomycetaceae > Embleya > Embleya sp. NPDC056575. Next base: position 1,728 of record NZ_JBHTVA010000006.1, read on the forward strand.
GCGCGGCCAGCACCGGGCCGAGCGGGCCCTCCAACGGACGGGCTCCGATCTCCACCACGGTGACGTCCAGTCCGGCCTCGCGCGCCACCGCCGCGACCTCCAGACCGATGAAGCCGCCACCCACCACGACGACCGGCCCGCCCGCGCGCAGGCGGGCGGCGAGTTCCCTGGCGTCGCGCACGTCCCGCAGGGTCAGCACGCCGCGCAGGTCGGCGCCGGGCACCGTCAGGGTGCGCGCGAGCATGCCGGTTGCGAGCAGGACCCGGTCGGCGTACAGCGTTTGACCGTCGTCCAGTTCGACGGCCCGGCGGTCCGGGTCCAGGGCCAGGACGCGGGTGGCCGTCAGCAGGGTGATGCGGTGCTCGGAGTACGCCTGCCGGGGCAGGATCGCATGCAGGAAGGAGTGTTCGCCGCCGGCCAACGCCTTGGACAACGGCGGTCGTTCGTAGGGGAGTTCGTCGCCCGCCTCGACGACGGTGACGCGTCCGGCGAAGCCGTGCCGGCGCAGTGCGAGCGCGGCGGAGACGCCGGCCGCGCTTCCTCCGACGATGACATGGTGGTGCGTCTCGTCGCCCATGTGTGCCTCGGTCTCCCCGTCCCCCACGGGACGGACGGGCGCAAGGCTATGAACGGACCGGCGCCTGTAGGGCCGATCGTTCCGGCGAACGGGACACGTACTCGGACCGCCGCGGCCGCCCACCGGCGGCACCGGTCGCCGGTACCGGGGGTCCGCTCCTCCTCCGCGAGGCGGTTTGTCGGGTCCACAGTCCCCCCACTACCGGCGACCGGATTGCCCCTCGCTTGCCGGGCAGGCGGAATTCCTCGGATCAGCACTCGGTGCCGGCGAGCAGTTTCCGTGTGCCCGGTCGGCGTCGCGGCGATGCGAACCCGCCGCACCGGGGGAGTGGCCGGGCCGGACCGTGTGTGTGGGACGCGGTCACCCTGTTCGGCGTATGAGCGGCGAAGGTCAGGGATCGACGAGGATCTCGAAGTCCCGTGGCGAGCCGTCGCCGCCGTTGGTCGGGTAGTGGTCGTCGGGACAGGAGGACACGACGAGCACCAGATCCATCTCCGCGCGCAGTTCGACGTACATCCCCGGACGGAACGGCGGTCGTCTGTAGACGATCCTCCCGCCCGGCACCACCTCGGCTGTCATGAACAGGTTCCAAGGCTGCGGCGGATCGGCGAACGGCCACTGCGGCAACGCCTGTGCGTGATTGGCGGTGCAGCTCCGATGGGTCCCCGGGAGGCCGACGTTGAGGTACATCTCGGTCCGGCAGGGCGCGATCAGGGTGTCGTGGTCGATGCCCGAGGTGTCGTCGACGACGGTGAGGCAGGCCCGGTAGCGATTGGTCGACAGGGTGTCCCCCGGCCGGAAGTGGATCCGCTGCAGCACCTCCCTGCACTGCGAGAGGCCCAGATACTCGCCCGGGTCGTCCCGCGTATGCGCCCACAGATCCACCACCTGTGTGCCGGAGGTGTTGACGACACGAAGCGTCTGCCCGCGACGGACGTCGACCGCGGTGCCCCGGCCCGCGGGCACGATCACGCGTCGAGTCGGATTCGTGTCGTTGCCGGTTGTGTCGTAGGCGTGCATCTCACGCTCCCTCGGTTCGGCCCGGGGCCGGCGCGAGCCGGTTGTCGAGCGAGAGGGCCGGTCGCGGCTCGTGGCGAACCCGTCTCGTGTGCCGCGTTGCCGCCGCGCCGACGAGGAAGGCCACCGGTACGACGAGGAGCAGGGCGGTGTTGGTGGCCGTTCCGGCTCCGGTGAGGACGGAGAAGTTCTCGACGATGAGGTAGAGGGCCGCGGTGAGCGCGAGGGCGGCCGCGGTGGGCGCGATAAGCCGCCGAACGATCCCCACTCCGTGGGAGTCGCGCGCGAAGAACACGATGATCGCGACGGAGCACAGGACCTGGAGCCCGATGATCCCGGCGATGCCGATGCCGTTGAGCCACAGGAACGTCTGCAGGTACGGGTCGGCTCCGAACAGTTGGAAGCCGACGACGCCCAGGACGGTCAGGGCCGTGACGAGCAGGCTCGCGTTGGCGGGCGAGTGCGTCCTCGGGTCGGTCCTGGCGAGGACGCGAGGCAGTACGCGATCCCGCGCGAGAGCGTGCAGGTAGCGGGCCGAGGCGTTGTGCACCGCGAGCACGGAAGCCAGGGCACTGGTCACCAGGAGCAGGTGCATCGCGTCGCTGACGGGTTTGCCCACCCATTGCGTCATCGCCACGAAGAACATGTCGGCCGGATCGGAGTCGGCCGTCTCGACGGCCTTCGATTCCCCGAACGACATGATCACGGCCCAGACGACGAGGGAGTAGAACACCGCCAGGAAGCCGACCGCGATGTACGTCGCCCTGGGTACCGCCCTCTCGCCGTCCCTGGTCTCGCCGCGGTAGATGGCGGTCGACTCGAATCCCAGGAAGGCCCCGAAGGAAAGGACGAACAGGCCGCCCACTCCGGGCGCGAAGATGTTTCCGGGGCTGAAGCCGTCGAGACTGAGCCCCTCCGCGCCGCCTTGGACGACGACCGGCACGGTGAAGACCAGGAGGACCAGAACCTCCAGGACGAGGATCGTTCCCAGGACCTTGGCGCTCAGGGTCACGTTGAGGTAGCCCAGGATCGCGACGATCGCGCCGCCGATCGTCGCCCACACGCTCCAGGGCACGTGGAGTCCGAACACCGATTCGGCGCTCTGTTGGGCGAAGACGCCGATGGCGGGGACGAATCCGACGGCGATGGGGATGTAGGAGGCGAGCGCGACGAAGGCGGCGCCTCCGCCGACGACGCGGCCGAGCCCCTCCGAGATGTAGGCGTAGAAGGCGCCGGGGTTGGGGACGTACCGGGTCATCGCGGTGAAGCCGACCGCGAACACGAACATCGCGATGCCGCCGAGGAGATAGCCGCCCGGTGCTCCGATGCCCCCGAACTGGATCGCGAGTGGCGCCACGCCCGACATGACCGCCAGCGGCGCGGCCGCCGCGACGACGAAGAACACCAGATCCCACATGCCGAGCGCGTTGGGCCGCAGTTCCTTCGAGGGTTTCCGCGCGGAGTCGTTCATGGTCTTTCCTCTCCGAACGAGTACCCGCCGTCGACGATAGTGGCGAGCACGGGCAGTTCCGGCAGTTCGTCGGCGGGGACTTCCAGGGGGTCGCCGCCGAAACAGGTGAGGTCGGCGGCCATGCCCTCGACGACGCGGCCGCGTGAGGTGTCGCCGAGTGCCTTCGCGGCGGCGGTCGTGTAGGCGTGCAGGGCCTCGGCGGGTCGCAGGACCTGATGCGGTTCGAAGACCGCTCCATCGAGGCCCGGTGGGCGCCTCAGTCGGGCCCAGGCCATCCCGACACGTGGGTCGAACGGCGCCACCGGCCAGTCGGAACCGAGTGCCAGCGGGATGCCCAGGTCCAGCATGTCCCTCGTCCGGTAGGCCCGGGACGCGCGATCGGGGCCCAGGCGGGAGGACCACTTGTCGGACCGATCGTGGCGGCGCCATTGCATCTGGAGAGGTTGCATCGACGCGGTGGCGCCGAGCCGACCCATGCCGGACAGGTCGGCGTCGGTCAGCGTCTCGATGTGTTCGATCCGATGGGGGGCGCCGTTCGCGGCGAGGATCCCCACCTTCCGATAAGTTTCGACGACTTCCCCCACCGCTCGGTCGCCGATCGCGTGCGTGGCGATCTGGAACCCCGCCGCGGCGTATCGCGACACCACGTCCGTGAATCGGTCTCGATCCGTCCAGTAGGACTTGTGGCTGTGGCCACAGGTGTCGGGCTCGTAGAGCCATGCCGTACCCGTCTCGACGACGCCGTCGAGGAACAGCTTGATGATGCCGGTGCGCCATCGACGCCCCCGGTCGGTCCGTCGGGCGACGAACTCTTCGACGCCGTCGTCCCCGCGCCCGGGTTCGTGCCACAGGGCGACGTCCAGGCGGATGGGAAGATCCTCGGTCGTCTCGATCTCGGCCAGCAGGTCGAGGGTGTCGAGGGACCCGTCCATCACCACGCCCCCGGTGAGCCCGGTGCGGGCGAAGTCGCGCAACACGCGCGTGGTGTGGTCCCGCAGTTGCGAGCGGGTCACCTGCGGGCACGCTCGCAGGAGCAGCTTGTAGGCACTGGGCTCGCGGAGTTCGCCCGTGGGTCGGCCGTCGGCGTCCACGACCACGACCGACTGGTCGGCGAACGTCTCGCTCCCGTCGATGCGGGCGTGCGCGAGCGCGGCGTCCGTCGCCACGCCGGTGTGGAGGTCGTGGAACATCACCACCGTCGGCATGGCGTGCACGGCATCGGTGAAGTCGACGCCCCGGATCGGCCGCCCCTCGAGCGCGGCGTAGTCCAGGTTCCAGGCGAAGACCCACTGTTCGCCCTTGCGGATCGTCGCGTCGGCCTCGGCCCGCAGCGCGGCCAACACGGCCCGGAAGCTCGTCAGTCCGCCGAGGTCGACGCCTCGGGCCAACTCGGCGCCCCAGATCGGGTGCGTGTGGGAGTCGATCAGGCCGGGGGTGACGGTCCCTCCGCGGGCGTCCACGAGGGGACCGGCGGGCCGGGAGGCCAGGACGTCGGCCGATGTGCCCACCAGGGTGATCCGGCCGTCGCGCCACGCCACCGCTTCGGCGACGGGACGCGCCGGATCCATCGTGTGCACGTTCGCGTTGACGATGGCGCCGTCGCGCAGTGATGAGATTCGCATGGCCAGACCGTAACCCAAAACGATTTGGGCGTGAAGGGGTCCGGTCGGGTCGCGATGGACTACCGTGTGCGGATGGCCGCGCGTTCCGGAACACGAGTGACGATCAAAGACGTGGCGGAGGCGGCCGGAGTGTCCATCACGACCGTCTCCCACGCCCTGAACGACAAGGGTGAGGTCAACGCCGAGACCCGCCGACGGGTTCGAGAGACCGCGGCCGCCCTGGGGTACCGCCCGAACCGGGCGGCCCAGGATCTGCGCGGGACACCGCGCAAGTCCGTCGCGCTGATCCTTCCGCGGACCGACGGCTCGCCCGCGGAGGCGGAGCTGATCGGGCTCGACTACTACCTCGAGATCGCGTCGGCCTGCGCCGGCGCGGCGTTCGCGGGTGGCAACTCCCTCGTGTTCCCGCCGCCCCTGGAGACAGCCGAGGAGTGGGCGCAGATGGGTCTGGACGGCGTGATCATCTGCGACCCGTCCGAGGAGGACCCCCGCATCGACATCCTGGAGAGCGTCGGCGTGCCCGTGGTCACCATCGAGCCCGACGCCGGTCGTCCCGACCGCCCGTTCTACGTCCGCGCCGATACCACCGCCAGCACCGTGGCCCTGCTGGATCACCTCAAGGCCGCGGGCGCGCGGAGAATCGTGTTGCTGTGGGCCGAGTCGACCTGGGCATGGGCCCTGGAGACCCGGGCGGCCTACGAGTCCTGGTGCTGGGCGAACGGGCGAGGACGGCTTGTCACGCCGGTGCCGCTCGTGGCCTTGGAACTCAGCGCATACAGGGCGACCATCGCACTCCTGGACGGCGAGGCGCCGCCGGACGCTGTGTTCGCTTCGGCGGAAAGGTACTCGACCGGCGTGCTGCAGGCGTGCCGGGAACGAGGGCTGCGCGTCCCCGAGGACATCCTCGTGGTCGGCGGCGTCGACGGCTCGACCGCGCGGTTGAGCGACCCTGCCATCACGGCCGTCGACCCCCGCCCGACTCGGTTGGGAGCGGCGGCCATCCACATGCTCCTGGAGCGCATCCAGGGCGTGGCCGTGACCGAGCCGATCACCGTCCCCAGCGCGATCAACCTCAGGGCCAGCTCCACGAGGGACCCGGCGGAGCCGTAGACACGAAGGTCGCGGAACCGTTCGGGAACGGCCCCGCGTTCGTGCGTCCCCGGTCGAACACGCGGGTGACGACGAGCAGGCACCGGCACGCCGGGGTGAGACGCCGACCGCGACCCGCCCTCAGGCTCGTCCGCCCGAGAGGCACCCGGCCCGGCGACCCTTCGCCGCCGTCCGAACGACGCCCTCCGCCGGGACCGCCCGACCGTCGAGGAACGGGTCATCCCTCCGGACTCGCGGCGTGGATCGGGTCGACCAGGGCCCGGTACAACCCGGGACGCCGGTCGCGCAGGTACGGGTTCGCACGTTGGGCCGCCGCCACGGCCGTCGTGTCGATCCACGCGTCGGCCATGCCGGTCTCGGCTTCGATCCTCGCCAGCACCTCCCCCGAGGGACCGACCACGCTGCTCCCGCCCACGTACGTCGTTCCACGCTCCTTGCCGGAGTGGTTCGCGTAGGCGACGTATATCTGGTTCTCCCACGCCCGCGCCCGGATCAGATGGTCCGCCACGAAGGCGAAGGGCTCCATCTGCGCGGTCGGAACGGCGACGAGATGAGCGCCGGCGATCGCGGCGGCTCGAACGTTCTCCGGGAACTCGACGTCGTAGCAGATCATCAAGGCGATCCTCACGCCGTGGTAGTCCACCATCGTGAACGGCCTGTCACCGGGCTCGAACAAGCGGCGGTCGAGGTCGCCGAACAAGTGCGACTTCCGATGACGACCCCGTACCTCGCCCTGGGAATCGACGAAGTACGCCGTGTTGTACATCCGGGGCGCGCCGGACGAGGCGATCTCCGGAAGGCAGACGACGATGGCGACCCGGCATGTCCTCGCGATCCGTCGAACCGGGTCGAGGAGGTCGTTTCGCGCGAGATCGGCGAGCGGCCGGTCGATGTCGTAGCCGGTGACGAACATCTCCGGTGTGACCAGGACGTCGAGACCGTCGTTCCGGGCCCGTTCGGCGGCCCGACGGAGTTCGACGAGGTTGGTCTCCGGGTCACCGGGGGATCCCGGCGATTGAAGGATCGCGACCCGCAGACCGTCGCCCGCTCGACGCCGTGCGCCCGCATCGCGATCGATCATGACTGCCTCCCGAACGGTGGGTGGTGGATGCCTGATGCCACATGGGAGGCGAATGCCGCGCCGGATGCCGTCCCTCGTCGGCGGAGCCGACACCCGGCCCCGTGCGCGCACGGGGATCGCCGCGCACTTCCGAACCGGTCCCCGCCCCGTATGCGCGAACCACTCTTTTGCGCCAGGGCCGCGACATTCGGAACCTAAATCGTTTTTGGTGGAGTGTCAAGAAGGCAGGGACGCCTCCCTCACGACCGCGGGAGTTCCCTCCCGACGCTGCCCGATCCCCACGAGGTCGATCGACCGCGGGCGGCGGTTCCGAGGGCGCTGCGGTCGCCTGCGTGGGTACCGTGGACAGGACCCGGAGGTGTTCCGATGGGTGCGGAAGACGAGGTTGGACGGCTGCGTCTGCGGGTGCGGTCGATGTACGAGGCCGCGGCGCGTATCGGTGCCGATCTGGACGTGCGGCGGACGACGCAGGACATCGTCGACGTGGTGGTGCCGGCCCTGGGGAAACTGGCGACCGTCGACCTGTACGTGGCCGTCTCCACGGGGGAGGACGCGAGGGGCGTGTCTCCTCCGCCCAAGGGGACGGTCGCGCGTTTCGCGGTCTGTGGCGACCTGCCGGAAGGGATGATAACGGCAGGAGAGCGAGTGCCGTCGCTGTCCATAGGTGCGTACGACGCGGCCCTGATGGCCGGGGACGTGGTGGTGGTCGAGGATGCCTGGACGTTCATCACCTCGCGGCACGGTGTCGAGTCCGCGCGGGCGATGGTGCCCGATCGTGCTTCACGGGGGATCGTCGCCCCATTGTTCGCGCGAGGACGGTTGTTGGGGGTGGTCACCGTGTGGCAGGACCGGGCGCGGGACCTGCATCCCGACGACGTGGAGATCCTGCACGAGATCGCCTCGCGCGGCGGACTGGCCGTCGACAACGCGCGCCGGTACGCGCGCGAGCACGCCACGGCGGTCGGGTTGCAACGCATGCTGCTGCCGCGAGGTACCACGGACACCGACGCGGCCGAGACCGCGGCGATCTACCGTCCGGCCGGGGAGGGGGCGAGGGTCGGCGGCGAGTGGTTCGATGTGATCCCCCTGTCGTCCGCACGCATCGGCCTGGTCGTCGGCGAGGCGTTCGGTCGAGGGCTGGTCGCCACCGCGACGATGGGTCGGGTGCGGGCGGCCATGCTCACCCTCGCCCACCTCGACCTGGAACCGGAGGAGTTGCTCACCCACGTGGACGATCTCGTCCGGCGCCTGGGTACGGAGGCCGAACCGGGCGCGGATCCCGTGGGCGCGACGTGTGTGTATGCCGTGTACGACCCGGTCACCTCGCGCTGCGTGCTCGCGGACGCCGGTCATCACGCCCCACTGCTCGTCGCCCCCGGCCGTGAACCGGCCCTGGTCGAACTCCCGCCCGGGCCGCCCCTGGGTGTGGGCGGCATCCCGTTCGAGACGGCGGAGTTGGAACTGCAGGCATCCTCGGTCCTCGTCTTCCACGGCAGTGGGTTCCTCGATCGCCATGGTGACGCGGCAGGCGCCGGTCTGCGCCGACTGCGGCGCTCGATCGGTCGACGGTGCCGGACGGGCCGCGCCCTGGCCGACGTGTGTCGGGACATCGTCGACGACACCGCGCTCGAGGGCGAGTCCACGGACGTGGTCCTGCTCTGCGCCCGGACGCGCTCGATTTCCCCCGCGAGTACGGTCCGGTGGGTCTTCCCGGCGCGGGCGGAGTCGGTGCCCGAGATCCGCACACTGGTGACCGGGCAGTTGGCGCTGTGGCGGCTCGACGAGGAGGTCTTCGCCACGGAACTGGTGATCAGCGAGTTGGCGGGAAACGCCGTCCGCTACGGCGGCGATTCGATGACGGTGCGGCTGATCAGAGGCAAGGACCTGTTGGTGTGCGAGGTCGGCGACGGCAACAGCACTCAGCCTCGCATCAGGCGGGCCCGCAGCACCGACGAGGGTGGTCGAGGTTTGTTCCTCGTGTCCCAGGTCACCGAACGCTGGGGCTGCAGGTTCGGACCCGACGGCAAGACGATCTGGGCGGAGCAGCGGCTGGACCGAACGCACGAGAGCGCTCCGGGATAGACGGGCCCACGGAGGGGGTGAGCAGCGTGTGCACGGGCGACGGCGCACGTGGCAGGCACCCTCGGCCTCGTGGACGAGCGCAAATCGGGCGATGCCTCGAACGTCGACCGGCTCGTTCACCCTTCGGGCGAGGGCCGCGATGCCGTCAGGTAGTCCCGGATCGCATCGCGGTTGCGGGTCAGGCAGGTGATGCGTTCGTCGAGTTGCGCCAACTCGTCGCCGAGGAGCGCCACCAACTCCGGCCCGGGCGACGGGGGCAGCGTCAGGGCGCCCTCCAGGTACGGAATGACCGAACGCAACGCGCGTGTCGACAGTCCCGCGTCGATCAGCCCGCGGATCTGGTGGACGCACGCGACAGCCTGGTCCGGATAGTCGCGATAGCCGTTCTCGCTGCGAGCCAGCTGGAGCAGACCCTGTTCCTCGTAGTAGCGCAACAGCCGCGCACTGACGCCGGTGCGTCGCGACACCTCGCCGATCCTCATGTGTCCCACCTCACGTCATCGGATTTGACCTTCACACCGATGTGAGATTCCTAGCCTTCGATCCATGTCAAGGGAATCGGAACCTTCATCCACTTCCGCCATCGAGACCACCGCTTCGACCGAAAAGGCCACGTCCACCGATGCGGCCACGTCGGCAACTCCGGAGCCCGGATGGCCACTTGGTGGACTGCTCACCCTGTCGGCGGCGGTGTTCGTCGCTTTGACGACCGAGATGCTACCGTCCGGACTGCTTCCCACGACGGCCCGTGACCTGGGGGTGTCCGAGGTCGCGGCCGGGTTCTTGGTGACCGCCTTCGCATACGCGATGGCCCTCGGCGCGATACCGCTGACCGCAGCCATCCGGCACTGGCCGCGGCGCCCGTCGATGGTCGCCACGCTGGTCGGGTTCGCGGTGGTCAACGTGGCCACGGCATGCTCCGGCAGCTATCCGCTCACGCTCGTGGCCCGCGCCGTGGGAGGGCTCCTTGCGGGCGTGTTCTGGTCGATGGCGGCGGCGTACGCGGTCCGTATGGTCGCCCCCGAGCGTGTCGGCCGTGCGGTGGCCATGGTGTTCGCGGGCCAGGCGGCGGCACTGACGATCGGCATACCCCTCGGCACGGCGGCCGGCTCCGCGGTCGGCTGGAGAACCGCGTTCGCGGGCTTGGCCGCACTGGCCCTGCTGCTCGCGGCACTTGCCGCCCACACCCTGCCCGCGTTGCCCGGTGACCGATCGTCCGTGCGGGCGGGCGTGGTCGACGTGCTGCGAATACCCGGCGTGATGGTCGTCGCGGGCACCACGACGGTCGTGATGCTCGGTCACTTCGCCCTGTACACCTACATCGCGCGACAGTTGGAGCGAGCCGGCCTCGGCGAGTCCGCAGTCGGGTGGGTATTGCTCGCATACGGCGTGTTCGGCGCGATGGGCGTCGGGGCCGCGGCGGCCCTTGTCGACCGTCGACCGCGCGGCGCCCTGCTCGCCGCTTTGGGCGTGATGACCGCCGGTGTCCTCGTACTTGCCCTCTCCGGCCGGAACCCGGTCCCCGCCGTCGCCGCGGTCGCGGCGTGGGGCCTGGCGTTCGGGGCGCTTCCCACACTCCTGCATGCCGCGGTGGTACGCGCGGCCCCCGCGACGCCGGAGACCGCCGACTCCGTGCTGAACTCCGGCTTCAACATCGGCATCGGCACGGGTGCGTTCCTCGGCGGCCGGATCCTGGCGACAGCCGGCATCGCGGCCGTGCCGTGGACCGCGCTCGCCCTGGTCGCGGTAGGTACGGGCATGGCCGTGGCGGCCCGTCGTACCGGGTTCCCCGAACTGTCGAAGGAGCCGGCGGACTGATCCGCCCCGCTCGGGGGCGTGCGATCCCTGGATCGTCCGGCGAGACGGGCCGGATGCGGGCGGGCCGGGCCGGCCTCGCGCACGGGGTGTCCGCAGTGGGGCCGGCGGCCGCTGGGGTCGGTGCATCGCCGGCCCGACCGGGCCTCGGCTCGGGTCGCGCCGACCCAGGCCCGCGGCGGCGAGGGCGGCGCTCACCAGGTACACGACCACGGCGATGATCGCCGCGGTGTGTACGCCGTTCATGAACGCCCGGCCGCTGCCCTCGAGGATCCGGGCACGCAACTCGGCGGGCACGTCGGGGGAAACGGGTGCGACGCCCATCGCCACCGCGCCCTCGGCGGCGCGCAGGCCGTCGGCGGTCGACGTGGGAACCCCGGCGGAGGTGAATTCGTCGATCATCGTCGAGCCGGCACGACTGCTGATGACGGACATGAGCACGGATGTGCCCAGGGCGCCGCCGACCTGCAGGGCGGGCAGGCCACCGGCCACGCCGCCGTCCCGGACGGGTGCGTTGCCGACGATCGCGTCCGAGGAGGCGGCCATGACCATGCCGGTACCGAGGCCGAGCGCGACGAACGGCGGCCACATCAGCGTGTACGAGGAGTCGATGTCCCACGCGAGCATGCCCAGCGCGGCGGCGGCTTGGAGCAGCATGCCGGTCGGCATGCTCACCCGAGCGTCGCGGTGGCCGGCTCCGAGGAGTACGCCGACTGGCGCGGAGCAGCTTCTGCCGCGGGAGGACGTCGAGGCGAGGCTCCCTCGCGGTGTGGCCGCATCTCAGCAGCTCAGCCGCCACCTGCAGCGTGAACGCCGGCGGTACAGGATTCTGCCACTGCTACCAGGATTCCTGGACGGTCCCGCCGAGGAGCCGGTACTTGAACCGGGTCTGGCGGACGTCGTCACGCTGCAGCGGCGCCAGTCGGCCGAACTCACCGGCGGCGATGAGGAGTCCTTCTTCCTTCCTGGACACCGTCGCCGAGTACCAGTGGGCCCCGGACGCGCCCATGCTCGACGAGGACTCAGGCTCTCAGCGAGGATCCCTGCGCATGCACCACGTGCGGGGACCATTGTCGGGGAGCTGGACATCGGCGGTGACCTTGAAGCCGAGGCGTTCGTAGAACCGCAGGTTCGCCTCGCTGGAGGTCTCCAGGAACGCCGGACACCCAGCACGCTCGGCCTCCTGGATGCCGGGAATCAGCACGGCGCTGCCGAGGCCCTTCCCCTGGGCCTCAGGGGCGGTGGCCACGGTCTGCAGAAACCATCCCTGCTCCTCGGGCCGGTACGGGGCCACAGCCCTGTCCGCGGCCTCGGAGGCGGCGGCCCGATCGCCGCTGAGTTCGCCGAGGACCGGCCCGATTTCGGCGAAAACGGGCGAAGGATCCTGGCCGGGAACGGACCAGACAGCCACGGCGCGGCCTTCGTCGGCGACCCAGACCCGGCCGTACACCATGCCGATGCGGGTCAGGCAGAGTTCCTGGTAACGCCGGATCCGCTCCTCGTGACCATCCGCCGCGATTACGTGCCGCGTGAAGGGATAGTCGGCGAAGGCCCGAGCGAGGGTATCGACCGCAACGGGAACGTCGGCGTCGGTGATGGGACGTACGGACGGGGCGCTGTGGTGCTGTGGCATGTTCACCAAACGATCTTGACAGCAGGCTACTGCCCCGACAACGCATTTGACCGGGCACTCATGCCCTACCCAATGCCCTCGAGAAACGGTGCCCTTCCGCCCCGGTGCCCCGCCGCCACGCCCGTCTTCAAGCGATGGCGACCTCAAGTGATCAACGCATGCCGGGCAGGCCCACCGGGGGCATCGGCGATTCCTTCAGGTGTGCGCCGACGACCGAGGGAGGACCGGCCGCGCAGGGGCCGCGCACACCGGTTCACCCCCGCGTCGCTCCGCGGTGCCGGCGATTCGCGTCGTGGTGGTTGGTGTCGTACGGCTCGAGGAGGGGTCGACCGCGGTCCCACGACTCCAAGTGGCCGTTCTTCTCGCCCTGTCGGCGGGCGATGCCGGACAGCGCTTCGAGAACGATGCGGCTGCCGAGCATCGCGGTGATGTCGGCGTGGTCGTGGCCGGGGGCGACCTCGACGACCTCGACGCCGACGATGGGCAGTTCGTAGGCCAGGCGGCGCACCGCGTCCAGGAGTTGGCGGGAGGTCAGGCCACCGGGTTCCGGAGTCCCGGTCCCGGGGGCCATGCCGGGGTCGACGACATCGACGTCCACCGAGAGGTAGACGCCGTCGCAGTCGTCCAGTGCCGTGCGTGACGCCTCGGCCAGGCAGGTTTCCAGGCCGCGTTCCACGATCTCGGTCATCTCGTACGAGCGCATGCCCTGTTCGGCCATCCATTCCAGGGTCTCCGGGCCGGGCCAGTAGCCGCGCAGGCCCAACTGCAGGAAACGGTCGCTGCGGGCCGCGCCCGATTCCAGGAGGCGGCGCATCGGCTGGCCGTGGGCGATGAGGGAACCGTGGCAGATGTCGCCGGTGTCCGCGTGGGCGTCGAAGTGCACGACCGAGACCCGGCCCCACCCGACCGCACGTGCGACGCCGGTAACGTTCGGGAGGGCGATCGAGTGGTCGCCGCCGAGTACGAAGGGAATCCTGCCGGCGGCCGAGATGGTGTTCACCGCCTGTTCCAAGGCGGCGTGTGCCGCTTGCGCGTCGCCGCTGAACATCATGACGTCGCCGGCGTCCTTGACGCGCAGGTCGAGCAGTCCGTCCACACCCAGCGCGAGGGAGGGCCGGCTGCCCTCGTGTTCGAGGTAGCAGGCCTGTCGGATGGCCTTGGGCCCGAACCGGGCGCCCGAGCGGTACGAGGTGCCGCCGTCGTAGGGCGCGCCGAGGATGACGACCTGGGCGTCGTCCCATGTCGAGTGTTCGTCCAGGTCGCACGGCGGGACGCCCAGGAAGGTGACGTCGGGGCCGTACATTGCGCCGAAGCGGGTCATCTGGGGAAGTCCTTTGCATCATGCGGAACGCGCCGCCGGGCCGACTTGTCGCGGTGTGGCGCGATGCGGGTGCTCGGCGAGCAGGTCCGGTGCTCGGAGAACGGGCCGGCCGCGGCCGCCGGGCCCACTCGCATCAGGTTTCGCCGGGTCTGCCCGGCCGCCGCGCAGGCTCGAATCCTTACAGCCTTGCGGCTGTACAGGTATGGACGAGCTTTCGACGAGGCTCCATATGGTCTATGGAAGACCGCGCGACGCCTGCCCGGGTGATGCGGTTCCGTCAGGGCGTCTTCTTGACCGCCGCCGCGCGGTGCAGTTCCTCTAGCAACCGCCCCACCAGTGCAGGCTGTGTGCCTTGAGGGGTGAGAAACCGGATGCTGCGACAGCCCAGGACCTGCACAGCAGGGCGGGCGACGACGTCGTACCCCTCCTCCAAAGCGAGTTCGGGTACCAGCGCGACGGCGGTGCCGGCTGCGACGAAGCCGTGGACCACACCGTAATCGTCGGTCCTGAGCACGATCCGGGGTCGGAACCCCAGGGACTGGCACGTCGCGAAAAGAGTCTGGTCGCTGGGGTCGTACGAGCCGCGAGAGACGATCCACCCGTCGTCGGCCAACAGTTCGATGTCGACCGGACCCGCTGCCCGGGCCTGGGGGTGCGATGCGGGGAGCAGGACCCGGTACGGATCGTCGAACAAGGTCTCGGCCCGCATGCCCGCGCCGTATCGTGCCCCGGCTCCGCCGACGTCGTAGATCACGGCGCAGTGCAGCGACCCGGCTCGTAGATGCGCGACCAGATCGAGTGGTTCGGCCTCGATCAATTCGATCCGCACGTCCGAACCGATCGCGGCATTCCGCACGGCCCGGGGGAGCAACCGCGAGGCCGCGGAGTGGAAGGCACCGACGCGCAGCGTCGACACACCGTGTTTCGCCCGGGCCTCGACATCCGCCTCGACCGCGTCGATCCGGTCGAGCACGGCGCACGCGTGCTCCAGGACCATCGTGCCGACATCCGTCAGGACCGCCCCGGTGGGACCGCGCTCCACCAGCTTGACCCCCAAGTGCGCCTCCAGCGCCCCGAGATGGTAGCTGATGGTCGGCTGTCCGTAGTGGAGCTCGCGGGCGGCCCCGGCCAACGAACCATTCGAGGCAATGGCGCGCAGCACCTGGAATTGGCGAAGGTCGAACATCCATACATGCTATGTATCTCGGCCGAGCGGCCACCTCGCCCGCATGCCTCCGTGCCTCACACCAGGGGGCCGCAGAACGAGGCTTGAGTGAGGACATCGAGGCCCCGAGCCAAGCTGAAACGCCTGATCAAAACCGAGCATCGGCACCAGCAGTCGTGTCCCAGCCCCCTCGAAGGAAAGGACGGAGGGACGGCGGCCAGACTCTCGTCGGAGGCCGTCTTGTACTGCGTGAACCGGCCGTCCCGGGCCGTGCCGTACTCGTACGCGGTTACGGATTCACCACTTTCGACTGCCGCATGGTGGGGCAATCGCCATGCTCGGATCCTCCGAGGAACTGCTCGGCCCAGCTGCCCAGCTCCTCCAGAGCCGGCCGCAGTGCCTCTCCTGCGGGGGTGAGGCGGTAGGTGACCCGCAACGGCGGGCCGGAGTCCACCTCGCGGCTCACCAGGCCGGCGTCGCCGAGTTCGGCGAGGCGGTCGGAGAGCATGCGCTCGCTGATCCCGCTGACGGCGCGGCCCAGTTCGGCGAAGCGACCCGGGCCGTTCATCAGGCTGGCAAGGATCACGCCGTTCCAGCGCTTGCCCAGAAGGGCGAAGACGCCTTCCACCGCGCCGCCCGCTGCTGCGCACTGCCCCGCGTCCCCGTGCCGCCCCTTGGTCATGCGCCCATGTTAGCGCCCGTCAGCCAATGACTGCGGAAAAGTAAGCTACTGTATAAAGATAAGTAGCTTACGAATCTGGTTCCCGGTGCCCTGGTGCGCCGGTTCCAGCGCAGCCGCGTACCCGCCCCGAGGAGTGCCTTCCATGGCCGTTCTGCTGCACATCGACTCGTCCCTGTTCCCGCTGGAGCGCTCCGGCTCCCGGCAACTCACCGACGCTTTCCGCAGGGTTTGGGAGGAGGCACACCCGCAGGGCGGCGTCATATACCGCGACCTGGCCGCCGCCCCCGTGCCGCATCTGGACGCGGCCACCGTCACCGCCGAGTCCGTCCCCGCGCCGCGCGAGGAACTCATCGCCGAATTCGAGAAGGCCGATGTCATCCTCATCGGTGCTCCCATGTACAACTTCACGATCCCCTCGACCCTGAAGGCCTGGCTGGACCAGATCATCCTGGCGGGGCGCACCTTCGGCGAGGGCGTGGTCCCGTCCGGCAAGCACGTCGTGATCGCGTCCTCGCGCGGCGGCTCCTACCGCCCCGGCACGCCGCGAGCCGGCTTCGATTTCGACACCAACTACCTGGAGAAGGTGCTGGAAGGCGGGCTCGGTCTGCGGGTCGAAACCATCACGCGCGAACTGACGATGGCGGCCGTCAAACCCGCCATGGCCGACCTGGTGCCGCTGGCCGAGGAATCGGCGCGGCGGTCGTTGGAGCGAGTCGCCGAGTCCGCGCGGCGGCACGCCGCGCTCCTGGCCTGACAGTCGAGCCCGGCTGCCCACAGACCGCGGCGATCCGACCATGCCGCACGGCTCGGTGGGGGTTTTCGCCCCACGGGTCGGGGATCCGGCCCGGTCGAGGTGACGGCCCGGGATGGCGGCCGAACTCACATCGATCACGGTTCCGGGGTTTGGCCCACTCGCCGGGGGCAGTGGCCGTGGCCGGGTCCCCGTCGAGGACACGGCCGTTCCGGCCGTCTGCCATCCTGCTCGGCCGGCTCGCCCGCCGATCGAATTCTCGGCGCCGCGGGCCTCGCGGCGACCGGATCGTTCCGGTGGCCGGAACTCCGATGCGCCGCGCCGTACCCCGGAACGGCCCGCGCCGGTGTCGCGGCCACCACAACGATGCGTTGATCGTGTTCGAGTGGGGTCTTGGCGAGCCGGGTTCGGAAACCGGATTCCAACTGTCGGCGTGGTCCGCGCGAGACGGTCGTCGATTGGCCGCGATTCAGGCGCCCTTGCCCGGCAAGGCGGACCTGGCGTGAGGCCGCGGGTCGGGAGGAACCGCCGCGTCGGTGCGGCAGATGTTCGATCGCGAACCGACGACCGTCGCCGTCGCGATGCCCGTGGGCAACTACACCGGGATCAAGCGCGTGATGACCAACTACGACGCCTGATCCGCCGCGCCGCGCCGCGCGAGCGGCACCCCCGCGCACCCTGTCAACCGCGCCCCGTGAGGGTTGACAGGGTGCGTGTTGCCGTGCTGGGCGGGGCGCGGCCACGATTCGGTGGGTCGTCCGCACGCCCGACGCGTCCCGCGTCCGGGGCGCAGGCCCCTTCCCACATCGCCAAGGAGTCGCCGATGACCCGCGCCCGCATTTGTGCCCGGTCCCCGCTGCGGATCGCCGGCCACGACGTGGATCGGCGGATGTTCCGGCGCGGCGCCGACGCGGCCGCGGCCGTCGGCGCGCCGGCCGCGTGCGGCGTGCCCTCGGCGTACGTGCGGGAGTAGAAGCGCGGCGGCCCGGACCGGTCGGCCGATGTGCGGATAACGCGCCGTCACCTGCCGGCCCGAAGCAACATTCGCTGACATTTGCGGCGCACAGCCCACGAAATCAGCTTGGCAACGGGATCTTGACTTGAGATCAAACGAGCGTCTTTATTACGCCGCACCGTTCGGAACGTGCGAACGGCCCATCACAGAGGTAGGGCCATGGCTGTAGAAAGCACCCCACCGCCGTCCGGGACCCTGCCACCACCGGTCGTTCTCGACGACGTCGGTGGTGCGCCCGCCCCGCTCAAACGATCCATCGGTGTCGTCGGCGGCACACTGCTCACCCTGTCCTGTCTGACCCCCGCGTCGTCCCTGTTCGTGATCGTGCCGGGCATGTTCGCGGATCTGGGGTCCGGCACCTCGCTGGCCCTGGTCGTGGCCGCCGTGCTGTGTATCGGGGTGGCGTTCTGCTACTCCGAGCTGGGCACGCTCATCCCCAGCGCCGGCGGCGAGTACGCCATGGTCGGCACCCTGATGGGGCGCTTCATGGGCTGGCTGGTCTTCGTCGTCGCCACGGCCGTGGTGATGATCGTGCCGCCGATCATGGCGCTGGGCACCGCCGAGTATCTGACCTCGATCGCCACGGTCGACACGATGTGGGCCGGGGCCGCGGTGATGATCCTGGCGACGATCATGGGTCTGCTCGACCTGCGCGCCAACGCGTGGGTGACCGGCGTGTTCCTGGGCCTGGAGGTGGTCGCCGCCGCGATCGTGGCCTTCCTCGGCTTCGCCAACACCCATCGGTCCGCCTCGACGCTGGTCAGGCCCGAGGTGGTGAGCGATGCCGCGGCCGGCACCACCGACCCGTTGAAGATGGGCCTGCTGATCGCGGGCATGGCCGGCGCGCTGTTCGCGTTGCAGGGCTTCTCCACCGCGGTCTACCTGGCCGAGGAGATGGAGAACCCGCGGCGCACCGTCTCGCGCACGGTGTTGTGGACCCTCGCCCTGGGCGGGGTGATCCTGATCGTGCCGACCATCGCCATCTCGCTGGGCGCGCCGGATCAGGCGACGCTCGCGACGGGGGACATCCTCGGTCTGGTCGAGGGCTGGTCCAACCACGGCATGGCGACCTTGATCGGGCTGTGCATCGCGCTGGCGATCGTCAACGCGGGCGTGGTCATGGTGATCCAGGGCTCGCGTGTGGTCTACGCCTCGGCGCGGGACAGGGCCTGGCCCGAGCCGATCAACCGGGCCTTCGGCAAGGTGAACCGGTTCGGTTCGCCGTGGGTGTCCACGCTGGTGATGGGCGTGCCGGGCGCGCTGCTGTGCTTCGTCAACCTCGACATCCTCGGCGAGGTCACCGGCGTCGCGGTCGCCGCGCTCTACCTGACCGTGGCGCTGGCCGTACTGGTCGCCCGCCGGGGCGTGCACAAGAGCGGCCAGGCGTGGCGCATGCCGCTGTGGCCGGTGATCCCCGTGCTGCTGATCGCGGCGATGATCTACGTGCTGACCGAACAGCCGACGCGCGCGCTGGAGATCACCGGCGCAATCATCGTGGTGGCCGCGCTGTACTGGCTGCTCTACCTGCGCCCGCGCCAGGAGACCCGCTGGAACATCAAGCTGATGGCCGACGACTCCTGAATCCCGCCCCGGTAGCCGTAACCACCCGCCCGAGGGCGGTGCCTCCTCCTGTGGGCACCGCCCTCGGGCGTGTCCCGGGCCGGTACGGCTCGGCCCTCGGTCAGCAGCGCCGCGCGCAGCCGCTCCAGCCGATCCGCGTCCAGGCCCAGGCCACGTTCCAGGTAGGCGTCGAAGCCGCCCCAGTCTGGCGTGCGTGAGACAACCTGCGATTTCGGACCTCGACGACGAGGAACTCGGCCGAGTACGTCGGGAGTTGGCGCGCCGGAGCCTGAGCGATCCATGTGGCAACCGGCCCCTTTGATCCCGTACCACGCCGGGGCGGTCGAGGCCGTCGTCCGCGGGCTTCGCCGTGGAGTATCCCCGGGGGAGGGCTACATCGCCCGGCGTCGGTCGGGCGGTTCTGCCCAGGCTCATTGGCGGCCGGGTTCGACGGTGATGCCGAAGTCGTAGCCGTGCACTTGGTGTTCGTCGTGCCATCGCGGCTCGGCAACCCCGATCGCTCGGCGGTCACGACGTTGTCATGACCCTACCGGTCGGGGTCGTCGGGGCCGGGTTCGATTCAGCCGCGGCCGTCGGTCCCTCGTGGTGTGTCGCGCGCGGGGGCGCGAGCGCCTCGGTCAGCGCCCACAGATCCGGTGAGGCTGCACGGATGCGGGCGATCGATTCCGGGGGGAGTTCGGCGAGCGCGTCCGTGATCCGGGAGGCCATGCCGGATCTGACCTGGCGTCCCCCGGTGAGCATCTCCGGCGTCGGATGCAGTTCGACCAGTCGCCGGTCGGATATCGCCGGGCGGCGTTCCAGGAGGTTGTCGCGAACGAGCAGGGTGACGAGATTACTCACGTTGTTGGGCATCATCCGCAGCGTCTCGGCGGCCTCTCGGACGCTGATGCCGGGTCGATCGAGCACCAGTTGCAACATCTCGACCTGTGCCGGAGGGCGCACGTGGTGCCCGTCCGGAGGCTCGGCGACCGCACGCAACGTCCGGTGGAGGGTCCAGATCAGGCGGGTGAGGTCTGCGGACAAGTCTGCGGGCGAATCTGCGGACAAGTCTGCGGGCGAATCTGCGGCCGTCATCGTCCGATCGTAGTCGAGTCTGGAATAACCCATGGTGCTATACCTATAGTGCCATGTGTGATCTGTCCTCGAGGTTCTCCAGGCCGTTGGACGACACACGGACGCGGTGTCGTCGCGCCCGAGGGGGGGCGCTCGTGACGACACCGCGTTCGCTGTCGGGTCGGACCGCGTCGGAGCCGGCCGACCCGGATCAGGCCGTGCCGACGGCCTCGGGCAGTTCGAAGGCCGAGAGATCGATCTCCGGGTGCACCGCGGAGCAGTCGCGGCACGTGCGGGCAGCCTCGTCGGTAGTGAACCGGGTACACGCAGCCGTGTAGTAGTGCGAGAGGGGCACGTCGTTGTCGTGTTCCCACTCGTAGCGCGTCAGTTCGTGCCCGCAGCCGGCGCAGAACCAGGCCACCCCGAGTCGTCCGGCGTCCAGGGGCATGTAGCGCAGGGTCACGCCCTCTTCGCGAGGGACGAGCCGGTGCGGCGTGCCGGCCGGGACGTACACGTGGTCGCCGGTCCCCATGACGAACCGGTTCACCGAACTCTCGCGCAGATGCACCGCGACCGTGCCGGACATCTGGCTGAGGACCGTGTCGTGTTGGCAGATGAGGTGGAACGGCTGGGCGAGGCGGTTGTACGCCAGGTACAACTGCGGATCGGTGTCGGCCGGGAGCACCGCCGCCTCGACGTGGTCGCCGAGTTCGGGCCCGGTTTCGAGGCTCTTGAGCATGCGACGTCGGCGGGTCACGGGTGGTCGACCTCCCGGGTCGTGTCGGGGCGGTGTGCGGCGGCGCGCAGGACACGATGCGCGTCGATCGCGACTCGGGTCTGGGCGACCTGGCGGGGCCATCCCCACGGTGTGCCGGAGAACGCGTCGTTGACGTGGCCGCATTTCCCGCAGGTGCGGCCCTCCTCGGTGTTGCGCAGCCGAACGAATTCGGCCGAGCCGACCGCGGTGGCGAACTGGCGTACGGGAGCGTCCTCGCCGCCGTGCCGTTCGGCGTCGAATCCAGGCAGACCGAACGGAGTCGCGTCGTACGCGTGGCGCACGATCTCCTCCGCGCAGTTCGTACACCGGGCGATCATCGCCTCGGACTGGTCGCCGTCACGGGACTGGTGCTGGGTGACCACGATGACGGCGAAGGAGCCGGGGTCCTCCTGGTCGCGCAGGAACGAGTTCACGCCGTGCAGGTTCTGCGCCGCCATGACCTGCCCGGAGCCGAGCACCGAGCCGCTGGATCCGTACGACACGACCACTTCGCAGGCGGTGTTCCAGTGGAAGAAATGACCGTAATCCTGGCCCGGTCCGCCGACGATGACGCTGCCGCACGGGACGATGGCGCCCGCGTCGTCGTAGGGGAACAGCGGCGTCAGTTGAGCGGCGGCCTTGGCCATGCGCTCGTACACGTTCGCTTTCAGGGGTTCCCGATCGGGGTCCGGAGGCGGGATCTTCCTGGTCTCTTCGACGGCTATCTGCCGGGTGGTGCTCACGACAACTCCTCTGCCGGAGATGGATGTTGCATCATACGGAACAGCAACTCGGATTCTGATACCAAACTTGGGGATTCGGCAAGAGCGGGTTTCGTAAGGCTTCACAAAAGCAGGCAAATATTGACACCCATCTTGTGTTACTGGATCCGTAGGTGCACAGTACGGTCTTGTGTTCCACGTGGTGACACATGTGCTTGTCTGCGAGGAGATCGAAATGCTTGTTGAGCCGAGACTCTCGGCACCGGTGACCCTCCACCTGCAAGGGGACTGGGGGCAGGCGAACATGCACCGGATATGCGGATGGATCGCCCAGGAGATGGGCGATCGCGCACCGGCCGGCTCCCGCTTCGCCATCTGGAACGGGCGTGGCGGGCTGGACGCGATCACCGCGCTGCGCGAGGGCGATGCGGACATCAGCGTGATGACACCCGCCGCCGCGGCGTCGAGGCTCGCGCGGGCGGGTCGGCTCGACGGTCTGTGCGCCCTGGGCGTGATCGGACAGCGCGACCGTCTGGTGGTCGCCGTGGACGCGGCCCTTCCGGTGCGCACGGTGGCCGAGTTGGCCGAGTACGCGGGGGAGGTGGTCGTGGCGACGGCGCCCGACGACGGCGTCAACCTGGTCGGATTCGCGGCGCACAAGGCACTCGCGCTGGCCGGGATCGATGCGGACGGGGTCGACTTCCGCTACGACGAGCGTCCGTTCCCCGCGCTGGAGTGGTTCGCCGCCGGAGAGGTGAACGTCCTCGTCCAGGAGGCGATCATGACGCCGCCCTGGCAGCGCGTCGAGCGGGTGCGGCCGGTGAAGTACCTTCCGTGGGGAGAGGAGGTCCTGCGCGGCTTCGCCCGCGAGGGTTGGCCGTCGGCGGTCGTGCGGGCGGGGTATCTGCCGGGACTGACCGAGGACTTGCACACCCTGGATTTCTCGGACTTCGTCGTCATGTGCCGAGAGGACCTCGCGGACGAGGTCGCCCATCTCGCGACCTGGTGCATGATCGGCACGCGGCGGGCGCTGGAGGTGCAGTACGGCCACCTGCCGATCGACCGCTCCCCGGTGACCTACCCCCTGGTGCCCGCGGACATGGCGGCGACCCCACTTCCGCTGCACCCGGCCGCCGCCCGCGCGTATTCCGAGACGGCCACGTCGGACGGTCCGCTCGACGGCCCGCTCAAGTGGAGTTGAACGGGTGCCGCGCCGACGGATCGACGTGCGGGGTGCTCCGCGTCAGCCGATCCGATCGCCCAGCTCCCGAGCCACTCGCATCACGGCCTCCGCCGTCGCGGTGACCCAGGCGTCGCCGGCCCGCGATCGTGGCGCGGTCGTGGAGATGGCGCCGCGCGCACGACCCTGTTTGTCACGGACGACGGCGGCGACCGCGTACACGTCGTCCTCGCTCTCCGCGTTGTTGGTCGCGTAGCCCCGACGTCGGGTCTCTTCCAACTGCACGCGCAACTGGCCGATCGTGGTCACCGCGCGCGGTGTGGGAGCCGTGAGCTCGCCCGAGGGGTAGAGCGTGGTCAACTCGGTGTCGGGCAGTTCCGCGAGCAGTGCCTTGCCGGCGGCGGTGGTGTGCGCGGGCAGGGTCCAGCCCACGCGACTGCCGGTGCGCATGGCGTGCGCGCTCTCCACGCTGTCGACGTAGACGGCATCGGGACCGCGCAGATGCGCGAGGTGCACCGTTTCGCCGGTCTCGTCGCGCAGTCGGGTCAACGCGTCGTGCGACACGGCGCGGACGTCGATCCGGCCGACGACCGTCAGGCCGATCTCGATCAGGGCCGGCCCCGGTCGGTAGGCCCGGGACAGCGGCTCCTGTTCGACGAAGCGGTGGTGGGCGAGCGTGGCGAGCATCCGATGCACCGTCGACCGGGACAGTCCCATGTCGCGGGACACCTGATTCACCCGGACCATCTCGTGGTCCTCGAACAGGCGCAGCAGGCGCAGCACGTTGTCCACCGCGCCGATGAGCCCCGCAGGCCGCCCGGGCTGCGCCTCGTCGTTCGTGAGATCTCTGGCTTCGTCCACGGAGATCACATTAGCGCAGAGATATCAACCCTTGATCGAGACTTGGATTGCGATCATGATACGGAACAGTGTTCCGTAGAGTGACACATCGATGAGAACGCCGCCGGCAACCGGCGGACGGAAGGTCGACCGTGAACGAACCCCCCATGGAGACGGCGCGGCAACGACGGTCGTCGGAGACCGAGTTGTTGATCGTCGGCGCCGGTCCGGCCGGCCTCTTCGCCTGCCACCACGCCGGCACGCGGGGCCTGAGCGTGACACTGCTCGACTCCCTGCCCCACCTGGGCGGGCAGGTGGCGGCGCTGTACCCGGACAAGGAGATCTTCGACCTCGCGGGGTTCCCGGCGGTCCGCGGCCGGGACCTGGTGGCGCGGTTGACCGAACAGGCGATGATCGCAGACCCGGTCGTGCTGCTCGACGACGGGGCCGCCGAACTCGACACGCGTCCCGACGGGGTCACGGTGCGCACCACCGCCGGTCACGAGATCCGTGCCGGCGCCGTGCTGCTCACCGCCGGCATCGGCCGGTTCACGCCCCGGCCGCTACCCGCGCTGGCGGGGTACACCGGTGAGGGCGTGCATCACGTGGTCGCCGCGCCGCACACCTACGAGGGGCGGGATGTGATCGTCGTGGGTGGTGGCGACAGTGCCGTCGACTGGGCCAACACCCTTGCCCCCCACGCCCGTCGGGTCACCCTGGTACACCGCCGGCGCCGCTTCCGGGCGCACGAGCACTCGGTGGCGCAACTGGCGACCTGGCCGGTACACGTCCGCACGGACAGCGAGATCGCCGAGGTACACGGCGAACACGCGGTGCACGCGGTCACCATCCGCGATTGTGCGACGCGAAACCTCGAACGGGTGGCCGCGGACGTCCTGATCCCGGCACTCGGTCACGTCGCCTCGCTGGGACCGCTGACGCGTTGGGGTCTGCGTCTGGAAGGACAGCAGATCGAGGTCGACACCGACATGTCCACGCGTGTCGACCGCGTCTACGCCGCGGGTGACGTCACCACCTACCGCGGCAAGGTCCGCCTCATGGCCGTCGGCTTCGGCGAGGCGGCGACGGCCGTAAACAACATCGCCGTGCGCCTGCGCCCCGACGAGGACCTGTTCCCGGGCCACTCCAGCGAACGACCCCCGGCCCGCGTCGCGGGCTGACGTCGGCCGCCCGACACATCTCCCGAACCAACGAACCCCCGAACCAACGAGCCAACGAACCCCCGAAGCAACGAACCAACGATCCAACGAGTCTTCGAACCCTCCTGCGAGAAGGAGACGTCATGCCGTACGTGATCAACGAGAAGTGCATCAACGAACTCGACGGGGCATGCGTCGACGTGTGTCCCGTCGACTGCATCTACGAAGGCGCCACCAAGCGCTACATCAACCCGGACGAGTGCATCGACTGTGGTGCCTGCCTCTCGGAATGCCCCGTCGCCGCGATCGTCGCCCCCTCGGGCGGACCCGATCCCGTCTGGGTCCGGGACAACGCCGCGTTCTTCGCCCTGCCGCTGCCCGGGCGCGACACCGCGCTGGGCAACCTCGGCGGGGCCTACGACACCGGCGCGATCGGGGTCGACACCCCGCTCGTCACCCATTGGAACAAGGAGTCGTGAGCACTGTGCACCACACCGCGCCGAACACCGCGACGAACGAGATCGACGAGACCGTGCGAGCGAGTCGCGCGCTGGCCGCGGCGGGCCTGAGCGACATGGTCTGGGGCCACGCCGCCGTGCGCGACGGTGCGGATCGCGGCGTGTGGATGAAGGCTTCGGGCTGGGGCTTCGAGGAGATCGACGCCGGTCGCGTACTCCTGGTCGACCGGGCCGGGGAGGTGCTGGAGGGTCAAGGCACCCGCCACATCGAATTCCCCATCCACACCGAGATCATGGCCGCGCGGGCCGACGTCGGCTGCGTGGTGCATACCCACGCACCCGCGCTGAGCGCCTTCGCCTCCCTCGACGTTCCGCTTCTGCCGATCTCCCACGACGGCGTGCCGTTCTGTGATCCGCAACTGCCGCGCTTCGTCGATACCGGCGCGCTGATCGCCACCGACAGCCTGGGCGCCGCACTGGCCGAGGCGCTCGGTGACGCGAACGCGTGTCTGATGCCACGACACGGCGCGGTCACCGTCGGCCCCGACGCGGCCACCGCCGTCATGTACGCCGTCCTGCTCGAACGCGCTTGCCGTACCCAGTTGATGGCCATGGCCGCCGACCGGCCCAGGGTCTGGTCGGACTCGGCCGAGGTGGTGTTCAAACGCGAACAGGTCTGGAACCCCACGCAGCGCGAGGCCGGTTGGCACTATCTCGGGCGCCTCGCGGAGCGAAACGCGCGATGAACGACCACGGTCACCACCCGAAAGGCAATCACCACATGAGCGAGCGGATCCACGCGAGCGAACAATGGATCACCATCGCCACCGCCGACGGTCCCATGCGCGTCTTCGTCGCCCGGCCCCAGGCGTCCCACGGCCCCACAGGCGCCGTGCTCGTCCTCCAGGAGGCGTTCGGCGTCAACGAGCACATCCGGACCGTGGCACGACGCATCGCCGAACACGGCTACCTGGCGGTGGCGCCCGACCTCTTCCACCGCAGCGGTATCGCCGAACTGCGCTACGACCAACACGCCGAGGCCATGGACCTGATCGCGGCCCTCGGCCCGGACGCCGTCGTCGCCGACACGACCGCGGTGCTGGAGCATCTGGCACGCGAGGAGGCCATCCCGGCGGCGCACACGGCGGTCGTCGGCTTCTGCTTCGGCGGGCGGGCCGCGTTCACCACGGCCACGTCCGGCGCGAAGACGGCCGGGGTGGTCGTCTTCTACGGCCCCGGCGTGGCGGCCGGGCCACACGCGGTGCTCGACCGGGCGGCGCACATCGACACGCCCCTGCTTCTGCACACCGGTGGGCAGGACCCCACCATCCCGGCCGACCACATCGCCGCGATCGACGCCGCGCTCACCCGTGCCGGCGTCACCTACGAGCACCACGTCCACCCCGAGGCGGGCCACGCCTTCGCCTGCGACGCCCGCCCCGACAAGTACGTCCCGGGACCCGCCGCCGAGGCATGGCGCCATACGTACGCCTTCCTGGAGCGGGTCATGCCACCCACCCACGCCTGATCCACCGCCGCACACACCCGGACGCGCGGAGGCACGCCACCACTCGCACGGCCGCCCCCGCGCGCCCGGAGCCGCGACGACGCGGCAACCACCCGAATCCGGACGGGAGCACGTGATCCTCACCAACCCCGAACAGCCTGGAACGCCTCTTCGGCGAGGAAGCGTGTGTCACGTTCAGTGACTCGCTTTCCCCGGCGGACGTCCTCCATGTTCTCGGCACGGAGGCGGAGCCCGGTACGTTGCGCGACCCCGGCCCGGCGCATACGGCCGCCGGCCGCCGCGACGATCGTTTGAAACGTCGTCGAAGCGGTCGTCGCGCCGACCGCCGGCACCCACGATGGTCGATCACGGCACTGTCTCTCGTGCGGTCTCGGCGGCCGGTGGGAACCGGGCCGGGCGTCTACGTCCCGGTGGGATCAGAAGCGTTTGACGAGACTGACCGAGCGGTCGCCGACGGTGAAGCCGAAGCTCTGGTACAGGCCCAGGGCGCCGGTGGGGCTGTCGGCGTCGACTTCGAGTACGGCGCGGCGCAGACCGTCGGCCCGCATCCTCCGCAACACGTGGGCCATCAGGGTGCGGGCCAGTCCCAGCCCGCGTGCCGCGCGTCGGGTGCCGACGGTCGTGATGTAGCCGAACGGGCCGTCGCGCAGGGGCCATTCGTCCTCGTCGACATCGACGAGGACGAAGCCGTCGACGCGTTCGCCGTCGTCCGCGGTGGTGACGGCGAGCAGTGACAGGTCCGGGCGGGATGCCGACAGACGGTCGGCGGAGGCCCAGTCCTCGGCGGTGATCGGCGGACTGCCCCAGTGGTCGCGGAAGGCGTCGTTCCTGGCGGATCGCGTCTCCTCCTGCCATTGCGGTCCGTAAGGCACGAGTCGTACGTCCGGTGGGCTCGGCGGTTCGGCGATCGGGGTGTCCAGGTCGAGTTCCAGTTCCAGCCACCATCGGGCGCGGTCGTAGCCGTGCGTCTCCAGGAGCCGGATGGTGGAGTGGGCGTGTTCGTGGGTCATCGACATGAGCCACCCGGGTGCGGTGGTGTCGCACGCCGCGAGGTGCTGGAGTCCTCGGGCCTCCTGCCAGGCCAGCAGCGCGCTGCCGAGACCCTCGCCGCGGCGATCCGGGGCCACCGCGGCGTCGAGTTCGACGCAGGCGAGCGTCTCCACGCTCTCCGGGGCCTCCGCCGACGCGTAGGCGACGGCCCGCCCGGTCGAGTCGACGCCGATCACGGCGTCGCGTTCGGGGTCGAAGTTGTCGCTCGCGAACTCCTCCTCGATCTCGTCCCTCGTCTGCGTGACCCTGGGGTGGTCGACCCTTCCGGCGGCGCGCTTGAGGTCCAGGATCGGATCGATGTCGGCCACCGTGACGGGTCGCCAGACGATACCCACGCCGACCGTGGGCAGTTCGACCGTCGCCGGTGCGGTCACCCGGTCGCGCAACGTGCGTGATTCGGGGCCGCGATCCGCTGTTCCACTCACGGGTTTCCTGCTTTCGGGCTCTCGGACTTCCTGGTCGGGTGGGGAATGTGCGCCGATGCGGGGGACGCGCACCGGAAGGTCGGGTGTGCCGCGCGCCATCCTGCCCGCCCCGACGGGCGCATGCCGGTTTGTGTTCCGGTGGCCGGAACGCCGGACCGTACGCGCGCCGTTCCGCCCATAGCCTCACGAACTTCCGTCCGGCCGTTCGTGGGGGGACGGACGGAGCACAGGCACGCATGGGCGACGGGACGCATCACCGCGGCATCGTCGCCGGTTTCCACGTAGGGCGGAGCGGTACGTTGCTCGCGCGGGCGCGGTGGTGGGGCGACGTCGGTGGCAAGGTCCGCCTCGAGGCGTTCGTCCCGGACGGCCGCCTGCTCCGGGTCGGTGATGCGGACGACGCCGCCCGGTTCCATCGAGCACGCGATGAAGTCGGCGACGTGGTCGGCCCGTTCGGGTCCATGGGTATCCAACAGGGCGCCGTCCGCGCCACGCGGGACCAGATCGAGCTGCCTTTCGAGGTCGACGGCGTCGCCGGCCGGCAGCAGTCGGCCGTCTCGCCGACGCTCGACCCAGCGCGCCTGAAAGGCGTACAACGCGTGCCGCACCAACGTGGCGTTGTTCAGTGTCACGCCCCGGGGTGCCAACAGCCGCCAGGCGGTGTCCGGTTCGGAGAAGGCGGCGCGATCCTCGTCGTCCAGGCGCCTGAACTCCCACGGAGGATGCGGCCGATCTCGTCGTCGTGATGCACGGCGTGAGGCAGCGGATACGTGGATTCACCTCGACCACGGGGGCGAGGCCGATGCGCTCCGCGAACCCGATGCCGCCCCGGACCGTGTTGATCGGCCCGGAGGGCAACCCCGCGGCGGCGAGGATCTCGAACCACTCGTCGGCGCCGCGCCGTCGGAGTTCGTCGACCAGGAGGGGGCGAAGCTGCTCGCGGTTGCGATGCGGTCCTCGTTGTGCAGGAACCGCACGTCGTGGACCAGTTCGTCCAGACCGAGTGCCGCGCACAACCTGCGCAACCGACCGTCGTTGCTGGCGATGACGATGAGGTCCTTGTCGACCGTTCCTCCCGACCCCACCACAGCCCCCGTAGGACGCCGACGCGGACCGAGCGCCGGATCGTCAAGGCCCGCGTGCTCCGCCGCTGGGGACCCGCCCGCATCGCCCACCTGCTCGGGCTCAATGCGGCCACCGTCCACCGCGTCCTCACCCGCTACCTCCTCGCCCGCCGCGACCGCGACCGGCCGGGTGATTCGCCGCTACGAACACGACGCCCCGGGCGACCCGGTCCACGTCGACGTCAAGAAACTCGGCAACATCCCCGACGGCGGCGGCCACAGGAGCCTCGGCCACGCCGCCGGACGGAAACCCGCTCCGGCGCCGGATACGCCTACCTCCACAACGTCGTCGACGACCACTCCCGCCTCGCCTACGGCGAGATCCTCCCCGACGAGAAGAAGGAAACCGCGATCGCCTTCCGGAGGCGCGCGCACGCCGATTTCGCCTCGTGCGGCATCACGGTCCGCCGCCTCCTGACCGACAACGGCTCCTGCCACAAGTCGCACGACTGGCGCAACGCCCTTGCGGGTCAAGGGATATCGCACAAACGGACCCGTCCGTATCGACCCCAGACCATGCTTTGAAGGATCTTGTCGATCGATCATGTGTTGACCGGTTCGGGCCGTGCGGCCGCGCCGGGCGCGATCAGGTGGGTGGCGCCACCCGCGGCGGCCTTTGTCGGTGCGGCTGTGCGAGATCGTCGAGGAGGCTGTCGAGGACCTTCGTGAGGGCCTTCGCGTTGGCCGTGTCGAACCAGGTGCCGCGGACGCGTTCGTTGTTGCCGTTCGGGGTCTCGTGGTCGGCGGCGAGTCGGTCCAGGGAGCGGGTCTCGTCTCCCAGGGAGCGGCCGACCCCCTGGAACAGGCCGCGAACGTAACGGTCGGCGTCGCCGGGGGCGATGCCGTGGTCGGCGGCCCACGAGGCGAGCGTGGCGAGATACGCGTAGTGGGTGGTCAGCGTGCCGGTCAGTGCGGACAGGACGTCGAAGGCGGCCTCGTCCGCGACGGGAAGCGCGCCGCCCAGCCGATCGAAGAACGAGTCCACCTCCGGGTGCGACGGGTACACCACGGTGACGCAACGGCGTTCACTGACGGTCGGCAGGGGGATGGCACGAACCAATGGGGCATCGGTGCCGAGCACCCGTCGCAGGTCGTCGTTGCCGACACCGGCCATGAGGTTGACCACGACCTTGTCGCCGCCGACGCGCACTCCGGCGAGGGCCTCGTGCCGGTGCTCGCGACGCATCGCGAGGATCACGATCTCGGCGCGGTCCGCCACCTCCCGGTTGTCGGCGCACACTTCGACGCCCTCGTATCGCGCGGACAACTCCGCGGCCGTGCGGGCGCCGCGCGGCGAGAGAAAGACCCGCGGCGCGGCTCCGCCCCCCTGGTGCAGCCCCGTCACGATGGCCCGACCGATCTCGCCCACCCCGATGATGCCGATGCGTTCCACAGCCGCTTCCTCCGCGGTAGGTAATGATCAGGACTCGTGGTGTGTACATCATCGCGATCGCGGTCGTCTCCACAACAGCGCGACCGCCACGATGCCCGCCATACAGGGAGCCATCCCGGCCCAACCCAGCGCCGGCGGCAGTCCGGTCGCGCCGGAGGTGTCCTCGGTGAGAAGGCCGGTCAACCCGGCGCCGGCGCCGAGCGCGAACATCACGGTCGCGCCGTACCGCGCCCACGGCTTGCCCGCCTTGACGGCCCGGATCGTCCAGAGCCAGGCGAGGACGCCGAGTGTTCCGATGACGGACAGCAGGACCAGGTAGCCGGCGACGGCCGAGTCGACCCGGGCGTCGCCGTACATGGGATAGCCGGCCCGGATGTGGTCGGCGAGCAGATGGCCGGTGGCGCGGTCCGCGTACGGAGCAGCCGTCGCCAGGACGGTGAGCCCGAGGCCGGCATACATCGCGCCGATCGCCCGCCGGTCATGGGGTGTCGAGGTCATTCGTCCGCCTTTCATTCTTGCGGTCGTGGTGGGCATCGTTTTTCCGTCACGCAGTCAGGGCCGTGCGGAGGGATCCGAGGATCTGCGCCCGAGCCGCCCCGGCCTGCGATTCGACGTACAGCGGCCCGTCGCCCGTCGATGCCGGCCGGTACGCCCGGACGGGTAGGCGGCGCCCCGGCAGTGCCAACACGTAGCAGTCGATGGCGGTGGCGGAATCCGGCTCCCCGAGGATCGCGCGTGTCGCGGCGGAAGCCCGCCAGGCGTTCTCCGCGTCGCGACAGGCGATCGGTTCGCCGCTCGTGATCGCCGCGAAGTCCGGCTCCGCCGGCCGCTCTGCGGTGGGGCCTTCGGCCATGATTCTGCTCCCGTCCACTGCAAACCTACGGCGTAGATTTTCACCACACAGTAGATTCTACGGTGTAGATTTGCCAAGAAGGAGGAGCGGACATGGCCGGACGCGGGCGCGGTAGGTCGGCAGGACTCGATCGCGGGCGGATCGCCACCGCCGCCGTCGCCTTGGTCGACCGCGACGGCCTGGACCACTTCGGGGTACGGCGGCTCGCCGACGAACTCGGGGTGGACCCGATGTCGATCTACCACCACGTCAAGGGCAAGGCGGCGTTGCTGGACGCGATCTGCGAGGCCGTGATCGTCGAGGTGGAACCCGGCGACGACCAGACGCCTTCGGACTGGGAACAGGTGGCCCGCCAAACGGCGTACAGCTACCGCCGGATGGCGTACCGGCACCCGCGGGTGTTCCCATTGTTGGTCACCCGCCCCCAGAGCTCGCCCGTGGCCCTGGCCGTCCTGGAGCGCCTCGTCGCCGCGATGCGCCGGGCGGGCCTGCCCGACCAGGTCACCGCGGACGCGCCGGTCACACTGTTCGGCTTCCTCAACGGCTATTTGACGGCAGTCCTCAGCGGAGGCCCCGACGGCCCCTCGAAAATGCCCGCGCTCGACTCCACCGCATATCCGACCCTGACCGCCCTCGCACCTTTCCAAGCCGACTTCGGATCCACAACAGAGTTCGACCGACTCCTCGACACCGTCCTGTCCGGCATCCGCCACCAGGCGGAGCACCCATGCCCCGCCCGGCACACGAACACCCACACGACACATCGACCCGACTGACGACCAACCACCCCCACCGCTGGGATCGGTGGTCCTGCCGGGACGTGACTGGGATCGCCTCGAAGGCGTCTTTCGTGGCTGGGATTTGGCCGCCCTCGCCGATGTGTGGGCGCGTCCGTGGACGTTCCCGTGGGGATCCGGCGCGGCCCCGGACCCGGACCCATGGCCGTTCCCCATGTTCGCGTCGAAGACCGGGGCGGAGCGGATCCACCTCGAACTCGCGGCCTTCGACACCGACAGGATCCACACCGACAACGACCTCCTCCCGGACTCCGCCGCGAGCGCGGACGACGGATCCGGCCAGGGTGAGCGCGGCCGGCGAGGGCGCCGGAGAAGTCGAGGTACGCCTTGAGTACCGCCAGGCTGTCGGCCGTCGCCGTGGTCATCTTCGGGTGACGCCCAACGCCTTCCGGACGCCGGCGAGCAGGTCGGCGGCCGGGCCGGTCGCGTCCTCGGGCTGAATCGGGGGCCGACGGGACATGGTGTGTTCCTTTCGGGGTGCGACACGACAACCGGCCCGAGGTGCCGGTGAGGTGGCCCCGCGTTCTCCGGACGCCTTGCTTGCTGTCCTCTTGTGCCGCGCGTCCGCGTTCGTCGTGCTCCCGCAGGGCTTCGAGGGACGTGCGGTATCCCAGAGCGGAGCGGAGTGCAGCCTTCGTCGCGCCGGCGAGTAAGGCGCCCGGGACCGACGCCCGCACTTGCCGAGGGACCGGCCACCGCGTCGACGGTGGCCGGTCGCCCGTCGGGTCAGGCTGTGGCGGGGCAGTGCAGCGTGGGGGCGTTCCGACGAGCGCTCGCACTGCTCAGGTCGGCGAAGCCGGTGCCGGCCAGGCCGAGAACCGCCTGAGCGGTGGCCCTGATGGCGGTGGCCGGGTTGTACCCGCCGGTGTCGTAGGCGATCGCGCCTCGCGTGGTCGTGGCGGCCGAGCAGCCGACCTGACGTTCGGTCAGGAAGTGCCGGGCGGTCAGGCCCGGTATCACGCGCCAGGACGAGAGCAGGGCCTGGGCGGCCAGGCCGGTGCTGTTGGCGTTCGACGCGGTGGCGCCCACCGTACCGAAGCCGCCGTCGGAAAGCTGGTGTGAGACGAGCCAGTTCAGTCCGGCGGCCGCTTCCTGGTGGCGCCCGGTCGCGGCCAGTGCCTGCACGCTCATCGCGGTCGAGTCGGCGTCGCTGGTGCAGGTGGACAGACCGTAGTCGAGGGGGAATCCGCCGTCGGCGCAGTGTGCGTCGGCCAGGAAGTCCACCGCGGCGGTGGGCGCGCCGGCCGGAGAGCGGTCCAGCGCCAGGAGCGCGAGGGACTGGCTGAAGGCGTTGCTGTAGTCGCCCCACGGCGAGGTGTCGGTGA
This sequence comes from Embleya sp. NPDC056575, assembly GCF_042793325.1. NCBI lineage: Bacteria > Bacillati > Actinomycetota > Actinomycetes > Kitasatosporales > Streptomycetaceae > Embleya > Embleya sp. NPDC056575. Next base: position 35,316 of record NZ_JBHTVA010000006.1, read on the forward strand.
AGCGGCCGGAAGGCTGTTGCAATGAGCGCAGCCGGGCCGGGAGGTCCACGCCGCCGAACGTGGTGGGGTCGACACCGCGTACCTCGGCGGCGAGGAGGGTCTTGGCGGTGGCTCCGGCGTAGGCGTTGGTGGTGCCGTCGCCGATGTACCCGGACAGGATTTCCGGGCGGGCGAGCCACGTGGTGGCCTTGGCTCCGTTGTCGTCCGCGACCCCGGCGGCGGCGAACGCGAAGATCGCGTCGATGGTCAGGCCCTGGTCGGGATAGGTCACTCCGTCGAAGGTGGTCTCGAAGCGTTCTCCGTCGACGAGTTGCCGGGCCAGCCACCCGGCCGCGGCCTGGGTGCGGTTGCCGGAAAGCACGGACACGTTGGCTGCGCGCGTCGTGTCGGTCGTCGGCGGAGTCGCCACGGCGGTGGACGGGATCAGGGCGGTCGCGGCGGCGAGGGCCAGTCCGCCGAACAGCGCGGCGATCCGGCGTCCGGGTCGGGTGAGAGTCATCACGGTGCCTTTCCGGGCCCAAGGCACGGCGGACCCGGGAGACTCGCGCGATCGAGCGGGCGCACCGACGGCGGCCGTCCCGACGCACGGGTCACTGGGGCTCCGTCCCGCGGACCACGACGGGGATGGGAGACGAACACTCCGACGGCGGGCATTCGGGCTCGCCGTCGGGAGGGACGGACCACCGCTGCGGGTCAGCGCCGGATTCACACCGGACTTCCCCCGTCGCCGGAGCTACTGCGGGTCATCGGACAACGCGATCGAGGCGGTGACGACGCCCGGAATCGGTGCGTCGACTGCTCAGGCCTGCAATCGTCCCGCACTCTACGGATCGCTCACTCAGGACGGAACTCTCTTTCCGGCCAACAAGATCTTCGTTGCACGCAGGACGGATCCACGGTCGGCGCGGCGGTGGACCGCCGAGCGGCGCGAGTTTCCGGGCGACTTCCTCGATGTGGCGTATGGCCGCCAGGCGCCACCCGGCCTCACGGTCGAGTGGTGGGGTGGTGGGGGTGGACTGCGAACCGCTCGTCGGCAAAGGGGATCCATGCCACGACGCCCCGCCCCGGTCGAGCAGGAGTGCGGTGCCCCGTGGCAGGGGGTCCCGGGTCGTGTCTGGTGCTTGCGAGGGCCGCGTGTCATGCTGTGGCCTGCTGTGCGACGGCGAAACCGAGGAAACCGGTGTGACTCCGGTGCGGTCCCGCCACTGTGATCGGGGAGCGACTCCCGTCAAGGCCACGGCTCCGCTTCGGAGTTGGAAGGCCGGGGGAAGTGTTGATCCGAGAGCCAGGAGACTCACGTCGTCGCCACCTCGACACAACCGGGGCGGATTTCCCCGAGAGAGGCCGGTGGTTCGCCATGTCTGTGGTGCTGAGCCGTATCTACACTCGCACGGGTGACGCGGGTACGACCGCGTTGGGCGACAACTCCCGTGTCCGTAAGACCGATCCTCGGATCGTCGCCTATGCCGATACCGACGAGACCAACGCCGCCATCGGTGTGGCGCTGGCACTGGGTTGCCTGGACGTGGAGCTGCGGAACGTCCTGGAAGGCGTCCAGCACGACCTGTTCGACGTGGGCGCGGACCTGTGCGCTCCGATTCGCGACGGAGACGAACGCCTGCGGGTCCGGGACGAGGACGTATCCCGCCTCGAGCGTCTGTGCGACACGTTCAACGAACGGCTGGAACCCTTGCGGTCGTTCGTAGTGCCGGGCGGTACGCCCGGTGCGGCGCTCCTGCACACGGCGCGGACGGCCGCCCGCCGGGCGGAACGCTCGGCGTGGGCGCTGGTCGACACGGATACGGAGTTGTCCGGCGGGGAGGCGGCGACGGTGAACCCGGTGTGCGTCCGCTATCTGAATCGTTTGTCGGACCTGCTGTTCATTCTCGCGCGGTTGGCCAACGACGGAGGGCGCGGCGACGTGCTGTGGAGTCCCGGCCGCAACCGCTGACATCGCGCCTCCACCGTTTCGCCGGCGAATATCGCACCGGCTCTCGGCAGGTGCGGCGGCACGAAGGACTCGTTCGGGAGATTTCCCGAATTGCTTTCCCGGACTCGCCACCCGGCCGCCACCGCGGCCGGGTGGCCGGAAACGCCGCGCACCCGCCGGGGCCGATTCGTCCCCGATGAGCCGTTCGCAGACGCCGGCGCCGCATACGGAACGCCGCTATGGAGCGAGCTTCGTCGGCTCGGCGGTGGTCGCGGGTCCGACCTGCGCAAGGCCGTTGTCGGGCGGGGCGGGTTCGAACACGATCGGTGCCTCGAAGGCGGCCTTGCGGGACGCGCGGCGCAGGGCGGCCAACACCGCCGGGCCGACGAGGACGATCGCGACGCAGTTGGTGATCGCCCGGCCGGTGTCCCAACCGAAGGTCGAGGTGAGGACGGTGAAGACGAAGAAGCGGCGCAGGTTGTCGAGGATGCCGTCGCCGGGGACGAACGCGGGGCCGACCATGGATTCGGAGTCGGCGAGGAACGGCCAGAACCACATGTTCATGAGGAAGCCGAACACGTAGGCGGCGAAGACGCCGTAGCAGGCGAGCATGACGATCTCGCGCCGCCCACGCACCCGTCGGGGCAACAGCCCCGCGCCGAGACCGACCCAGGCCGAGGCGAGCATCTGGAACGGCAGCCAGGGTCCGACTCCGGCGGTGAGCAAGGCGGATGCGAACAGTGAGGTGCAGCCGAGTACGAAGCCGAACCCGGGCCCGAACACCCGCCCGGCCAGCACCAGCATGAAGAACACCGTCTCGATCCCCGCCGTTCCGGCACCCAGCGGGCGCAGTGCCGCGTTGATCGCGGAGAGCACGCCGAGCATGGCCAGCGCCTTGGAGTCCAGTCCACCGCTGGTGAGTTCGGCGAGAACCACGGCGACCACGAACGGCAGCGTGACGGCGAAGATCAGCGGCGCGTCCCCGGAGTGCGCGGCCGATTCGGGGGACGGAGAGGCGAACAGCGGCCACAGGAACATGGCCAGGCCCGCGACGGAGGCGATGATGAGTACGATCGCGGTTCGCGGGGTGATGCGAATCGCACTGGTGCGTTGGCGTGTGTCGGTGACGGTCGTCATCCGGTGGGCTCGCCTTCTGCGGCGGATGCGCGAACGTCGGGTGCAACCGACAGGTCGGAGTGCGTGCGGGCGACGCCGGTATCCGCAAGAGCGTTGCCGACGTCGGTGACCGTCAGCCACTCGGCGGGGGCGAGGATCTTGGCCACCTGCGGGGCGAACGCCGGAGAGGACACCACGACCTCGGTGGTGGGGCCGTCGGCCACGATGTCGCCCTCGGCCATCACCACCACCCGGTCGGCGACCTGCGCGACGAACTCGACGTCGTGCGTGGCCAGGACGATCGCCCTCCCGGCGTCCGCGAGTTCGCGCACCACTCGGACGAACCGCCGCTTGGCGTGGTAGTCGAGGCCGCGGGTGGGCTCGTCGAGCAGCACCACGCGTGGTGCCGCCACGAGTTGGATCGCCAGGACCAGTGCGAGGCGTTGCCCCTCGGAGACGTCGCGCGGATGCAGGGCGCCGTCGATACCCGGCGCGATGCGATCCAGCAGGGCCCGACACGCACCGGCCTCGGCGCCGGACTCCCGGTCCGCCTCGGCGCATTCGGCGTCGACCGTCTCCAGGTAGAGCAGGTCACCGGGGGTCTGCGGGACGAGGCCGACCAATGCGCGGGCACGTTGGGGCGCGGCCTTTCCGGGGTCCTCGCCCGCGACGTCCACGGTGCCGCCCTGGCGCGGCCCGGATCCCTGCAACGCCCACAGCAGCGAGGACTTGCCGGAACCGTTGCGGCCCATCAGAGCCGTGACCTGCCCGGCCGGCAACTCCAAGTCGAGGCCCCGGACGGCGATCACGTCGCCATGGCGCACGACGATCCGCCGTGCGCTCAGCAGCGGATCGGCCGTTGGGTCGACCGGGCGCGGCGCCGGAGGTGTGCGACCGGCGAGGCGTTCGCGCAGCGGCGCGGCCAGGCGACGGGCGTCGCGCACCGACAGCGGCAGCGGCGACCACCCGGCGAGTCGGCCGAGTTCGACGACGGGCGGGGCGATGTCGCAGGCCTCCAAGATCTCGGCCGGCGGGCCGTCACGCACGGTGCGGTCGCCGGGCAGGTGCACGAGTCGGTCGGCGTACTGCACGACCCGCTCCATCCGGTGCTCGGCGACGATCGCGGTGATCCCGAGGTCGTGTACGAGCCGGGTGATTGCCGCGAGCACGTCCTCGGCGGCGGTCGGGTCGAGTGCCGAGGTGGGTTCGTCGAGCACCAGCACCCGCGGGTGCGCCGTCAACACCGAACCGATCGCCACCCGCTGCTGCTGGCCGCCGGAGAGGGTGCGCAAGGCCCGGTGCCGCAGTTCGGCGATCCCGAGCAGGTCGAGGGTCTCCTCCACCCGCTTGCGCATGACCGCCGACGGGATGGCCAACTGCTCCATTCCGTAGGCGAGTTCCTCCTCGACTGTGTCGGTGACGAAGCCCGCGAGCGGATCCTGGCCGACCACGCCCACCAGGTGCGCGTACTCGCGCGGCGGTTGCGACCGGGTCTCGATCCCGTCGACGCGCACACTGCCGCGCAGCGTACCGCCGGTGAAGTGCGGGACCAGGCCGTTGATCGCTCCCAAAAGGGTCGACTTCCCCGCCCCGGTGCGGCCGATCACCAGACACAACTCCCCTTCGGGAATCGTGAGTTGCACATCTCGCAGGGCCGGCGCCGGGGCGTCGGCGTAGGTGATGGTGACGTCGCGGAATTCGATCACCGGACGGACTTCTCCCTGATGGTGGTGCCGGTATCGGTGGTCGGGCCCGTGCCCGGCGCAACCGCCGACGGGTCGGACCCGGTGTCACCGACGCGCGGTGCGGTAGGTGGGGGTGGCGGCGCCAGCCACGCGGGCAGTACACCCACCAACAGCGCGAGGACCGGCAGCGGGGCCAACTCGGGCCAGGCGAGCGGACTGAGCGACGGATACAGGTTGCCGGCGTCGATGCGGCTGGTCAGGTAGAGCAACGCGCCGGTGCCCAGACCGCAGGCGGCGACCGCGAATTCGGCGAACCGCCAGCGGTCCGGCAGGTAGACGCTGCGGTTGACGCGCCGTCCGGTGAGGACGAAGCCGATACCGGCGACGACGAGACCCCCGGGCAGCATCGTGGCGCCCAGATAGCGCGGTGTGCTGCCGTCGAGGAGCGCGTACACGCCGACACAGACCCCGATCAGCCCGGTCAGGGTCAACACTCCGGTGAGCAGCCGGATCGAGCGCGGCAGATGCCGATTGCGACCGTATCCGCGCGAGTCCATTGCCGCGGCCAGCGCGAGCGAACGATCCAGCGCGTCCTGCAACACCGGGATCGCGATCGACCGCAGTGCCCGCATGCCCTTCTGCGCACCGCCGCGCAACCGGCGGGCCCGGCGCACCCGATGCACACTCTCGATCAACTGCGGCGCCACCGACAGCGCGACCACCACGGCCGCGCCCACCTCGTACAGCGCGGCCGGCACCGCCTTGAGCATGCGCTTGGGACTGGCCAGGGCGTTGGCCGCGCCCAGACATACGATCATCGTGGCCAGCCGCAGTCCGTCATAGAACCCGCCCAGGACGTGTTCGAGCGCGACCGGTCCGAAGAGGTGGATCCCCGCCGCCCACGCCGGCAACGGAATCTCCGGCAGATCGACGAGCACATGCCCGCTCGCCGCCCCCGCGCCGAACACGACCCGGAACAACACGCGCATCACGACGATGAACAACCCGAGGAACAGGTACATCCGGAAGGCCAGAGCCCAGGGTGCGTCGCTGCGCCGGTTGGCGACCACGTATCCGGCCACGGCCAGGATCAGCGCGAGCAGCAGCGGGTTGGTGGTGCGGCTCGCCGCAGTGGCCAAGCCCAGGGCCCACAACCACCACGCGCCGGGATGCACCGTACGGGGCAGCCGGCCGCCGCCGCGGCGGAACGCGACCGCGGTCGGCGCCGGTTTCGGGTGGGGCACGTTCATCCCGATCCGTCGGCGCGGGTCCGGCGGCGCCACGCGGTGAACCCGGCCGCCGCGCAGATCGCCACGAGCAGGGCGATCCCGACGATGGTCGTCGTCGGGATCCCGTCCCGCTTCTTCGTCGCCAACTCCTCGCCGCCGGTCCAGGTCTGGCCCTGGGGCGTGACGCCGGAGGGTTGCACCGACGGCCCGGCCGATCCCGGCCCGGCCGCCGCCGACTCGGTCGGCGCGGCGGTGGGCAGCTCACTCGCCGGAGCGGCCGGCGGCGGCTCGGCCTCCATCGGGTTGCCGGAGACACCGGGCCCCGGGGCGAGCGGATCGGTGCCCGAGGTGGCGGTCCCGTTCGCCCCGTTCGAGCCGGACCCGGTCGACGCGTTGCCACCACCGGCTCCCTTCGATGTGCCCCCCGAGGCCGCCGACGTCGTGCCGTTGCCGGAGTTGCCTCCGTTGCCGGCCGGCGGTTGCGGGTTGTTCGTCCTGGGCGGTGGATCCTGGGTGGCGGGCGCCGTCGGGCGCACCGGTGCCACGCGCGGCGGCGGGTTGGTGGTCTCGGTCCTGTTCTTGGAGAACGACCACCCCTCGAAGCTGCCGGCAGGGGGCTTGCGGTTCATCACGCCCCACTGGCTGTACGTCCACGAACCGCCGTTGGGGGAGTGCCAGTACGACCAGTAGGCGGAGGCCGGCGGCGTGTCGATGCAGGCTTCGGAGTTGGCGCCGGGCTTGCCCTCGATCCGGCAGACGAAGGATTCGCCCCAGCGGGCCACGCCGGCGATCTCGATGCCGGCGTTTTTGAGCGCGGCGTGGCCGGTGGCCTGATCGCCCCGCGCGCAGCGCACGATGGTCGTGCCGCCCAATTCCTGGAAGTCGATCACGACCGTCACGCCGTTGCCGTCCGGGCAGTAGCCGGGGGAGCCCTTCGACGTGTCGACCGCGTATGCGGTCGGCGCGGCGGCGGTGACCTGGGCGACGGCGGGCAGCGCGAGCAGGACCAGGGCAGTGGCCATGCGGGCCATGCGGCCGCTTCGTCCGAGGCGCCTCACGTGTGCTTGCCGTTCTTGCGGCGTGCGCCGGCGCGGACGGCGAACCCGGTGCCGACCAGGCCGACCGCGAGCAGCACCAGGCCGCCGATCTCCGCGCCGGTACGGGCGAGGCTTCCGCCGCCACCCCCGTTCCCGGTGCCGCCGGAGGTGCTTCCGCCGCCCGATCCCGAGCTGCTCGTGCCGGCCTGGGTCGTGTTCGTCGCGGATGCGGTGATCGAGGCGCTCGCGGTCCGGCCGAGCGACGTGGTGGGCGTCGCCGACGTCGAGGCGGACGGACTCTCGGACTCGGTGTGGGTCGCCGAGCCGGTGGGCGCGGGAGTGTGGGAGCCGGTCGGCGCGGGGGTGCTTGTAGCGGTTCCCGTCGGTTCGGTCGGTGCCTTGCCCAGGTCGCCGAGGGGGACGCCCGCGAGCACGAGCAGGGCCTGCGGGGTCGCGCGGCGCCATTGGTCGCGCTGGAAGTCGGGGATGCCCTCCGCCCGCGCCGAGGTCAGCGTCTCCTCGTTGTAGGCGATCGTGCCGACGTCCTTGGTCGCGGCACCGGCGTTGTCGGCGGTGATCTGGTGCTGGGCCACCCACGCGGCGGCCCTGTCCGCCTCGGCCGAGTGGCCGGCCGCGCGCAGGGCCTGCCCGGCCAGGCCCGTGCTGTTGGTGTTCGAGGCCTCGGTGGGACCCGAGCCGCCGAACGAACCGTCGGCGCGCTGCTTGGACTTCAGCCAGTCCGCACCCTTCTTCGCCGCGGCCGCCGCGCCGGCCGACCTGCTTTCGGCCGCTGCGGAGAGCAGCGCCTGTACGGCCATCCCGGTGGAGTCCGGGTCCAACACCGTGGTCGGGGTGTCCTGGCAGGTCGCCCCGGTACTCCCCAACTGCCCGGGGAACAACCGGAATCCACCGCTCGGGCACTGCTGCTTGACCAGGAAGTCCACCGCGGCCTGCGGCACTCCGCCACTGCGGGCCAGGCCCAGCACGGCGAGCGACTGCCCGAAGGCGTTGCTCGAGTCCGGGCTGCCGGTGAGCTTGTCCCGGATCCGACCCGCGTCGTCGCCCGCGTCCGCGCCCGCGATCAGATCGAGTGTTTCCGCGCGCATGTCCAGCCCACCGAAAGAGGTCGGCGTGCGACCGGCGGCCACCGACGCGAACAACACCTTCGCGGTCGCCCCCGCGATCCGCGAGCCGGGCATGCCCCACTCCTCGGCGCTGTTGTACTTGCGGATGTTCGCGGCCACCGCGTCCGCCGCCGCGCCCAGCGCGGCAGGCTGCGAACGGGTGGCGGCCAGCGCCATCATGGTGTCGATGGTCAGGCCCCAGTCCGCACCGGAGAACCCGGGTATACCCCCGTCCACCAGCTCCCCGGCCTGCCACTTCGCCGCCGCCGCGGCCTGTGCGGCATACGGGTTCGCGGCATCGGCCGACGCGGAGAAGACGGGGGAGGCCGCGACCAGGATCGCTCCGCAGACCGCGACGGCGCCGGTCTTTCTCACAGTGAGCCAGGACATCGGTGGGACCCTTCCGAGACCAACGCGTCCCGGGGCTCGCCGACGACACGACGCCGGTCGGGCGATCCGGGCCTCAGCGTGTAGTCCACGACAGCTGGAGCCGGCAAAATTCGTACGTACCCAGGTATTCCGACTCGCGGCGGCCTTACGGCCACCGCCTACGGTTGCGGGTCAGCGCCGGATTTCGACCGGCTTCCCCTGGGTTTCGAACCATGAAGTTTTGATGCCGATACGACTCGGCGTGCGGAGCATACGGAATATTCCGACCGTCGGACAACAGGACGAGTGCGGAATCCCTCGTGCCGTTCGTCACGATAGTGGACGTCAGCCAACGGGAAGGCGGGTCGCAGGTTCGGCGGCCGAGTACTGGTTCGTGGTGCATCGCCGAACCGCCCACGGCCGGGCGGTGGTACCGACCGACCCACCACCCACCCGATGCTCAACGACGTCGCGGGCACCCTTGCGATGCCGGGCCACGACCAAGACGCCGCCACCAGCGCGGGGAGTGGATGTGGGGGTGGATCCGGGTGTCCGCGCGCACGCCGGACGTGCTCAGCCGGAACGCCTCGGTGGCCCAGTCCAGGTACGAGGCGTGGTCCACGGCCCGCAGCGGCAGCGTCTCGCGCAGCACCGGCTCGTCCACCTGGATCACCGAACTCCCGGTCGCTTCAGCATCGTTCACCTCGCTTCGCAGGGCGAGCACGACCTGTCGGGCGGTGTCCCCGAGCTCTCCGCGCGCTGCGACAGCGCACGGGCAGTGGCAGGTCTTCGGATTCGCGGGCACATCCACCGGGGGCGGACACCTACCGGCCGTCGCTTCCCGGACCCGACTCGGGCCCACTGCTGTTCACCGATCCGCCGTGCGCGACCGCTGCCGCGTTCGTGCCGAGAGGAGTACCCCGTGGGGGCACCTCGCGGAACGAACGCGGCAGCGGGCACGTCGAGTTCGCCCCCGGTGTGTCCGGTGTGTCCGGCGGGATCGGGCCGACGCTATGGGCGCGTCGGGGCCACGCGCGGGGGCGGATTGGTGGTGTCCGTCTTGTCCTTGGAGAACGACCAGCCCTCGAAGCTGCCCAGCGGGGGTTTGCGGGCGCTCGCGCCCCACGAGCTGTAGGTCCAGGTGCCGTTGTTCGGCGCGTGCCAGTAGGACCAATACGCGGACGCCGGAGGGGTGTTGACGCACGGTTCGGTGTCGACGCCCGGCTTGCCCTCGATCCGGCAGATGAACGCCTCCCCCCAGCGGTTGGTGCCCTGGATCTGGAAGCCCGCGTTCTTGAGTGCGGCGAGCCCGGTGGCCTGGTCGCCGGGCGCGCAGCGGGTGAGCGTCGCCCCGCCGAGTTCCTGGAAGTCGACGATCACGGTCACCCCGTCGGCGTTGGGGCAGACGCCGGCGGAGCCCTTGGTGGGGTCGATGGCGTAGGCGGCCGGGGCATTCACGGTGATCTGGGCGGTGGCGGGCAGCACGAGCAGCACGAGCGCCCCGATCAACCGACCTGTTCGAGCCTTGTTGCCACGAATCTTCACGTGCGGATTCCCTTCGTGCGACGGGCGTCGGCACGAGCGGCGGGTTCGATGCCGACCGGGCCGAGCGGTGATCCTCCGGGAACTGCCCCGGGTATCCCGCCGACGAGACATCGCCGGACGTGAAGTCCGGGCTTCAGCGTGCAGTCCACGGCGGCTGGAGCCTTCTACTCGTACGAATCCAGGCATTCCGACTCGCGGCGGCCTCACGGCCACCGCCTACGGTTGCGGGTCAGCGCCGGATTTCGACCGGCTTCCCCTGGATTGCGAACTGTGCGGTTGTCACCGCCCCGAAAAGGGTCGGCCTGCGGAGCGTACGAGATGCCGTGTCCGTCGGACAACGGTCCGTGCGATGGCCCCGCGATGTCGTTCGTCACCTTCGCGAATGCTCAACGGTTGTGCGCACGACGTCGGTTCCGCTCACGCCGGCCGCTTGGCGCTTGGACACGGAGGGGCCTGGCCCCGCTCCTCGTCGAGGTGGTCTCGCTTTGCCGGGCCGGCAGGGCGATCACAGGACGAGCATGAGCTTGCCGCCGGGTCGGCGGGACCGGCTGAGCTCGGCCGCTTCCCGGATCCTGTCGAGCGTGTAGGTATGGGCGACCGGTACGACCAGGACGCCTTCGCCGGCGAGCCGGGCGAACTCGTCCATCCGGTCGTAGCGGATCTCGGTGGTGATCCGGACACCCAGCTCGGCCGCGGCGGCGAAGTCCGAGAGGGTGAGGACACGGTCGGGATCCCCGGTCAGCTCGATCAGGGTCGGCAGCGAGCCGCCGGCCGGGCTGGGCCGGTCGGCGCGGTCTATCCGGCCCCCGGTCGGCGACGTGTCCAGAGCGCGGTCGACGGGGCCTGCGGCCAGTGCACCGACGCGTTCGGCCATGCCCTCGCCGTAGGCGGTCACCCGGGCGCCGATCCCTTCCAAGGCCGCGGCCCGAGTCGGCCCGGCGGTGGCGATCACCCGAATACCCCGGTGCAGGGCGAGGCGCACCGCCGCCTCACCCACGGTGGTACCCGCGCCGTGGACGAGCAGCAGCTCACCCGGCCGGACGCCGAGGTCGTCGAGCGCGCGCCACGCCGTCTCGGCCGCCATCGGCAGCGCGGCGGCCTGCTCGTCGGTGACACCTTCGGGGATGCGTGCCCAGGCCGGCATCAGCGCGTACTCGGCGGCGCCGGCCGTCGGGCCGTGGAACGTGGCCGGGCCGAACACGCGGTCCCCGATCCGGACACCGGTCACGCCCTTGCCGAGCGCGTCGACGGTGCCCGCGACCTCCAAGCCGAGCCCGCGCGGCAGCGGCGGCAGATGGTCGGCGAGGAGACCGTCGACCACGTGCCAGTCGGCCGGTGTCAGCCCGCACGCCCGCACGGCGATCCGGATCTGACCGGGACCCGGCTCCGGCTGTGGAACGTCGCGGAGCACGATCACGTCCGGGGAACCGAACCGGTCGAATTGAAGAGCCCTCATGACGATCTCCCAAGTGATAACAGCATCTGTTGTCATCAACATATCAGCCGACAACAGCTTCTGTTGTCGTAACCTGGTGGGCATGCCGAGATGGGAATCCGACGCACAGGGCCGGCTGGAGCGCGCGGCGCTCGAGCTGTTCGAGACGCAGGGCTTCGAGCGCACCACGGTCGCGCAGATCGCGGAAGCCGCCGGGCTGAAGGAGCGCTCCTTCTACCGCTACTTCCCCGACAAACGGGAAGTCCTCTTCGCCGGCAACGAACTCGAAACCCACCTCGTCGCCCGGTTCGAGGAAACCGACCCCGACCTCCCGCCGATCGAGGCGCTGCTGACCGCGCTGAGAACCGCCGAGGAGACCTTTCGCCCGCGCGAGTTGCTGCTGCGCCGCGTCAGAGTGATCGCCGCCAATCCGGCACTGGCCGAGCGCGATCTGATCAAGCTCGCCGACATCGCCGACGCGCTGGCGCGGGCGCTGGAGCGCCGCGGCGTCGAGCCCGGCAAGGCACGCTTCGTCATCGACGTGGTGCTGGCGATCCACCGGCGCGCCACGGCTCGCTGGCTGACCGACCCGGACGCCTCCCTCTCCCGGCTCATCACCCAGGCCGCCGACGAGCTGCGCGAGGCGGTCACGCCGCCGGCTCCGACGGCCCGCTGAATCCGCCCAGCACCCCGAAGCCGGCCGCAACGGACACGAAGGTGTCCCGTCCCCGGTCGGCCGACCGGGCTGTGACGCTCATGTCGCGGTCACCTCCGAACAACCGTTGCCCCAAGTGGAGTTGGGCATTCAACGTCGTTCGCATGGAGGACGTCGGAGGGTTCCGGGGGCTGGTATGGCCGGAGGTCGAGGACCTGGTGGTGGACGGGGCCGGGTCGTCGGTGCCGCGATGCGGGTCGACACGCACCGCGGGCGCCCGACGGCGCGTTGCCCCGGGCGTGAGTGTGAGGTCGACAGGGTGCACGACGCCTACACGCGACGGCTTGCGGATCGGCCGCTCGGCGGCCGGTGTGTGTCCGTCCCGCCCCCGCCCGCGACCGGCCGGCGCTGCCCCGGCACGAGCGCGCCGCCCGCCAACTCGCGGTCACCGACGTCCTGGTGCTCACCTCGCCCGGGGCCGCAGTCCGCCTCGGCGGCCTGGTCAACGACCACCGGCTGATCGACCCGCGCGGCGCGCTGGTGTTCGCCTGCCTGTTGCACGTGTCCGGCCGGGACGAGGGGGCGATGTTCTGGTGGCGGTTCGCCGCCGGCGCAGGCAGCCACCATGCCGCGTGGTGCCTGTACCTGAAACACCGCAGCCGCGGCGAGGCCCGCGACGCCGACTACTGGCTCGACCAGGCCCGGGTGCTGTCCGCCCTCACCCGGGCCACCCCACCCCCGCCGTTCACACCCACCGAGGACGACCGCCCGCTCCTGCCCGCCGACGCCCGCGAGACCATCCGGGCCCAGTGTGAGCGCGGCGACCGACCCCGCCTGCCCCAACGCCTGGAGACGGTGGTGCGCCGGCTGCGCGTCGAGGGCGACGCCGACCACCCGAGCGTCCCTCGACCCTGCCGCAGCCTGCCCGACGCGCTCACCACCGCCCGCCAGGGAACTCCACACCAAGGGCCGCGACTCCGAGAGTGATCGACACCGGAAACCTGCCGTCGACCTGCGTGGCTAACGCATGCGTCACCCACCGCAAGACTCGGGTGACGCCCGCGGAACCCGTTCGAGTGGATCTCACGTACCCCATCGCGGCCGTGGAGAGGTTCCGGTCATGCCCGTCCCGTCCGGGCCGCTGCCGGGTCACCGTTGCCCGATCGGCGTTGCGCGGTGCACGACGTTCGGGCCCGGGCCGTCCGACCGCCGTCCCACCCGATCGTCTAGAAGGCGGGGCCGTCCTCGCGCGCGCCGGGCGTGGTCATGGTCGTGAGTACTCTCCGGTGCACTCGGGTGAGGGTGAGGACGAGCGTGACCAGGATCAGGTCGAGGATCAGCACGGAGGCCAGGGGCGGGAGTCGCACGGCCGCGATGCCGGCGGCGGCGCAGGCGAGGCATGCCAGGAGTCGGGCGCCCCAGGCCTGGCGGGTGGAGGTGTAGTACCACCAGGCCTGGGTGATCACGTAGAGGATGGTGCCGCCGAACAGGAGGAGGCCGAGTTCGGTGTTGCCGTGGCCGGTGGGGTGGTCGATGGCGAGTTCGGCGCCCACCGCGAGGAGGACGAGGCCGGCGAGGGTGGGGTACTGGCCGCTGACGGCGTGGCGGACCGGCAACAGGGTGTCGGCCGTGGTGGCGACGTGTCGGGCCAGGATGTCCTCGCCTCCTCTGAAGTAGCTGGCGCACAGGCACACCACGGCGACGAACATTCCCAGGCCGGTCGTCACCGTCGCGGCGTCGACCGGGGCGGCGGAGATCGCCGTGCCGATGGTCAGGACGGTCTCGCCGAGTTGGAGGATGATGAACAGCCGGATCCGTTCCACCATGTGCTCGGCGTCGAAGACCAGGTCCCGGGAGGACAGGACGTTGCGGGGCAGGGGATGGGCCAGCCAGACGCCGGTCATGTCGACGGCGGCGGCCGCGGCCCACCAGGCGAGGCGTGGCCCGTGGTCCGTGGCCGCCCCGGTCAGCCACAGGGGGACGGAGACGGCGGCCCAGACCGTCACCCGGCGGTAGTGCCGGCGCAGGAGCGGGGTCGGGGCCCATGCCGCGGCCGTGACGTCCACCAGCAGCAGGATGGTCACCAGCGGGAGCGCGAAGGCCCACGGCCGGCCCGTGAAGGCGTGCGGGATCTGGGCGTTCATGAACAGGCCCAGACCCATCACCACCAGTACAAGCCGCCGGGTGCGGGGGCGCTCGACGTCCAGGAAGGTGGCGTCGAAACTGGTCAGGGCCCAGGTGCTCAGGACGGCGATCAGCATCACCGCGGTCTCGGCGGCGCCGCGCCAGGACAGTTCCGCGTGCAGGTGGTGCGCGAGTTGGCCGACGGCGAAGACGAAGACCAGGTCGAAGAACAATTCCAGCGGGGAGACCATGCGGCGCGGACCGGCCGACGGCGCGCCGCTCACGTCGGCACGCCGTTTCGGGCCCCGGGGTGGCTCGGCATAGCCTCACGATCCGGCCGCGCGACGGGATGCGCAATCCGGGCTTTGAGGCGAGTGGAAGGACGGCTTCCCCGATCCGCGTCGATGGCGCGGACCGGGCGGGGGCCGTACGAAGGAGAGTGGGCGGGTCAGCGCGGGGCCTTCACCGCTTCCACGGCCGTGACGAGCGACGCCAGTTCCGGGTTCGTGGCCGCGTCGTCGAGCGCTTCCCGGAGGGCTGCGTCGTTCGTGGGCCGCGCCTGCTCCAGGAGCCCGAGGCCGTTGTCGGTGACGTCGGTGTAGATGCCGCGCCGATCGGTCGGGCACAGGTACCGGGACAGCAGGCCGCGCTCCTCCAGTCGGTTGACCAGGCGGGTGGTCGCGCTCTGGCTGAGTACGACGGCGTCGGCGACCTGTCTCATCTGCAGGTGACCGCCTTCGCCGTCGTGCTGGCGGCTGAGGACGTCGAGCAGCGAGTACTCCCGCACGCTGAGGTCGTGCCGGGACTGCAGGGCGCGCTCGATGTGCGTCTCGATCCTGTCGTGCAGGAGGGACAGGGCCGCCCATCCGTTGGCGAGGGCGGTGAGCGCGGGGTCCGTGGTGGTCATGGGTGGGGCTCCTTCGGGACGCGGCCGACCTCCAGAATACGCCATTCATGCAAATACCGTCTGAAGCCCTCATAAGGCTTGTGCAAGTAAACGGTGTCCCGTCCGGAGTCGGTCGGATCACCGGCGGGGTGCTCGTATCCCATCCGACCCCCGGCCGGGCCGGTACGCCGGCCGGTGAACCGGCGCCCCGCTCCGGGGGACTCGAACGGCCCCGGCCGAGGCGGGCGCCCGACACGCCCGCAGGGCTGCCCCCCTGCCCACGGCGGGTCGCTCCCGGCGTCCACGGGGATCGTCGTCGGCGGCGAGCGAGGTGCTCGTCGTGCGGACGCCCCGGCTTGCGGGCCCACTCGGAGGGCGGTGAGGTTGTCCGAGGGAAGGGTCGTGCTTCGGGCTCGGTGGCCCACCTCGGATCCCCGGCGCGCGACCCGCGCTTGCAATACAAAGCGTCTGCAACTATTGTCTTGGCTTGTAGATAGCTTCTGCATCTATTCGGGTCGCGGACTCCGGCCCCACGGAGGCATCCGCCCCCTCACGCCCCCACCCCATGCCGGGACGCGGTCGCATCCCGGCACCACCGATCGAAAAGGCACCATCATGTCGCTCAAGGAAATCCTTCCCGGCCGTCTCGGCTTCGGCACCGCCCCGCTCGGCAACATGTTCCGCGCGATCCCCGACGAGGAGGCCCGCGCCACCGTCGAGGCCGCCTGGGACCAGGGCGTCCGCTACTACGACACCGCCCCCTTCTACGGCGCCGGCCTCTCCGAGGAGCGCCTGGGCCGGGTCCTGTCCACCAAGCCCCGCGACGAGTACGTCCTGTCGACCAAGGTCGGTCGCGTCATCCTCGACGAGCACGAGACCGCCGCCCCCGACTTCGGCGAGAAGGGCGGCATCTTCGAGCACGGCAACCCCAACAGGATCGTCCACGAGTGGACCGCCGACGCCACCGAACGCTCCATCGAGGGCAGCCTCAAGCGCCTGGGCGTCGACCGACTCGACATCGTCTGGGTCCACGACATCGCCCAGGACTTCCACGGCGACCAGTGGATCGGCAAATTCGAGGAGGCCCGCACCGGCGCCTTCCGCGTCCTGTCCCGCCTGCGCGACGAGGGCGTCATCAAGGCATGGGGCCTGGGCGTCAACAAGACCGAACCCATCGAACTCACCCTCGCCCTCGACGAACCGCAGCCCGACGGCTTCCTCCTCGCCGGCCGCTACACCCTCCTCGACCACGAACACGCCCTCCAGCGCCTGCTGCCCATGGCCCAGGAGCAGGGCGTCGGCATGGTCGTCGGCGGCCCCTACAGCTCCGGCATCCTCGCCGGCGGCGCCCACTTCGAGTACCAGGAAGCCCCGCCGGAGATCATCGAGCGCGTCGGCAGGATCAAGGAACTCACCGCCAAGCACGGCATCGGCATCAAGGCCGCCGCCCTCCAGTTCTCCCTCGCCCACCCCGTCTCAGCCGCCGCCGTCCCCGGCGCCACCAAGCCCAGCCGCATCGCCGAGGACATCGCCGCCCTCGACGAGAAGATCCCGGCCGCGTTCTGGCACGACCTGCGCGCCGCAGGACTCGTCAGCCCCGCCGCCCCCCTCCCCGACGGCGCCTGACCCCACCCCACCCGAACCACCCCGAACCCTTCACCCGACACCACAATCCAGGAGAAACACCATGGCCTCCACCTCCGTCTCCCGCACCGTCCCCGCCTCGCCCGAAAAAGTCTGGAGCCTCATCGGCGGCTTCGACGCCCTGCCCGACTGGCTCCCCTACATCCCCGAGAGCGTCGCCGCCGAGGGCGGCCGGGTACGCCGGCTGAAGAACTCCGACGGCGACGTGATCATCGAACGCCTCGTCGACTTCAACGAGACCGAGCACCAGTACAGCTACGCCATCCTCCAAGCCCCGTTCCCGGTCGACGACGGCTACGTCTCCACCATCCGCGTCCACACCGTCCCCGGCCGCGACGACGTCGCCGAGGTCCAGTGGTCCGGCCGATTCCACCCCAAGGGCGCCACCGACCAGGAAGTCGTCGACCTGTTCACCGGCATCTACGCCGACGGCCTCGACGCCCTCCACAAGACCCTCTCCGCCTGACACACCGGCGCCGGCCACCACGCGGCCCGGGTACGCGGGATGCGTACCCGGGCCGGGCCGTGCGAGGCCGTCACCGGCGGTGTCGGTGTCGCGTGTTACCGGGACAGGCCATGTCGGGTCAGCCGGCGGCGATGTTTCGCGCACATCACAGAGCAGACTCCCCAGCACCACGGCCCACCATCACCTCACCCCACACGCCCACGCCCCGCCCACACCCATTGCTCGTCCCCCGGGCGCAGCCTGCCCCGCCGTCCTCGAACACACCCCGATCCCACGGCCGGCCCACGTCCAGCGCATCCCCGACGCGTCAGTCTCGGCGCTGCGTTCGGCCGAGAGCTTCGCCCGCCTGCTCCTGGTGGCAGTCACCCAAATTCCCAACCTGACGTCCTCGGGCCATCCGTCGAACGCCACCACCGATTCGACGTGTCCGCCCGGCACTTCCAGGTGCCCGACCCGGGCCCGGTACGCCGCCGCCGCACCCACCGCCATCGCCCACGCTCGCTCCCGCGGAGGCCCCCCGGCACGGCCCCGCGTCGACCGTCGCGGGCGGGGTCAGCCCAAGCGCAAGCAGCTGCTCGCGCTTCCGCATCGGCCCCTGCGGGGCCGGGGTTCCTGTGGCGGCCACGATGTTCGCCTTCAGTACGCGGTAGGCGCGGTAATCGGCGGATTCGTGTTCCTCAAGCACCGGGAACCGACGCTCGGCGTGGGGCGCTGCCGCCCGTCCCCACCCACCCGACGCGGGTAACCGACCTCCGCCCGGGTGACCACCGTCGGGCGGGTGGGGACGGTGCCCGCGTGTTCTCCTCTTGTGTCCCGCTCCGGTCAGCGGGTCCCGTGTGCGCCTCCGTTGACGTGCAGCACCTGGCCCGTGATGTGGCGGGCCCCGGGGGAGGCGAGGAAGGCAACCGCGGCGGCGACGTCCGCAGGGCTGCCGGCGCGGCCTGTCGCGGTGGCCGCGACGAGGGCGGTGCGGCGGGCTTCTGGGAGCCGGTCGCGGAAGAACTCCGTGTCGGCGATGTAGCCGGGCGAGACGATGTTCGTGGTGATGCCACGTGGGCCCAGCTCGCGGGCCAGGTCCAGGTTCCAGGCGGCGAGCCCCGCCTTGGCGGCCCCGTAGGAGCCGGCTCCCTGGTCGGCGGCGATCGAGCCGATGTGGACGACCGTGCCGTCGGGGGCGAGCCGGTCGTGCAGCGCTTTCGTGGTCAGTGCGGCACTCACCAGGTTCGCGTCCAGGTTGGCGCGGAAGTCCTGGGCGTACGCGGCCAGGTCCGTGGCTTCATCGGTGTCGAAGTCGGTATTCCCGCCTGCGTTGTTCACGAGGACGTCGATCCGGTCCGGCAGATCGGACAGGAGAGTGTCGAGCGCCCGGGGGTCGGTGTGGTCACACACCAGCGCGCGGACGCCGGACTCCGCCGCAAGTTCCCGGAGCGGACCGGGGCGGCGACCGGTGACGATCACCCTCTCGCCCTGCTCCGCGAAGAGCCGGGCGGTCGCTCGGCCGATGCCCGTTCCGCCGCCGCTGACCATGATGGTGCGTGTCATATGCTGACTCCCGATTCTCCTCTATTGAGATCTAAATTTAGGTCTAAACATACAGGTGGGAGTGGGCCGTGGCAAAGGAACCCCATGCGACGAACGGCGACGGCGGCGCCGGGCGCGATTCCGCGCGGGACATCGCCGCGGCGTGGGAGCGCGAGCGCCCCGGCACTCCGGCCGACTCGATCGGTATCGTCACCCCCGTCTGGCAACTCGCCAAGCTCTTCGGCGACGACCGGCGCAGGGTGCTGGCAACCGCCGGGGTGGACTCCGCGACTCTCGACCTGCTCAGCGTCCTGCGCCGCAGCGGTCCTCCGTACATCCTGAGCACCCGCGAGCTCGGGCGACGCGCCCTGGTCACGGCCGGGGCCATTTCCCAACGGGTGGCCCGCGCCGAACGGGAGGGCCTGGTGACCCGGCATCCCGGCACCGGGCGCCCCCGTACCGTCCAGGTCGCCCTGACCGCGGCCGGGCACGATCTGGTCGAGGCCACCGTGGACCAAGTGCTCCTGCGCGAAGCCGAGTTGATCGGAGGACTCACTCCCGACCAGCGGCAGCAGTTGACGGAACTGCTTCACCTCCTGCTGAAAGACGTGCAGCGGCGCGTCGGCGACGACCGCGTCACCCACGTGGGCGGCGAGGCGTGACAGGCGCCGGCTCATCGGGAAAGGGCACGCGCGTCGTTCCTCCGTGTGGCCGCACCGGTCGGAGCCTGCTCCGAGGCGCGAAAGGAGACGTTCCTCCGGCTGCCTCGCCCGGTTCACCTCCATGGCCCGACTCTTTCAAGGGCCGGTGACCCGGGACCCGATGTCATAACCCCACCCATGCCGGGACCGCCGGCCGCGCCGGCCCGCGCCGACCCACGAACGACGAGGCCCGCTGCCGGCGGCTTGGCGGATGAGGCTGCCGATCCGTCCGCACGACGGCGCGGACTGCGAGGTGGAACACGTGCCACGTGCCACGCCTGTTGTCGTCCGCTTCCTCGTCGGTGCCCTGCCACTGCAGGCTGTCGAAGGTGGGGACATACCTGCCGGGGTCGAGGCCCAGGTGGTGGATCGTGTCCCAGATGCCGCCGTACCGCGGTCCGGAGTGCCCAGCCGCGTGGTGGACGCCCCGCGCGGGGTTCGCGGCGACAGGCGTCTGGAGTGTCCGGTCCCGGTACGCCGTGCGACGGTAGAGGGGAGACCGCGACCCCGATCCGTGCGTGTCGTTGCCATGCGCGGGGTTCCCGCTGACCGCCGTTCCGGGGTGGTCATCGCCGGAAGGATCAGTCAGCATGCGGGCGACGGACAGGCCCCCGGAAGATCCGCGCGACGGGCACGCGGAAAGGGCCCGGGACGCCGCGAACGGTGGGCGGAAACGGCGGCGCACAGCCGACCGGGCGAGCGTCCTCAGGGCCCGGCGCGCGGCCGCGTGGGGAAAGACGAAATACTCCGGGTCCTGGGCCGAGAACCTGTGGCGGCACCTGGACAGGGTGGACTTCCTCAACCAGGCAACCTTGCTGGCGGCGACGCTGCTGCTGTGCGCCGTCCCGTTCATGCTGGTC
The DNA here is from genome assembly GCF_042793325.1 of Embleya sp. NPDC056575. Lineage (NCBI taxonomy): Bacteria > Bacillati > Actinomycetota > Actinomycetes > Kitasatosporales > Streptomycetaceae > Embleya > Embleya sp. NPDC056575. Next base: position 55,643 of record NZ_JBHTVA010000006.1, read on the forward strand.
GCGACCGCGCTGGCCGGGCGGTCGGCGGTGTCGGCGCTGGCGGAGAGGCTGGGGCTGAGCGGGCAGGCGGCCGCCGATTTCGACGACCTGTTCACGTCCTCGGCAGCGACCAGTGCGGCGGTCACCGGGCTGTCGTGGGTGTTCTTCATCCTTGCCGGGATCGCCGCGGCGGCGAGCCTCCAGCGGGTGTACCAGCTGGTGTTCGACGTGCGTCCGGGGGGATGGCGGGACCGGCTGCGGGCAGGGGCCTGGCTGGTCATCGCGGCGGGCTGGTTCGCGCTCGGCACCTCGGTGGGCAAGGCGTTCCACGAGGCCGCGCCGGTCGTGTGGTGGCTGGTCAACATCCCCGGAATCATGGCCTTCTGGTGGGTGACCATGTGGCTGTTGCTGGGCGGCCGGGTTCACTGGCGCCGGCTCGTGCCGTGCGCGGTCTCCACCGGCCTGTACTGGATCGGCATGCTGGTCGTCTTCCACTTCATCTTCTCCGGCATGGTCACCGACTACGACCACAAGTACGGGCCGATCGGGGTGGTGTTCGCCCTCATGTCGTTCTTCATCGCGATCGGCGTGGTCATCCTCCTGGGTGCGGCCACCGGCATGGTGTGGCACGACCACGGCCCGTCGCTCCGGGCGGGTGTCGGGAAACTCCTGCGGCGGTCGTCGTGACGGCCGGCACGGGCGCCGGCGCGGCGGGGCATGCTGCCGCCAAGCGGCGGCCGTCCTCGCGCAGGCTTACGTGGAGCGCCGTGCGGGTGGTCGGTTCGGTCGCCGTGCTGGTGGCGGTGTACTACGTGCTGCCGCTGGACCACGTTTCCCAGCCGACCGTGGTCACCGTGCTCCTGATCGGCTTGGCGGGCTTCGTGGCACTGGTCGTGTTCCAGGTCCGTTCCATCATCCACGCCCCGCACCCGCTGCTGCGGGCCGTCGAGGCGCTGTCGACCTGCGTGCCGTTCTTCCTGCTGCTGTTCGCGGCCACCTACGTCGCGTTGGCCGCACTGTCGCCCGCCGGCTTCGGCGAGCCCCTGTCGCACAGCGACGCGCTCTACTTCACCGTCACCGTCTTCTCCACCGTGGGGTTCGGGGACATCACCGCGAAGACCGAGACGGCGCGGCTGGTGGTCACCGCGCAGATGGTCGCCGACCTGATCATCCTCAGCCTGGCTGTGAAGGTCATCGTCGAAGCGGTGCGCCGAGGCCGGCAGTCCAGGACCGACACCGGCGACAGCACGGGCCGCGGTGTCGCCGACAGCGTCGACGGGAACACGGGGGCCGACGGGGCCGAACCGTGAGCCGAGGCGACGAGGACCTGATGCGCACGCACCGCCGACACGACCACCACCACCGCCGGGGCGCCGGCGCGGCCGTGACGTTCGTCGACCATGTGGGCCCGCACGGGGTGGTGGTGCGGTGGGGGTCGCGGCGGCACCGCAAGCACCAGCGGCAGGCCACCGGGTCGACGTGGTGGGCGCCGCACGCCCGCGGCTGGTGGATCGCGGTGCTGTTCGCCGTCGGGTCGGTGCTGTTCGCGGTCGGGTCGATTCCCGCCTACTCCGACGCGGTCGGGGCGCGCTGGGACACCGTGACCTACTTCGTCGGGTCGCTGTTCTTCACCTCGGCGTCCTTCCTCGCCTACCGGGAGGCCGTCGACGCCGCCCCGCCGGCGGAGTATCCGGCGCACGGGAGCGTCCTGGTGTGGCAGCCGGGGCGGATCGACTGGTGGGCCACCGCGGTCCAACTGGTCGGCACCCTGTACTTCAACGTCAGCACCGGTGTCGCGATGAGCGCCAACCTGTCCGCCGCGACCGCCCACCAGCACGTGTGGAGGCCCGACGCGATCGGGTCGGTCTGCTTCCTCGTCTCCAGCGTCCTGGCCTGGTACGAGGCGTGCCACGGCTGGGCGGCGTGGCGGCCCGCGTCCTGGGCATGGTGGATCACCCTGGCCAACCTGGTCGGGTCGGTCGCGTTCGGGGTCGCGGCCGTCGCCGGGTACGTGGACCCGGTCACCGGCCGGGTCCACAACGCGGCCGGGGCCAACGCGACGACCCTGATCGGCGCCGTGTGCTTCCTCGCCGGCGCCGTGCTGCTGCTCCCGGAACGCACCGAGGAGACACGTGCCGCACGGACGGAGCCGACGCGCTGGTGACGTGGGCCCGGCGGCCGCGCGCCACCACGGTGCCGGCGGGCCGCAGCCCCGAGGACCCGGTCACCCGCCCGCGCCGGTCGACGCCGACGGCCGCGGACGGGCGGCGCCCGCCCGGCGCTTTGCCGCCATCGTTGCCAGGTACGTCACCAGCACCGCGATCCCGACGCCCACGAACGTGAATCCCACACGCCGGGCCTCCTCCGCGAGGCCGGCCGGGTGCGGCATGCCCTCCGCGATCAGCACCGTCGCCGCGACCGCCGCGACGTACCAGGTGTAGCTCACGGCGCGGACCGCGCCCGCGAGCCCGCCCACGATCACGACAACCACGCCGAGCGCGATCTTGTTGTCAACGGCCAACAGGAACACCGACGCCACCACCGCGCCGATCACCGCGCCGGTCAGGCGCTGTAGCGCGGTCACGGTCGACTGCCGCAGGCTCGGCTTCATCGCGATGAGCGCGGCGACCGGCATCCAGTCGGCGTTGGGGAGGCTGAACCCGAACGCGATCGCCACGGCTGCGGCCACCGCGACGGCGCGGATCACGCAGTACAGGACGACCTGCCGGGACAGCGGCACGGGTGTCGTGTCGCCGGGCAGCAGTTCCGCGCCGGTCTGCTTCCGGTCGGAGCGGCCGGTCGCCGGCCACATGACGCCGATCCACCCGATCATCATCGCCGAGCCGACCGCCCAGGCCAGGGCCTGCGGCCAGGCGCCGGTGTGCACGTGGTCGGCGGCGTAGCCGTCGGGCAGCGCCACCGCGATGAGGAACCAGACGTTGAGCAGAAGCGCGGCGGTGAACCGGTGCTTGCCGTACTTCACCGCGAGACCGGCGACCAGCGTGACCGCGAACGCTCCCAGCATCACCCACCCCCACGCCTGAGCGCCGAGCCAGTAGCCGAACGCGGTGAGCAGCGTGCCCGCGCCGGTGACGACGGCCAGCCGCGGTGCCCGGTAGCCGTAACGCCCGCCGGGGTCGCACAGGCCGGTGAACAGCGCACCGAGCGCGACGCCGACGAAGTACTTCTCCTTGCCGAGCGCACCCAGGACGATCAACGGGAGCAGCATCACCAGCAGGACGGAGACGCCCCGGCGCAGGTTGAAACCCTGCCGGTCGATCGCGAACACGTCCGCCAGGCGGATCTCGGCCATCACAGAACACCTCCGCACGGCTCGATGACCGGCTCGGGCTCCCCGGGACCCCGGCGTGCGCCGCCCTCCGGCGGACGGAGCCCTCTGTGCGAGCGTCTCCCGCGCCGCGCCCGCGCGCGACTTTTCCCGCGCGGCCCGGCGGTGCCGCGGACGGGGCGGGGCCACTTCTCGTGAACATTGCGCGTGCGAGCTCGTCACGACCGATCCCAGGACTGGCGAACAGCCGTCTCGCTTCTCGCGAGGCTGTACCCGATGTGCCCCACCCCTACGAACCCGACCTCATAGCGGGGCGGGATTCGGGGAGTCGGTGGTGGGGAGGTTGGTGAAGTGGTGTGCGCGGCCTCGACGTCCGCGACCGGGGTTGCCCGTTACCAGTCCATGAGGGCCCGGGCCCGTACCGCGCCGGAACGTCCCGCCACAGGGGGCACCGGTCCGCAACCGCCACAACACCCCGTCGATCACCTGCCGACGATCACGCCACGGCCGACCACGACCATCGTTCGGCTGCTTGGCCGATCCCCACCGAGCGCCGCTCGCCCCCGCGTCTGATTCTTCCCATATGAGACGTTATCTTTCATTCGCGGGCGTGGTGCTGGCCGCCGGGCTGTCGACGTCGGCCGTGTTCCCGGCCGCCTCTCCGGCGGCCGCCGCCCCCACTGCGCGGCAGGCTCCGCAGACCTTCACCTTCACCGGGGCACCCGAACAGGTCACGGTCCCCGACAACGTGTGCACGGTGACCGTGGACGCGTTCGGGGCCGCCGGAGGCGACGGCCAGTACGGCGTGGCGGGCGGCCGGGGGGCGGAGGTGTCGGCGTCGTTCGGCGTGACGCCCGGAGAGGTCCTCACGGTGAACGTGGGCGGCGCCGGGCACTCCGGGGACGACAGCGACCCGGCACGTGCCCAGGGCGGCTACAACGGGGGCGGCCTGGGCGGCGCCTACATCGCGAACGGCCAGATTTCCGGTATCGCCGCGGGCGGCGGCGGGGGCCGGACCACGGTCGGCAACGGTATGACACCCCTGATCGTGGCGGGTGGCGGCGGAGGAGGCGGCGCGTCGTTCTTCGCCACCGCCATCGGCGGCGGGAACGCCGGCAAGGCGGGCGAGCCGGGTCAGGGGCTCCCCGGGGACGACGAGGGCAGGCCCGGCAGGCCCGGCGGCGAGGGCGGGCAGGGCGGCGTCAACGCACCCCACACCGACCCCAACGGCGAGAACGGCAGCCCGGCCGTCGGACCGGTCGGAGGCGCGGGCGGGAACAGCATCCTCGACCCCCACGGCGGCGCGGGCGGCGGCGGAGGTGCGGGAGCCACCGGAGGCGGCGGCGGGGCCGCGTCCCCCACCTCCTCCAACAGCGGCGCGGGCGGCGGCGGAGGCTCCAGCAGCGGCCCCGCGAGCGCCGTGTTCACCACCGGAGCCCGTCAGGGCAACGGCGAGGTCACCCTCACCTGGGTGCCCTGCGTCGGCGTCACCGGTAACGTGACGGTCCTCAAGCGGGATGCCGACACCCAAGCCTCGCTCTCGGGTGCCACCTTCCAACTCTGGGAGGAGACCAACGACATCCCCGGACTCCAGACCACCGGCACCGACCCCGACACCGCCATCGGCGAGCCCTGCGTCACCGGCACGGACGGCACCTGCACCCGCAACGTCCCCGTCGGCACCTACTACTGGGAAGAGACCCGCGCCCCGGACGGCTACCTCCTGCCCGACGACCGCGTCTTCGGCCCGCTCGTCCTGACCACCGCCAACGCCGCCACCGGCGTCGACGTCACCGTCGACGACACCGCGAAACCGACCGAGCCGAAACCGACCTGCCACGACCACCCCGACGACACCACGAAGCCGACCGAGCCGAAACCGCCGTGCCACGACCACCCCGACGACCACGGCACACCCGAACCTTCCACCCATGGCGGCTGCAACTGCTGACCGCGACCCACACATCCACGCGCGGAGCGCGAGGCAGCGGCAAGGCACCGCGCGCCCTCACGCTCCGCGAACCCAACCCACCATCGCAACCTCGTCGACGGCCGTCGGCCCGACTCGCACATCCTTGCGCCGTCCCCACACGATCGAGGCGTACCGTCCCGGTTCGTGACACAGGCCCAACGCGTGTCCCAGCCCGCGAGCCGTACCAACCCTGGGGTGGCCAAGAACGGAAGCCGCATCGCCGAAAACCCCTCGAACTCCCAGGCGGCCCGCCGTCCTACTCCCGGCCCGAGCCCGGGAGTAGCGGCACATCGGGACGGCGTGTCGCCCCCGGGACGACCCCGGCCAAGCCCGCCGCCTCACCGGCGGCCCCATCTCCTGCCGCAGTTCGAGGACCCCGGCGGCCGAGGCACCCGACGCGGACGGCCCACGCCAACTCGACCCGCTCACGCTCGTCGATTTCGCGCCCGCCGAACCCGCCGATGTCGACCGGGAGGACCACGGTGCTCGTCGACCTCGGCGCCCCGATGTTGTTCCCCACCACCGATTCGGACAGGTAGACCGCCCCTGACCTGCGGTGGGTTTCCATTGCCACCGTCGAGCCCCCAGCACGCCGCCGTGCGTCACTGCCACGCCTCGAGGTGGAAGCGCACACCGGTGGGCGGCGACCCGAACCGGAGAGGACAACATCATGGCCGAGCGCGGCGACCCGGTACTGATCACCCACATCGGTGGCGAGCTGGTCGAACTCCCGGGGAGCTTGGGAGGGATCAGAGCCGGGCTTCCCGATGACGCTGCGCGCGCCGCGTTCGACGCGGAGATCGACGCGGCGCCGCTCGCACGTGGCGATAGTTGCCGCCCGATGGGGTCTGCCGCAGCAGCCCGGTGTGGTTCCGAGGGTGGTGTTTGGTGGTGTGGGTCGGGGTGTTGCAGGTTGGTTGAGAATGCCCGGGTGTGTTGCACATAGCCCCGCGTGTCTGAAGGCCCGGGCCGTGTTTGTGCTGGTCGCCGGCTTTTGCCCTGGTCGCAGGGGCGGGGTGGCGGTCTACCGTCCGGGTGTGCGTGGCCGGGTGATCCGCGGGTGATGGTGTGTTTCGGCGAGGTGGTCGATGCGGATCCGATCGAGGCTGGTTGTGGTGATGCGTTCGGTGCCGTCCACGATGGCGGTGATCGCGGCCTGGCGTACGAGGCGGGCGGGGTTGCTCGTCGGGACCCTCGCCGCCGGGAGCACGCGTGTCAGATTCCGAGTCTTCCCTTGACCCCTCCGGGGCGTCCGCTCTTTCACTCGTGTGTCGGGAGTGGACCATGGTGCGGCAGCGGCCTTCGTTGACGCCGGAGTTGTAGGGGGTGGTGTGGTGATCCCCTGGACCACCGCGTCCCGGTCCCCGCGCGGTGCTGTCGCGGGAACGCCGCCATGGCGACAAACCGTGACCCCCCGGGCTGACCCCCATCGCCATCCTGGCAAACGAGTTTCCGTGAAAGGACGAGGTCATCCATCTGCGGTCTGCGGGCGTGGACCTGGGCAAGCGCCTCCTCCTGGCCTGCGCGCGGACCCCGAATCCGGCGCGGACCGGGACCTGGAGTCTGGAGACGGAGAGGTTCGGCACCACCCGGGCCGAGTTGCGGCGCCTGCTGGCGTGGCTCGTCGAACGTCGGGTCGAGGTGGTGGTCATGGAGGTCACGTCCGACTACTGGCGCGGGCTGTACTACCTGCTGCAACCGCACCTGAACCTGATGCTGGTCAACCCCGCCCACCTCAAGGGCATTCGCCGCCGCAAGACCGACCCGAGCGACGCGCCGTTCCTGGCCTGGGCCGGTGCGTCCGGGATGGTGACGGTCCCGCGCATCTCCGCCCGTCGGGGCGGGAAACGCGCCCTGGTCGCCGTCATGCACAAGATCGCGATTGCGATCTGGCACGTCCTGAACGACCACACCCCTGTACCGCGAACTCGGCGCCGACTACCTTGCCCGCCGCAACCCCGAACGTGCCATGCGCCGCATGACCAAGGAAGCCAACCGCCTCGGCCTCACCATCCGCTTCGATCCCATCGCAACCGCCCGACTTGCACGGGGACTTCACCATTTTCGTGTCAGAGCCCATAGATTCGTACGCCGACACGGGGGGTGCGGGCCGCGCTGAAGCTGGTCCTGGAGCCCGTCTTCGAGGGGGACTTCCGTCCATGCTCGAACGGGTTCCGGCCCAACCGGCGCGCACACGACGCGATCGCCGAGATCCACCTGTTCGGCTCCCAGGGGTACCGCTGGGTGCCGGACGCGGACGTCGAGGCGTGCTTCGACCGCATCGACCACGCGGCCCTGATGGACCGCGTCCGAGCGCGGGTGAAGAGCAAGCGGGTGCCGGCGCTGGTGAAGGCGTTCCTCAAAGCCGGGAGCATGACCGAGCTCGGCGAACGGAACGAGACCACCTCCGGAACACCGCAAGGAGGCATCCTGTCAGCGCTGTTGGCCAACGTTGCGCTGTCTGTGCTCGACGACTTCGCCGCCGAGCAGTGCGCAGGGTCCGGGCCACAGGCGCCGCGGCCGGGGCCCGGCTCAAGCAGATATCGCGCACCCTGCGACGCCGCACCGGGCAGGAGTTCGGCGGAATCGACCGGCTCACCGGCGAGATCGCCGCCACCGCCCGCGCCGCGCTCAAGCAGGCCACGGACGTGGAGCGCAACGCCCGACGCGCCTTGCCCGCCCGGGTTTCGGGGCGACTTCGGCGCCTGGCCGACGAACTCGCCGCGATCACGGCCGCCGTTCGGCGGCTGCTCGCGCAGACCGCCCAGCGGCTCGCCGGCAACCGGATCCCCGAACCGGACGGTCTCCCCGGCGGACCCCGGCGCCCATCCGATCCGAAAGGGCAAACCGCGGTACCCCACCCAATTCGGCCACACCGCCTTGATCACCGAGGGCGAACACGGCTTCGTCGTCGACCACCGCGTCGACCTCGGGAACCCGCCCGAAACCGTCGTCGCCGACCGCGGCCGGCACCGCCGCCAGCGACCGCGCGCCGTCGGCCTGCAACGCACCGGACCCCCCGGAAAGGCCCGACGCGAACACGAACGAACCCGCTCCTTCCGCCGGATGCGGAACCGGAGAGTCGGTATCGAAGCACGGACCAGCCACCTCAAGCGCACCTTCGGGTGGCGTCGAACCCGCCTCCGCGGCCTCGCGGGCGCGCAGACCTGGGCTGGACTCAGGGTCTTCGCTTACAACCTCCAGCGGATGACCGTCCGGGGTCGGTGACCACAGCCACCCACGGGAGAGGGCAGCACAGCCACACCGCATCACGACCCTCACCTGGGCGAACCCTTTTTCAGGGGCAAGTAGCCAGAACGCCCACTCATTCCCTTGACCGCCCTCGCTGGGAGGCGCTCCGACGCCAACATGTCATCCCCGGCCCGAAACCCAGCTCCCGCGGCAGGAACTCCCACTGGATCCCGGTGTGCAGGGTGAACGAAGTCCGGCACAGAGCCCGGCGATTCGGCACGCGAGGCCGACTCGGCACTGCCTTCGACGCCGGCTCGGGCAGCAACGGCTCGATCAGGGACCATAGTTCGTCCGAAACCACCTACGGACGCGACTCACCTCTGCGCACATCACGCACAAGCTCGGCGGCCCCGGTTGCGGTGGCCCGGATCCGCAAGCCGAGGGCCGGAGCCGCCCTCAGGCGGGAGGTGCCGCCGTGAGTGACCGCCAGACGCGGCGGACGTGGTCCGCCATGTCCACCGTCGGGTCGCTCAGCCACTGCAACTGGATACCGTCGGTCGCGGCAACCAGGGCCGAGGCGGTGAAGTGCGGGTCGATGTCGGGGCCCATGCGGCCGGCCTGGCGTTCGGCTTCGATGTGCTCGGCGATCGTGGCGCGGAGCAGGGCGTAGCGTTCCTCGAGGTAGGCGTGCGCCGGGTGCGCGGGGTCGGTCGCGGCGGCGACCAGGGTGACGTACAGGCGTACCCGGGCGGCGTTGGCGGCGTTCGCCGTCAGGGCCAGGGCCAGGAACTCGCCGGGGTCTCGTATCGTCTCCGGGTCGTGGAAGCGGGCCTCGGCGGCCTGGTCGCTCGCGCGAAGCACCTCGGTCAGCAGGAGGTCTTTGGATGTGAAGTAGTGCATCAGGCCGGTCAGGCTGATGCCGCTTTCCCGGGCGACGGTGCGCAGTGTGGTGGCGCGTTCCCCCTCGCGGCCGAAGATCTCCAGGGTCGTCCGGAGGATCTCCTCCCGCTTGGCGACGCCCTTCGGGTATGAGGTTTTGGCTTTCACGCGATCATCCTAGACTCTTGCCTCAAGAAACAGTACACCGTACTGTTTCGTCGCGTTCGCAGGATGCCGTCGACCAGGAAGCAGTCATGACCGACACGACAGAGATGGTGGCCGGGCTCAGCCTCGCCGAGAAGGCCGCGCTGGCCACCGGCGCGGACTCATGGCAGACCCTCGCGTTTGCCGACCACGGGATTCCCGCGTTCCGGATGTCGGACGGCCCGCACGGCCTGCGCCTGCAGGTCGCGGTGGAGGGCAGCGACCACCTGGGCCTCAACGACAGCGCGCCGGCCACGTGCTTTCCTCCAGCCGTCACGCTGGCGAGCTCATGGGACACCGGCCTCGCGGAAAAGGTCGGCGCCGCGCTGGCCCGGGAGTGTCTCGCGCACGGTGTGCATGTGCTGCTCGGTCCGGGAGTCAACATCAAGCGCAGTCCGCTCTGCGGGCGCAACTTCGAGTACTTCTCCGAGGACCCGCTGCTCAGCGGCATGCTCGGCGTGGCATGGATCAACGGCCTGCAGGCGCTGGGCGTCGGCGCTTCGGTGAAGCACTTCGCCGCGAACAACCAGGAGACCGAGCGGATGTCGGTCAGCGCGGACATCGACGTCCGCGCCCTGCGCGAGATCTATCTTCCGGCCTTCCGGCGGGTGGTGACCCAGGCGAAGCCCTGGACGGTCATGTGTTCCTACAACCGGCTCAACGGCCTCCACGCGTCGGAGCATCCATGGCTGCTGACGGACGTCCTGCGCGACGAGTGGGGTTATGAGGGCCTGGTCGTCTCCGACTGGGGCGCGGTGGTGGACCGGGCACTGGTCGCCGGGCTCGACCTGGAGATGCCGGACTCGTCCGGCGTCGGTCCGGCCCGGGTGGTGGAGGCCGTCGACTCCGGCGAGCTGAGCGAAGCGGCGCTGGACCGCAGCACGGAGCGCATCGTCGCACTCGCCCGTAGGGCGGCGGAGAACACGCGACCCGACGCCATGTACGACCAGGACGAGCACCACGCGCTCGCGCGCGAGGTCGCCGTTCGCGGTGCCGTGCTGCTGAAGAACGACAACGGCCTGCTGCCGCTGCGCGCCACGGCCGATCAGCACATCGCGGTGATAGGAGAGTTCGCTCGTACGCCGCGCTATCAGGGCGAGGGAAGCTCGCTGGTGGTGCCGACCCGGCTGGACGACGCGCTGACGGCGATCTCCGCCGCCGCGCCCTCGGCGCGCGTGACCTTCGCGCCCGGATTCCCCGTCGACGCGCCGGGCGTCGACCCCGTTGCGCTGCGCGAGGAGGCCGTCGGCGTAGCGGCTTCGGCGGACGTGGTGGTGCTCTTCCTCGGCCTGCCCCCGAGCTACGAGTCGGAGGGCTTCGACCGCGATCACCTGGAACTCCCGACGGATCAGCTGGAGTTGGTCGAGTCGGTCACGGCGGCGAACCCCAACACCGTCGTGGTCCTCGCCAACGGCGGCGTGGTGCGGCTGTCCGGCTGGATCGGCGGCGTACCGGCGGTTCTCGAGGGGTGGCTGGGCGGCCAGGCCGGCGGATCGGCGACCGCCGACCTGCTGTTCGGCCGGGCGAATCCGTCGGGCCGCCTGGCGGAGAGCGTGCCGCTGAGGCTCGCCGACACTCCGGCCCATCTTTCCTGGCCCGGCGAGAACGGGCATGTCGCGTACACCGAGGGTCAGTTCGTCGGGTATCGCTACTACGACGCGCGGCAGATGGAGGTCTCATTCCCCTTCGGCCACGGCCTCTCCTACACGACCTTCGACTACGCCGATCTGCGTGTGACTTCGCGGGAGGACGGCATCGACGTCGCCGTCACCGTCACGAACACCGGTGACCGGGAGGGCCATGAGGTGGTCCAGGTCTACGTCGCCGCGCCCGGCGACAAGGTCCGCCGTCCCGTCCGGGAGCTGAAGGGCTTCGCGACCGTGTTGCTCTCCCCGGGTGAGAGCCGGGACGTCGGTGTACGTATCACCCGGGCGGACCTCGCCTTCTTCGACGTGCCGGCGGATGCCTGGCTCGTCGAGAGCGGCGACCACCGGATCGACGTGGGGGCCTCCAGCCGCGACATCAGGCTGAGCGCGACCGTCGGGATCGCGGGCGACACGCTTGCCGAAGCGCCGGACGCCGAGTCGACGGTCGCGGACTGGCTCGCCCACCCGAAGGGCGGCCCGGCGCTGGAGGCCCTGCTGGCGCGGGTCAAGCGGACCATGGGCGACGCCTACCCCAGGGAGGAGAGCGCACGCTTCCGCATGGTCACCAACATGCGGCTCAGCAGGCTCGTCGCGCTTCCGTTCGTTCCGCTCGGCCCCGACGACGTCGAGGGGTTGCTCACGTCGCTGTGACGGTCCTGAAGCCGCAGTTGCCGCTGCTCGAGGCGGGTGTGTTCGCCGAGCGGGCGGCGACGCGGTAGCGGTGGCAATAGCTGTGGTGACACAGGTACGAGCCGCCGCGCATGACCCGGCGGTCGCCGGTCTCCGGTCCTTGGGGATCGGTGACCGGTGACCGGGCGTAGTAGTCGGCGGCGAAGCGGTCCGCGCACCACTCCCAGACGTTTCCGGCGACCTCGTGGAGGCCGAACCCGTTCGGCGGATAACTGCGGACCGGCGCGGTGGCCAGCCAGCCGTCCGCGCCGGTGTTCGCGTACGGGAACCGCCCCTGCCAGATGTTGCACAGCCACGTTCCGCCGGGCGTCAGTTCGTCGCCCCACGCGAACCGGCGGCCGGGCAGGCCGCCCCGGGCGGCGTACTCCCACTCGGCCTCGGTCGGCAGCCGGCGGCCCGCCCACGCGCAGTAGGCCACCGCGTCGTCCCAGGACACGTGGACCACGGGATGGTCGTTCTCGGCTGCGGACAGCGGGCCGTGCGGGTGGCGCCAGTCGGCGCCGCGGACGTCCAGCCACCACGGCACTTCCGGATCGGCGCCGAGGACGTCGGAGCGCGCGGCGGCGACCGCGAGGTGGAAGACCGCCGAGTGGCCGTCGCGTTCCGCGACCGTCACGTACGCCGTGTCGTCGACGAAGGTCCGGAACATGGTCACGGTCACCGTCGTGACGTCGATGCCGAACGGTTTGATCCGCACGGTGTGGACCGGTTGTTCACCGTCCGCCGGATAGCCCTCGCCGAAGGCATCACCCATCCGGAACTCGCCTCCGAGGAGGAGGACTTGTTCGTGCCGGGGCGGCACCGCGGCCGGTTCCGGAAGCGACGCGGACGACTGCACCGGTGCGACCGGCACACAACAACTCATTGACGTCTTCATAGCTTGAGTATATGAATCTGCACATAGGTGAAAACACACATAGGAGGTCGAGAGCGTGAAGTTCGAGTACGTCCTGCTCGGCCTGCTGACCCGACGGCCCTACAGCGGCTACGACCTGCGCAAGTGGCTGGAGACCGAGGGCCGGTTCGTGTGGCCCCGGGCGCACCACAGCCAGATCTACCGCAAGCTCGTGCAGATGGAGACCGACGGCTGGGTGCGGCACCAGGTGGACCCGCGGGAGGGTCGCCCGGACGCCAAGCTCTACCGGCTGACCCCGGAGGGGCTCGCCGTGCTCCTGGAATGGGTGCGGTCGCCCTACGAGCCGCCGAGCCGGTTCCAGGAGAGCGACTTCACCGCACGGTTCAGTATCACGGCGCCGCTGGACAAGACCGCGGCGGTGCGGCTCGTGGAGACCGAACTCGCTTTTCGGCGCGAGCAGATCGCGCTGAGGAGAAACCGTGACCGCACCCTGCGCTATGAGGATCCGGCACCCGGTCTGGACCAGGAGCTCGACCTGCAGATCCACAACGCCCTGCACGAACTGGGCGCGGCCGCCATGGACCACTGGGTCGCCTGGCTCTCGCTGACCCTGGACCGTCTGACCGAAGGGAAGCCCGTCCGATGAGGGCCGTCATGGTGATGTTCGACAGCCTCAACCGGCACATGCTGCCGCCGTACGGAGGCGACTGGACACACGCGCCGAACTTCGCCCGGCTGGCGGAGAAGGCGGTGACCTTCGACAACGCCTACGCCGGGTCGATGCCGTGCATGCCGGCCCGGCGCGAGATCCACACCGGGCGGCACAACTTCCTGCACCGCGGCTGGGGTCCGCTGGAACCGTTCGACGACTCGATGCCCGAACTGCTGAAGCAGAACGGCGTCTACACCCACCTGGTCAGCGACCACCCGCACTACTGGGAGGACGGCGGCGCAACCTACCACGGGCGATACAACACCTGGGAGTTCTTTCGCGGCCAGGAGGGCGACGCGTGGAAGGGGCAGGTGGCCGACCCGGACATCCCCGAGGACCTGAAGAAGATGCGCTTCGGCGGCTACCGCCAGGACTGGGTGAACCGCCCCCACATGGCCACCGAGGACCGCCATCCGCAGACCCTGACGTTCGACGCGGGCCTGGAGTTCGTCCGCACCAACCACGCCTCCGACCGGTGGTTCGTGCAGATCGAGACGTTCGACCCGCACGAGCCGTTCTTCAGTCCCCAGCGGTACAAGAACCTCTACCCGCACGAGTACGACGGTCCGCACTTCGACTGGCCCGACTACAAGCGGGTGGTCGAGACACCGGCCCAAGTCGAGCACGGGCGGTTCGAGTACGCGGCCCTCCTGTCCATGTGCGACCGATCCCTGGGCCGGGTCCTTGACACCATGGACGAACTCGGCATGTGGGACGACACGATGCTGATCGTCAACACCGACCACGGCCTGCTGCTCGGCGAGAAGGGCTGGTGGGGCAAGAGCGTTCAGCCCTGGTACAACGAACTCGTCCACCTCCCGCTGTTCGCGTGGGACCCCCGCCACGCCACCGCCGGCGAACGGCGGGCGGCCCTGGTGCAGACCGTGGACCTGGCGCCGACGCTCCTGGAGTTCTTCGGCGTCGACCGGCCCGGCGACATGCAGGGCGCGCCGCTCCCGGTCGCCGCCGAGGCCGAGGGCCGAGAGGCCGGGCTGTTCGGCATCCACGGCGGACATGTCAACGTCACCGACGGCCGCTACGTCTACATGCGCGCGTCGATCACCGCGGAGAACACCCCCCTGTTCGAGCACACCCTGATGCCGACGCACATGAAAGGCCGCTTTTCCCCCGTCGAGCTCGCGGACCTCGAACTGGCCGAGCCCTTCGACTTCACCAAGGGCGTGCGCACCCTGCGGATCCCGGGCCGCGTCCTGATCGGCTCGCACCACCACGGCACGCTCCTGTTCGACCTGGAGACCGACCCCGAGCAGGCGGTGCCGCTGATCGACGACGAGGCCGAACTGCGCATGGCCTCGTTGCTGGTGGACCTCATGAAGGCCAACGACGCGCCACCGAGCCAGTACGAACGACTCGGGCTCCCCGCCGACGGACCGGTGACCGACAAGCATCTGCTCGTGCGGGCGCAGCGCGACCGGGCACTTGCCGCATCCCAGCCGTTGCCGGTGCCCGAGGACTATACGCGGGGCCGTTTCGGGCTGCGGACCCCGCTGCGCACGCTGCTCGCCGATCCGGTGGCAGTCGAGGTGCTGCGCCAAAACCTTCCCGGCGTCGTGGACTCCGAATTGCTGCAGATGTTCGGTTCCGCGTCGCTGATCGACGTGGCCGCGATGGCGGGTCCGCTGTTCCCGGCCGCGAGCCTGCGGGCGGTCGCCGAGGCGCTCGCCCTGCTCTGAGGTCTTTTGGCCGCCGGTGACGGGGTTGCCTCCCCGTCACCGGCGTTCGCCCCCTCCCACCCCGCAGACCCACCCGCAGAGAAAAGAGACGGCTCGATGCTGGAGCTTAGCCAGGGCACCGCCGTGCCCGAATCCGAGGTCCCGGTCAAGGGGCGCCGGCGGCAGCTGTCCCTGCTGGGCGGCACCATGCTTGTCGACAGTACCGAGGCGAGCCTGGTCAACAGTCTGTTCCCGTTGATCCGGGAGTCGCTCGGGGCGTCGCTGGGCGGGCTGGGCGTGTTGACCGCGGCCGGAAAGATCGCGGGCGCGTTCAGCGGGCCGTTCTGGGTGTGGGCCGCGCAGCGCTGGTCACGCAAGACCGTGCTCGTCATGGCCACCGGCTTCTGGGGGATCTGGGGTGTCGCGGCGGGCTTCTCGCAGAACTTCACCCAGCTGCTGATCTTCTACACGGTCCTGGCGGCCGGCTACGCGGCGGCGGGTCCCATCGTCACCGAGGTGATCGGCGACCTGTTCGGCGGCTCGACTCGCGGCCGCGCGGTCGGGGTGACGTTCGGGGCGATCGCCTTGGCGGGTGCGCTGATCGGGCCGCTGAAGGGTCAACTGGCGGGCGTCGACGACGGCTGGCGCTGGGGTCTGTGGGGTCTGGGCGCGTTCAACGTCCTGCTCGGGCTCGCGCTGCTGCTGTGGTTCCGCGACCCGGGGCGCGGCGCGTCGGAGGAACAGTTCGCCGGGCTCGACACGGCCACCCGCAACGCGCACTCCCGGTTGACCTGGGCCAAGGCGCGTTCGCTGCTGCGGATCCGCAGCTTCGTCATCCTGCTGGTCTCCCGGCTGCTGTCCGGGCACCTGCTCGTGGGCACGTTCGGCGTGGTGTTTCTGGTGGACGTGTACGGCTTCACCACGGAGACGGCCTCGGTCATGCTGCTGCCCTTCGGCGTCGGCTACTTCCTGGGGACGCTCCTGGGCGGTTTCGCCGCCGACCGGGTCAACCGGATCAGCCCGCGGTACGGCTTGGTCGCGTTGCTCCAAGCCGCGCAGATCGTGTTCGCGGTCCTCGCCTACTTCGGAACGCAGTTCGACCACGGCAGCATCGCCGTCTTCGGCGTCTTCTTCGCGTTGATGGGCGCTGCCCAGGGCGTCAACCCGAGCGTGAACCGGCCGATGGTCATGGCCATCACACCACCCGAACTGCGCGGAGCGGCGTTCGCCGTCTACCTCTCGGTGTTCGAGGCGGTGGCGTGGGCGGGATTCAGCCTCGCCGCCGGGTTCCTCGGCGACACGATAGGCCTGCGTGTGGTGTTCCTGTGGGCCTTGGTCATCCTCATGCTGGTCAACGGCACGTTCCTGACGCTGCTCTACCGGACGTACGCCACAGACGTGGCTTGGGTCCAGACCGAACTGGGCGCACGCCGCGAAGCAGCCCTCGGCCGCCCCGCCTGACTGTCGGCCACATGGGGATCAAGGGGACCGCGGGATCAGGTCTTGTCCTCCCGACAGGGTCGCGAAGACCCGCTGAACCGACGGAATATCGGGTCGGCGGGGAGCCGGATGTCGTTCTCGCAACGGTTGGCTTCCGTGGAACCAGGGCTCGGGGGCATCCGTGACCCGTCATCGCTCGCCGGTAGCCTCCAGGATCGCGCGGAGACGCGACAGGCATTCGGCGGCGAAGAGGGGGTAGCTGTTCCAGTAGTACGGCAACCCGCCGACTCCGACGGCGATGGCCCACGCCCGAGCACGCAGCTTTCCCTTCTGCACCAATAGGTTGGTGGGTTTGAGGTCTCCATGAAGCCACACGTGGCGGCCGGATGACTCGGGCAAGGCGAGCGCGCTTTGCCACAGGTGTCGTAGGTGCTCGATGTCGATGTCGAGGCCCTGGAGAGTTCGGCAGTCGTCGAAGCACCGACCGATCCACCGGGCACAGGCAGGCAGGTCACCTCCGCGACACCAACTGAGTTCGCCTTGGCGACCGGCTCCCATGAGGGGGACAGTACGCAGGCTCCGCACGAGCGTGGCCAGGTCGGCCCCGAAGCCGCGCCAGTCGGTGACCGATCCCGGGCCGGCTTCATCACCATCGATCCGGCGATACACCGACCAGGCGAGCGGGAACGCGGAACTCGGTGTGCCGCAGTGCACCGCCACCGGGATGGGACAGGGAAGATGTGATGCCAGCCGCCGCAAGCAAGTCTGCTCCTTCCGTACGGCCTTCGCATTGTCCGGGGTGCGCGGCAGCCGCACGAGCAGTCGGTCGCCCAGCCGGTACATCGTGTTGTCGGTGCCCGAACCGGCCGGAGAGACGGGAAGGTCGGCCCATTCCGATCGCTGCTCCCGTATCAGCGACCGGACGAGCGCCTCATCCACATGGATCTCGTTTTCATGAAGTGTCATGGTGAGAGCCTTCTGCCTGGGCTCCGCCGCCGCCGCTGATTTCCCCGAGGTGGCCACGTTCGGAACACGACATGACCGTGCTCGGCGACACCGTCCGCGAGCGGATCGCCGAGAAGTCCGAGAGCAAGCCCGCGCCGCACGCCGGGAAGCGGAAGCCGAAGCGGCGCGCCTTTGCGAAGCCGCCAAGAGCGCACACGACGAAGCCGAATGCCAGTCGCGCCTCCTGCTCGAAAGCAACTACGCCGATCGCCGACCTGGGCCCGCAGCAAGGAACCGGCCCGACACGTCCAACTACGGCTTGAGGCCGGCCTGTTGATCTTCGGCCTGGCGGGCAGACGGGTGCGGGGAGAAGCCGTCGCGGGTCACGGGCAGCCCCACGGGCGGTGGCCACTTGCGCGGGTGGCCGGGGTTGGGGTCAAGGGTTATGTTTCGCGGAGCCACAGGATCAGCGAGGCCAGGACGACGCCGGCCATGTAGCGGGCGGCGAGTTTGTCGAAGCGCGTGGCGATCGCCCGGAACTGCTTCAGGCGGGCGAAACACCGCTCCACGACGTTGCGTTCGCGATACGTCCGCCGGTCGAACGCCGGCGGACGCTCGCCCTCACGTCCCCGTCGTCGGCGGTCTTCGCGTTGGTCGGCGTGTTCGGGGATCACCACCCGCACGCCCGCGTTCCGCGGACGTGCGCGTATCGCGCGCGTATCGCGCGCGAGGAGTACGCCCGGTCGGAGATCAGCCGGGTGGGTCGCACCCGCGGCCGACCCGGACCGAGCCGCGGCACGCGGATCCCGGCGAGCACCGCGTCCAACGCCGGCGCGTCCCCGGCCTGGCCCGGGGCGACGACGATCGACAGCGGCAACCCCCGCGCGTCCACCGCGAGATGCAGCTTGGTGGTCAACCCGCCCCGCGAGCGGCCGAGACCCTCGCGGCCCGCAGGCGTCGGGCCCGGCGCCGCACGCCCCACGCCGCCCGGTTCGTCCCCGTCCGCAACCCCTTTTTCCGCGGCCCGGCCGCGTGTCGGTGGGCCCGGACGACCGTCGAATCCACCGACACGGACCACTCGACCCGGCCGACCGTGTCGTCCCGCACCCGCACATGCCCCAACAACGAGGCCCACGTCCCGTCGGCCTCCGCTTCGGCATCCGGGCTCGCCTGCGGTGATCGCGCGAATACGGTCGGCGGCCGGGTCTGTTCTCCGGCGTCGGCCCGGCTCCTGTGGCGGCAAAGCGGGCCGACGTCCCTGCACGCTCTCACCGGACCGTGCCCCGACCTGGGCCCACCGCGACGTGTCGGCGAATGTGTGCGTTACGACGGCCCGGCCATGGATCGGGCGGCCTCGAAAAAGGAGCGAGGGACTGCGGTATGTGCCGCCTCGGCGTCAGGTGCCGTGCGGGTCGGGGAGGAAGAAGGCCGTGAGTGCCGGGGCGATCGTGGTGGGGGAGTTCTCCGGGCCGAAGTGGTCGAGCTTGGGATACACGACCAGTTCGGAGACGGGCAGGACGTCCTTGAGGCGGACGGTGGTGCGGCCGGCGCCGGTGTTCTTGACGCCCTTGCCGGCCATCAGCAGCGTGGGCGTGCTGATTGCGGCGTACTTGGCGTAATCGCCGTCACGGCGCGAGGATTCCCGGTGCTCGCGGATCGTGCCGCGCAGCAGGGCGTACTTCCGTAGCCGTTCCGGCTTCTTGATGGCGAGCGGGATGATCAGGCGCAGCAGCCACCGCGGGGCCTTGCCGCTGCTCTCGGGGTTGATGCCCTGGACGAACGCGAGGAACGCCTCGGCGGGGTTGCCCGCGTCGAGGTGGCGGAGGCACTCGTCGGCCCAGCCGAACGGCACCGAGCCGTCGATGCAGACGCCCGGCTCGTACAGCGCCATCCGCTCGAACGCCGAGCCGGCCAGCGCGGCTTCCAGGGTGACAAACGCGCCGAAGCTCTGCGCTACGACGAACCGGGCGCCGGTCGCCGCGCGCACGGCCTCGATGTCCGCGGCCTCCGCGTCCGCGCCGTAGGCGTCGCCTTGCGGCCCGCTGGTGCCGCGTCCGCGTCGCTCCACCGTGTGTACCGTGAACCGCTCGGCGAGCGCGACCGCCAGAGCGTCGTAGTCGGCGGCGACGGCCAGCGCGCCGGGCACGATCAACAGCGCCGGGCCCGTGCCCACGGTGCGGTACCCGATGACGGTGCCGTCCGCGGAACACACGGACCCCACGGATACCTTCCGCACCAAATCCGTAGCCGCCATCGTGTCTCCTCCGTCGAACCGATTCTTGTTCCAGCCGCAGGGAAAACCTAGACCGGCCGGGCACCGTTTCCTCCGGACACCTCCCGCCACAAATGGAAGCCGAAGCGTCAACCGATCCGATGGGTCCGTTGGCGGCGGCAGACGCCGGTGCCGAGTGCGGCGGCGAGCGGGGTGACGACCCCGCAGGTCGTACTCGCTCGATCCAACCGTCTGATGGCGTTCGACTGCGACCGGAAGACCCCGAAGTTGTGCATTCGCGAAGTGGGTTACACCACAGACGTGTTCGAGAGGTTCTTCGGCGGTGGCGAGGAACCCGACACGCCTGCACCGCGTGCGCCTTCACCTCGCCGTACATGTGCCGGGCCGAGTTGGGCAGGCCCGGCCGGCTCGTCGCCATCGGATCGAGTCCGATACGTCCGACCAGCGCCCCGTCACGGTCGAGGCGGGCGACGGACGCCGACAGTTCCCCACGAAAAGACCGTCCTCGTGGAACACCAGGCAACCCGGCCGGTTCAGGCCCTCGGCGAAGATCCCGACCAAGGCTCCCTCAAAGTCGTGTGCGGCTGTGGTGCGGGCCCGTGGTGGAAGATGTCGCCGGAGCAGACCCGGGGGCTTCCCGGCGAACTCGCCCTGATGGACGCCTTCTTGGACGACGAGCGATCCGTCGTACCGGTTCGGGCGTTGTTCGCCGAACACCTGGGCCGTCGGTGCGTGTCGGTCGAGACGGTGACGCCTCCGTCGTATCCGAGGCGCCGTTACCACCTCGGCCATGAGACGGCTGTGTCGCGAGGTTGTGGACTCCTCGAGTCGGCGGCGGTTCCCCCGGGCGCCGACCCGCTTACGCGTGGCATCCGCGAACTCGGCCGAGGTCCTGCGGATCGAAGCCGGGGGTGCCCCGTCTCGTACCCGGCAACGCCCATGGCGCACCGCGCGTTCGCCCGATGGGACGGCCGAGGCAGCCGATTGGTGAGTTCGCCGCGACTGGTGGGTACTCGGCACGGGGCGCCGACTTCACGACGGCCCGACACGGGCGCGATACTCGGGTCCGGTGTCCCGGCTCGACGCCGCCGGCAAGGGGCGGTGGGACCGGTCTGCCGTGGAGCGGATGGTCCGCCGACCCACATGCCGAACCTGTACGGGCCTGCCGAGGCGGCGTGACCCGAAGCGGGATCGGAAGGGCGAACGGCTTCTTCCCAGGGGCACCTTCGTTTGCCATCCTTGACGCACGCTCGTGGGGCGGGCGCCGAGGGGGATGCGTGGCGAACGTGCGTTCTTTCGTGAGCAGTTACTGGCCGCTCGCGATCGTCCCTGTCGTGGCGGCGGCACTCGACGCGGTCCTCGCCCAGCGCGGTCAGGCATGGAGTCTCGCGGACTGGGCGTCGAGCGTGGTGCTCGGCGCCTTGGTCACCGTCACCGTCGGCATTCTGCTCGCCCGCCGGCAGAGCCTGATCCAGGAGGCGCTGGCCGACCTCGAACTCGTCGAGAAGGTCGCGGTGTTGTCCGCGCAGGTTCCGCGCCTGCACAGCCGCTCGTCCTCGGGCGAGATCGTGCGCGTCTGCTACGACGCCCGGGCGGGCATGGCCCTGTTGCCGCTGGCCCGGAGCACCATGCAGACCGAGTACCTGGAAACCGTCGGGACCGTCCTCGACGAGATCGAGCGCCGCCTCGCCACCTCACTGGACCTCCACGCCACGTGGACCGCGGACGAATGGGACCGCTTCCACGACGTCGTATCGCGTCTGGCCGATGCCGCGCAGGCGGCCGCGCGCCGATCCGCGATCGTGCGTGCGCACCGGACCGCCACGATCGCCCCCGCGGCCCGCCGCCTGGCCGCGTCCACCGGCACCCGCGTGCCCTTCGACGCGTTTCGCCACCACTACACGCGCGGTCGGGACCGGATCCGCGTTCGGCTCGACTGGGATCGACTCGCCCGCCTCGTCGGCGCCCACGACGGTGGGGTACGGATCGAGCGCGTGCAGACGGCGATCGAGCCCCGCGACCTCGTCGCGCTGGCTCCCTACCACGCGCCCTGCTACCACGACCCGGCGTCCCCGTCACGAGGAGAGGTCGACCACGACGCCCCCGGCGCCCACCCGATCCGACACGAGCAAGCGGCCCACGACCGCACACTCGTGGAACCCGGACGCGATGCCCGCATCACCGCCGTCGAGAACTGGTACTCCGTCCGGGCGATCAGCGGCCCCATCCACCTCACGCTTGCGACCTGGGCCGTCGCGCCCGATCGCATCCTCGTCCTGGACGGCAACCATCGTCTCGCCGCGGTGGCGCGCCTCGTCGGCGACGGATGCCCCGTCACGATCACCGAGTTCCGCGTCACCGGCGCCGCCGGCGTGCTCCCTCCCCTGGTCCCGGACCTGGCCCACCACCTCACCGGACCGATCTCCTGAGCGGCGGACGGTCTTGCGGCTCCCGGTGTAGCCGCGCGGACGGCGATCTCGTCGCGAAGCGTCCGGGCGTCGTTGCCGCCTTCGGCCCACCGCGCGGCGAGGTAGGGGCAGGTGGGATGCGAGGGGGCCGCCGCGGCGCGGTCGCATGGTGATCGGCCCGCCCCGGGCGGCGGCGTGCGCATAGCGGCTGCACGGTCTTGCGGACCAGTCCGGTCTGATTGCCGTGATCGTCAGGCCCAGGGCATGCGGAGCGCGGATCCCCGTCCGGCGGGGGCGGGTTCAGGCAGGCGCGGTGCTTTCGGACGGCTTTCTTCACCGCGTCGGAGTTCACAGCGTGGATGGAGGAACGGCGTTCGGGGCAGCGGTACTTCGGCGCTGCCACGCGTCCATGCCTCGCGGCGCTGCGCGACGCCCGCGGCGGGTCGGGCCGGCCGTAGTCACCGGCCCGGGCTCTCGGCCGCCGTGGTACGCGACGACCTCACCCGCGATCTCGTACCGGGAGTGTCGCGGACCGGGCCGGTGTTCATGCTGCCCGGAGCAGTTCGTCGGTCAGGATGCGGCGGTACGCGGCGATCCGGCCGGGGCCGCCCACCGTTACCGCGCCGACCAGGCGCCCGGCGCGGTGGTACGTGACCTCGAGCCTGCGGCCGGGGACGTCGTATCGGCTGACTCGGCGCTCGTCGGAGCGAGCGGGCAGCCCGACCGCGCGCAGCGTGGACCCGTGCAGGTCGGACCAGAAGGACGGCACGACGGTGAACGGCCGGGCGTCGTCGGGGTGCAGCAGGGTACGCGCCGCCGCCACGGCTTGTTCGGCGGCGTTGCTCCAGTGGCCCAGTGCGATCGGCGCGCCGTCGGCGAGCGGGTGCGGCCATCTGGCGACGTCGCCCGCCGCGACCACGTTCGGCAGCGGCGCGCCGCTTTCGTGTAGCACCCGCAGGCACGGATCGCACGCCACGCCCCCGGACAGCGGTACGCCCGATCCGGCCAGCCATGCGGTGTTGGGCTCGGCGCCCAGGGCGAGGACGGCGAGGTCGGCGTCGACGGTGTCGCCGTCCGAGAGCACGACGCCGGTCACGGTGGGATCCCCGGTGAAGCCCAGCGCGGTGCGATCGGTCACCAGGGTGATGCCGGCGGCCCGGTGCAACTCCGCGACATAGGCGCCGACTCCGTCCCCCACCAGGCGGGCCAACGGCTGGGCGGTCGAGACCACCAGGGTGACGTCGAGCCCGCGTGCGCGGGCGGCCCCGGCGATCTCGCTGCCCAGGAAGCCGCCGCCGACCACAACGATCCGACGGCCCGCACGAAGCCGGGTCCGCAACGCCGCCGCGTCGTCGCGCCCGCGCAGGGTGAGCACCCCGTCGGGGACGTGGCCCGCCGGATGGGTCCGAGCGGCGGCGCCGGTGGCGATGACCAGTCCGTCGTAGTCGAGTTGGCGGCCGTCGGCCAGCCGGACCGTGCGGCCCGCCGGATCCAGTGCCCGGGCGGGGGTCCCGAGCAGCCAGGTCGCGTCGAGGTCGGGCGGGATCGGCAGGTCGTCGTCCTCGGGTCGCGCCGCTCCGGTCAGTTGCCGCTTCGACAACGGCGGCCGGTCGTACGGGAGATGGGGTTCGTCGCCGACCAGGGTGAGGGTGCCGCGAAACCCTCCGGCACGCAGCGCCTGCGCGGTTCGCAGACCCGCAAGGGAGGCGCCCACGATGACGATGCGCCTCATGCGCCTTCCTCGGTGATGGTGACGGCGCGGGCCGGGCACATCAAGGCGCCGGTGCGTACGTCCCCGGCCAGGGCGGCGGGCGGCGCGGTCTCGTAGATGAGGTGGTCCTCGTCGTCGAAGGCGAATACGTCCGGTGCGGCGAAGACGCATTGACCATGGCTCTCGCACACCGTCATGTCCACGATGATGCGCATGGGCGAACTCCCTTGCAGGGTCGAGCGACAGGGGGATGGAAACGCGAGTACCGCAGGGCGCTCCGGCGATGACGGCCTACGGCGTGACGACCACGCGGCCACGGGGCGCGGGGTGTTCGGCGACTTCGTGAGCCTCGACGATGTCGTCGACAGCGAAGCTCCGGACCTCCGGGAAGCACAGGTCGCCGGCGCACAGCGTGGCGGTGAGGTCCACCGCACCGCCGCGATCACCGTGGCCCCCGCGTGCCCGCCCAACGCCGGCGAACCAAGGGGCCATTCACAACAGACTCCGTTTCGCTCGGGAAAGTACACGGCGCCTCGCGCCGGGCGACTCCCTTCCGGGCCGTCCGTGGTTCGTCGCCCCTCGTCCCGTGACTCCTCGACCGTACGAACGCCACGCCGTCCGGACGAGGGACCCGGCCCGCCGACGAAGGGACTACACGCGCCAACGGGACCACCGGCCATCGACGCGGCACCGATCGTGGCCTAGCTTCAAAAACCGTGCTCAACGGAACCGTCTCCGCCCGCATGGGGCGCTTCATGGTCGACGCCGCGTGCCGAGCCGGAATGGATCCGGCCAGGCTGGTGCGGCTCCCCGACGTCGGCGACACCGTCCTGGCCGACGAGTTCGCCCGCGTATCCACACCCACCACGCTCCTGCTCTGGGAACAGATCATCACCGGACACCCCGGGACGCACGCCGGCACACACGCCGTCGGACTGGCCCCGATGGGCACCTTCGGCGTGTGGGACTACCTGTTCACCTCCGGCGAGACACTCGCGGAATCGCTGCGCACCGGCTGCGGACACCTCACCGTCGTCGGAGATCCGGGCGCGGAGAAGCTACACGTCACGGACGACGGCCGACTGTTCACCGTGACGCATTCCACCGGCCCCGCCCTCCCCGATGTGATCGCCGCCGTCGAGCAGTTCGTCATACCGTTGATCAGCCGCAGGGCAACCGAGGCGCTGCGGCGCCCCGTCATCCCGGTACGGGTCACTTTCCGACACCGCCCACCGAGCACCGTGGGCCCACTGACCGATCTCCTGGGCACCCGCAACATCGACTTCGACGCCCCAGCCAATTCGATCACCTACCTCGCCGAGGACGCGCACGCCCCGATGCCGCAGGCCCAGCCGGGCCTACAGGCCATCCTGCGCAACCACGCAGACATGATCATCGCGTCGGCCAGACCGGTCCTCGACTGGCACGGCACCTTCCGCGCGACCCTGCGCGCGACCTTCCGCGACCCCGATCTCTCCCTGGCCGAAGTCGCCCGGCGAATGGACCTGGGCCCGCGGACGCTGCAGCGCCGGCTGGGCGAGCTCGGCACCACGTGGCGCGGCGAAGTGGAAGCGGTACGCGAGGAACTCGCCATGGATCTCATCCGCGACAGCGACCTCCCCATGCGAACGATCGCGGCCCGCGCCGGCTTCAGCGACGCCCGCGCCCTGCGCCGCGCCGTCCACCGCTGGTACGACACCACACCGGGCGACCTGCGCCGCCATCGAGAACCGCCATCCGACCCGGAACGCGAAGACGCACCCCCGGAACTCCCACCCACCAACCCACCCGATCTCGGCCCGCACACCTGATCCACGCCGAACCCGCACCGCCGGAGGCCGGCCACCGCATCCTTACGATTCAACACCCGCCCGCGAAAGACGCTCGGCTACGAGACTCCGGCCGATGGACTCGCCGAAAGTGTTGCGTCGACCGGTTGAACCCACCGGTCCCTGTCCGGAACCTTCGTGGCACCCCAAACCGCCGAAAGTCGATTGTTCGCGTCCTGTCGATGCGCGACCATCCTCGGACGGACGTGGATCGGACGTTGGTGCGGGTGGCGCAGACCTCTCATGGTTTTCCGTCGCAGTGGGACGCCTGGACGGCGTCGGGTCGATGGGGACGACGGCACCGGCGGCGGTGAGATCGACCTCGAGGACTTCCTCGCGGCAGCCGGCTTGGTATTCGCGCCGGATGCCGCGGTCCACTTCGTTCGACGGGGCGGAAAGTGGATAGCGTCGGGAGGGCAGCGCCATAAGGATCGGGTGCAGGTGATCCGCGAGGAGCGGGTCGGCTCGGTCAGCACGTCGTCTCGCCCGACATCACGTGACCCGGATATTCGGAGACCTGTGATCCCATGCGTGCCGAGATGTCTCGGCACGGTCCCGATGGAGACGGGCGCCTCGGTGAGCGACGTCCTCGAGGCGAAAGGCATCAAGACGCACCGAACCCCAGAGACCATCGCCGAGCGGCATACGAGCCGCCATGGCGTGATACATGTCGGAACGGTACGGGCGATGGTGGCCGGAAACGTGCGACCACGACATTCTTGAACAGGCTGCATCGCGAAACCCTGAAGCCGTCTGTGTGTCATCCGAGACGGGATGGATTGCCTGAAACATCGACGGCAGCCACCACTGTTGGCTCAACATATCCGAGTATTTTAATTGGCGACGGCAGTCGGATTCCATTTCTCGACTGCCCGACTTTCTGCGATGCGCAAGAAAACTGCACCAATTCCGGGGAGTGTCATGAAGAAGTCCGTTCTTGCCACCTGCACTATTGCGCTGAGCTTCGGCGGCGTGATGGTAGCTGCTCCACAGGCGTCGGCAGGTTCGAACAGCCAGAAAATTTGGAGCATCGGCAACAACGGTGCAAGTATCAAGTTCGAGCACAATGGCGACAAGATAACAGTGTGCGATGTCAAGGCCGACGGCAAGGGCGCATGGGGTCGATTCGTCACGGATGACAGTCAACGCCTCGGCGGGGCGGCTTTGGCCAACGGAAATGGCAAGTGCAGCACCAAGTCGTGGGACGTCCCGGAGGGGCGAAGGGTGATCGTGGAGATCTGGCTGAACGACAACGGTGTCGTGTCGAACACGCATAACTACACCTACGCCACCTCGTAGTCGATCTGCCGCACCCGCCAGCGCACGATTCGCGGCAGGTGGGCCTCGACGCCGTCGAGGTCCACCACGAGATCGACATGGAGGGCGCCGACGCCCACGATGGGGAAACGCACATTGCGCGGCGAATCCACCACACCTCCACCACAGGCCAAGGCACCCGCCCCCGACCCTACTCAAGACGGAACGCGTACTACATCCTTGTGCGGCGCGAGATGTTCGCACCCGAAGGGCACTTCGCCTGGGCCTGGATCCTCGACGACCTCACCGACGCGTTCTTCGGCACCCACTGCCGCCACTGCGACGCCGGTGCCATCATCACGGTGGGCGAGCACGGCCATTGTTCCGCGATACGCGGCCGGGAGCGAGGCGGCATCGATCGCCGCCCGCTACGACCGACCCCAGAGCGGGAAATGTCCCGCCGGGTGCGGGACTTCTCGAGATCGCGATCCGCGATCCGCAGTCTTCCCTGGTCCGCGGCCTGCCGTATGTCTTCGGCACGGCGGAACGCCCGCCCTGCGGACGGACGTTCGCGGTCAATCGTTTCGCGAGGGTGGTCGTGTCCCCCGGTCCGGCTCCATCACCGCGGAACCCGAACCCGAACCCGAACCACGTCCGCGCCGGTGTGCGGCGCGGGCCGCGGGACGGACCGGCACTCGAGTGTTGCTTCAAACGCCGTCCCGCGAGGCTGAGGCGATGATGCGCTGGTAGTCGTGCCGGTCACGCGGGACGTGCGGTTCCTCCAAGGCCCGGACCGCGACCGGTTCGCCGGTGGGTTCGATCACCGCTCCCATGATGTTCTCCCAGGCGAGACCTTCGGCGTAGAAGTCGATCCCGTACTGCGCGACGATCTTCGGCTGCCCGTCGACTTTCATTGCCCAGTACCGGCGCTCGTAGGCGATGCTGTTGCCCTTTTCGCCGCCGCCGACGTCGGCGGCGAAGCAGGTGCCCCATCCGGGCACCTCGTACTCCACCGCCACAAACAGCGGGCGGCGTACCGGTGTTGGTGCCGTCTTGGCGATCCCGGCCAGTCTCTCGGCCGACATGCGCCGGGGACGCATGAACGGGGATGTCATGCTGGTGCCGGGTGAGGAGTACATGAGGGTCTCGGTGCGCGCGATCCGCAGTTCGAGCCCATCGTCGGGCTCGGTGAGGTTGGCGACGTCCTGCATGTACACCGCAGTGAGGAATTCCCGGAAGAAGGCCACGGCCTCGTCGATGTCCACGTCGGTTCTCGCTCTCTCGCCAAGGGCCGCACATCCGGCTCCGACCGCAGACGGTAGCGCACGCGCGGGCGGTGTCGATGTTGAAGTCGCTCCATCCGCCCGGACAAGCAGGACACCGCGAAAGTCCTTTTGTGCCATGGCAGTTCCCGAACCGAACCGTGGGCACCGGGTCGGTCCGGTGTGTCTCCGGCTTTAGGCTGCACAACATGACGAATGACGATCTTGTATTGCCGTGGGCGCACGCGGAGTTGATCGCGGAACTTCCGTGTGAGGTGGTGGGGCGGATCGAGAAGACATACGGCGGGCGTTGGATCGTTCGTGATGCCGAGGGCGGGCTGTTGCTTCTGGCGCCCGACCTGACCATCGTGGAACGATTCGTCGTCCCAACGTACTTCGTGGAATCGGGCTGGTTCAATCACGACATCGGCCCGGACGGCCGGTACGCCGCGTTCGCAGGCGAGCGCCGTTCGGTGTGCGTGCGCGCCGACGGCAGCGCGGTGTGGGAGGCGAGCCACCCCGCGTTGGGCAACGTCGACGGGGAGGACGTTCCCGCGTGCGCGGTCTTCACCCCCGGGGGGACCGAGCTGTGGGCCTTCGTGCCCGTCCCCGACGAGGACTGGCACGAGGACGACGACGTCACCTACACCGCGCAGCGTCAGGTGATCGCGCTTGCGGACGGGGCGGTGACCAGCACGTCGCCGTCGTACTACGAAGGTCCGCACAAGGTGCTGATCCACCCCGACGGACGGCACGCCGGTTCCGACGCGTTCGACGGCGCGGGCAACGATGGTCGGTGGACACGCTGGGACGCGGACGGTCGGCCCACGATCACGGCCCGGGGCTTCGGCGTACCGCTCGACGTGCATCCCAATGCCGGCACCTGGCTGGGCAACGCGTTCGGCACCCTGCAACTCCACGACTTCGGCCCGGTCGACGACGATTCGGGTCGCGACCCCCGCGTCGAATCGACGGCTTCGACGTACCGGTGGGCCTGGTTCCTGGACCGGGAGAGAGTCCTCGCGCTCGGCGAACACGCCCCCAGGCACACGCTGCTGGACACGGAGACCCTGCAGCCGCAAGCCCGCATCCGCTACCCGGGCCACCACGACGCCGACTCCACCGACCTCTGTAGCGCCGGTGACGGCACCTGGGTGACAGTGACGGCAGCCCACACCGGCGCCGCACCGTGCGTACGTCGCTGGTGCCTCGGACCTGGGATGCGAGGCGGGGAGCCCGACTGAGCCTCTGTGGCCCGCACCGGAGCACCGGGGGAACACCACCTTCAAGGCCGTGACGCGCACACGTGGACGACGCAGCCGTCACGTGTCATCCAACCAGGCCCACGCAACTCACAACGGCATGACCGGGCCGACCTCTTCGCGACGGGACAGTCACACGCGTGGGGCGGTGGTGAGCGGAGTCGGTCTCGGCGGTTGCGCCTCGCGGACGGTCAGGGTTCGATCAGTCCCGCGCGGATCGCGTATCGGGTCAGTTCGAGGCGATCGCGAAGGCCGAGTTTCTGCAGCATGTTCGCGCGGTGGCGCTCGACCGTCTTGGCGCTGATCACCAGGAGGTCGGCGATCTCCTTCGAGGTGTGGCCCTCGGCGACGAGCTTCAGGACCTCTTCCTCCCGGTTCGTGATCAGTCGGGCCGGCAGGCGCCCGCCCTGCCGGGCGCGCTCCAGGTAGTCGCGGACCAGCGCGGTGACGGCACCCGGGTAGATGAACGACTCCCCGCGCATGGCCGCGTGGCACGCCTCGACGAGGTCGCGGTCGGCGACGGACTTGAGCACGTAG
The DNA here is from genome assembly GCF_042793325.1 of Embleya sp. NPDC056575. Lineage (NCBI taxonomy): Bacteria > Bacillati > Actinomycetota > Actinomycetes > Kitasatosporales > Streptomycetaceae > Embleya > Embleya sp. NPDC056575. The sequence continues at coordinate 85,619 of NZ_JBHTVA010000006.1, forward strand.
CCGCTCGCACCGACTCGGAGTGCCTCGAAGAAGTACTGCTCGTTGTCGTACATCGTCAGCAGCAGGATCCGCAGATCCGGCTGCCTGCGGGCGAGTTCGCGGGCCGCCTGCAACCCCGTCATCCGCGGCATGGCGATGTCGAGGATGGCCAGGTCGACGTCGCGAGTGCGGAGCCGGGCCACCGCTTCCGCTCCGTTGTCGACCTCGGCCACCACGGCGAGGTCGGGTTCGCCGTCGAGGATGAGCCTGACGCCTCGGCGCACCAGCGCGTGGTCGTCGGCCAGCAGGATGCGGGTGGGGCCGGTCACGGCGCACCCTCCACGACGTCGGAGGGTGCGTCCAGGCGGATCTCCGTGCCGCCTGCGGGTCCGGTTCGCACGCTGAGTTCCGCGCCGATCAGCAGGGCGCGCTCGCGCATGCCGGCGATGCCCGCGCCCTCCGGTGCGCCTTCGATTCCCTTGCCGTTGTCGCGGATCACCAGTTCGACCCCGGTGTCCGACGCGTGCAGGTGCACGTCCGCACGGTCGGCGACGGCATGGCGGGCGACGTTGGTCAGGCTCTCCTGGGCGACGCGGTAGACCACGAGTTCGGTCTCCGGATCCAGCACGGGCAGGTCCGGTCCGAGGTGGTGGCGGACCCTCAGCCGCGGTGTGTCGATCTCGGCGGCCAAGGCGCGCAGGGCGCTCGCCAGGCCGAGGTCCTCCAGTACGCCTGGGCGTAGGCGGCGCGCGATGCGCCGGATCTCGTCGAGACCGGCGCGGGTGGTCTCCTGGGCCAGGTGCAGGTCCTCGCGCAGCGGCGCGGGAGCGTGGTCGGCGGTGTGTTTGAGTTGCAGGAGCACACCTGTGAGGGTTTGGCCCACTTCGTCGTGGAGTTCCTGGGCGATGCGTCGACGTTCGGCTTCCTGGGCGCAGAGAATGCGTGCGCTGCTGGTGGCGCGCTCGTTTTCCAAGCGGTCGAGCATGGTGTTGAAGGTGGTGATCAGTTCGGCGATCTCGCCGGGGCCGGTGACGCGCGAGCGGGTGCCCGGATGCAGCAGGTCGGCGGTGGTCATGGCACGGGACAGGCGTTGCAGGGGCGACAGGGCGATCCTCAGGATCGCGGCGTTGGCGAGCAGCATCGCGGCGAGTCCGGCGGCGATGACCAGTGCCTGGCCGAGGTGGACCGGGGTGGAAACGGTCACCGGACCGAGCAGCAGGGTCGCGGCGAGGATCAGAACGGCGCCGTTCAGCAGGAAGATGCGCCAGAACAGCGACACGAGTGTCCACCCCCGGTTTCCGCCGCGTCCCTCGTTGTCGTAGGAAGCGCGCTCTTGGCCCTGTGACCTGCGGAAGGTCCGAGATCCCCGGAGCAGTCTGATCGAACACGGCGGCGTTCGTCCATCCGTGACGACACCCATATCGCCGCATGCATCGCAGGTGGCACTATGTCGGACCGGCGAGGCACACCGCTGCCGGTATGGCTCGTCGCGTCGATTCGTACAACGACCCCGCGCCGCCCCGGCGTTTCGGTCGCCCGCACCGCGCCCACGACGCCCATTGACGCCCGCGGCGCCCGACATCTTCTGCAAGGGAGTTACCCGTGCCCGTCCCGCGGATGAGTTCGACTCCGCTGCCCGGCATCGGCGTCCGCTACGACCTGACCACGCGCGAGCGGCGCCGTCTGTCGGTGGTCGCCCACCGGGACGGGAGTCGGACGGTCAACGTATACCGCTCCGACGACCCGGACGCCTGCGCGCAGTCCGTGCGATTGAGCGGCGCGGAGAGCGCGTCGCTGATCGACGCGCTGATGCCCGCGCATCACAGCCCCACCATCCTGCACACCACCGATCTGGGGTTGGTCGCCGAACGAGTCGAACTGTCCGCGCACAGTCATTGGAACGGGCGCCCGCTGGGGGACACCCGGATGCGCACCGCCACCGGTGTCTCGATCGTGGCGGTGCTGCGCCGGGCCGGGGCGATTCCCGCCCCGGCGCCGGACTTTCGTCTCGCCGGTGGCGACACCCTGATCGTGATCGGCACCCGCGAGGGCGTCGAGGCGGCCGCGGTGATCCTGGGCCGGGAGTGAGTGCGTGGATTCCGCGGTCTTCCTGATCGAGTTCGGCGCCATCATCCTGGTGCTCGGTGTGCTGGGCAGAATCGCCGGGCGGTTGCGGTTCTCCCCCATACCGCTGTATCTGCTCGCCGGTCTCGCGTTCGGCAGGGGCGGGCTGTTGCCGCTCGGTGCCAGCGAGGAGTTCGTCGCCATCGGCGCCGAGATCGGCGTCATCCTGCTCCTGTTGATGCTCGGCCTGGAGTACACGGCGACCGACCTGGTGACCAACCTCAAGACGCAATACCCCTCCGGGCTGGTCGACTTCGCGTTGAACGCGCTGCCGGGGGCCGCGGCCGCACTGCTCCTCGGTTGGGGCCCGGTCGCCGCCGTCGTGTTGGCCGGGGTGACCTGGATATCCTCGTCCGGGGTGATCGCCAAGGTGTTGGGCGACCAGGGATGGGTCGGCAACCGGGAGACTCCGGTGATCCTGAGCATCCTGGTGCTGGAAGACCTCGCGATGGCGGTCTACCTGCCCATCGTGACCGCGCTGGTCGCCGGAGTCGGTCTGGTCACCGGCGGACTGACCCTGGCGGTCGCGCTGGGCGCGGCGGGGCTGGTCCTGTTCGTCGCGGTCCGGTTCGGTCGGCTCATCTCCCGCTTCGTCTCCAGCGACGATCCCGAGAAGCTGCTGCTCGTGGTGCTGGGGCTGACCCTCCTCGTCGCCGGCGTCGCACAGCAACTCCAAGTGTCCGCGGCCGTCGGGGCGTTCCTGGTGGGCATAGCGCTGTCGGGCGAGGCCGCCGAGGGCGCGCACACCTTGCTCAGTCCGCTGCGCGACCTGTTCGGTGCCGTCTTCTTCGTCTTCTTCGGCCTGCACACCGACCCGACCGGCATTCCGCCGGTGCTGGCGCCCGCCCTCGCCCTGGCGGTGATCACTGCGGGGACCAAGGTCGCCACCGGGTACTGGGCCGCCGGGCGGGCCGGAATCGGTGTCAAGGGTCGATGGCGTGCCGGCGGCGCCCTGGTCGCCCGGGGCGAGTTCTCGATCGTCATCGCGGGCCTGGCCGTCACCGCGGGCACCGAACCACAACTGGGTCCGCTGGCCACCGCCTATGTCCTGATCCTCGTCGTCGCCGGCCCGCTCACCGCGCGTTACAGCGAGGCGATCGGCGCCCGCCTCGCCGCACGCGCCACCGCACGCTCCGTGGAACCGGCGCCGGCCCGGGACGGCGACCCCGACCCGGTGGTCGAGTAGCCCGAGGCCGGGGCGTCCCGACGCCGCGCCCGAATCCACCTCCCACGGCGGCCCACGAGGGGCGCCACACGGTGTCACCGCCGTGCGTTCGCTTCGTCCTGCCGCCGCAACACCCGGATCACCCTCGGGAGTCCTCGTCCATGTGTCCCGCCGACCGGCCGAGCACGAACCGCAGGCTCAGCTGGGACGTACTCCGGGCGGCGACCGCACTGCTGGTGATGCTGTATCACAGCACGTTCATGGCCACCCATTTCCATCCGGAACTGGGCACGCCCGCCGTCGAGTTCCCGTACGCCGTCGGGGCGAGCACGCTGTTGATCGTCTCCGGCTACTTCGCCGCCGTGTGCGTACACCGTCGTCCGGCGCTGCGCTGGTGGGTGGGGCGAGTGTGTCGGCTGCTCCCCGCGTTCTGGGTGGCGGTGCCGGTGACGACGTTGCTGATGCGGATCGCTTCCCCCGCCGGGTGGTGGTATCCGTCCTGGTCCGACACCGCCCTGAACATGCTGATGGTGTGGCCGTGGATCCCCGACGCCACCCCGTACGTGGACGCGTCCTACTGGACCCTGCCCGTGCAACTGTCGGCCTTCACCGCCGTGTTGCTCGTGGCCTGCGCCGGCCGTCGCAGGCCGGCGACTCCGGTGTTGTTGTGGGGCGTGCTGGTGACCGAGATGTTGCTCCTACCCATTCGGCTGCACACTTCCCACGAACCGTTCCGGATGTTCCACGACGGGTTGGGCTGGCATCGCATCCACCTCTTCGTCATCGGGGTCGCCATCCATCTCGTGGCGACCCGGCGGGTGCGGCGAGGCCACGGCGTCGCGCTCGTGGTGGTGGGGCTCGCCGCGCACCTGACGCAGACCCGGGAAACGGGCACGACCGTGGGCGTCGCGCTGCTCACCGCGGCGGTGTGGGCCGCAGCCGTCGGTCCCGACTGGGACCGCGCGATCCCGGCGGTCCTCCACCCGTTCGTACGCTGGTTCGCCGGAATCGGCTACGGCGTCTACCTCATGCACCAATCGCTCGGCTACGTCGTCATGGGCCGCCTCCACGCCCGAGGTGTCGGACCCTGGGGCCAGGTCCCGGCGCTGATCACCACCGGAGTGCTGCTCGGCTGGCTCCTGACCATCCTGGTCGAACGCCCCATCCACCGCCGCCTGACCACCCTGCTCAATCGCCGGCCGGCATGGCTTCCGCCAGGGTGAGTTCCCCTCCGACGTGCGCGGACGCCAATCGCACCGCGCCGTCGGTTCCCCTGCCGGAGGCCCGTAGCCGTTGGAGGGTGATTCCCTGGTCGATTCGTGCGCGCTCGGCCTGCAGAGCGGGTCCCCGTCTGTTCGCACGTCCTCGAGAACCTCAATGGCCGTTTTCGTCGAGCACCTGCAGCGGTCGCATCATTTCGTTGTCCTCATGGTCCGTGATGTGGCAGTGCCAGACATACCGTCCCGCGATGTGGAAGCGAACCTTGACGCGGGTGATGCGATTGGGCAGTGCGATCACGGTGTCCTTGTATCCGCCTTCACCCGGCTGCGGGGGCGACAACGGGCCGCCCCCGATCGCTTGGCGGTCGAGGACCCCAGGTGTTGCCGTTGACGACCATCGTCGTGCCGAAGAACTCCGGGTTCCAGATGGGTGGAACGTCGGTGTGGGGGATCCACGGACCTCCGGGTGGGGTGTCCCCGAAGTATCCGCGGCTGCCGCGGAAGAACACCGACCCGTCGGCGGTGAAGGACTTGTCCTGAACCACCAGGGGGATCTCGTGGGAACGGACGCCGTGACCTCCTCGGGCACCGTCTCGTCCCGGCGCCGGCCCGGGAAGTACCCCCGAGGGGAGATCGGCGGATCCACCACGCAGCAGATAGACGCCCGCGAGGCCCGCGTAGACGTTCGCCCGCGTCATTCCCAGGGTGTGATCGTGGTACCAGAGCATTGCGGGACGCTGATCGTTGTCGTACACGAACGTCGCCGACCGCGGGCGCCGGCGGACGCCGTAGCGGTCCCGGAACCGCTCGGCGAACCGCTCGTAGTAGGTGCCCACGCGAGCGTATTCGCGAGGAATGTCACGAGCCTTCGGCAGATACCAGGCTTCGGGGTATCCGTCGCTCTCTTCCCGGCTGTGTCCACCGTGCAGGTGCGTCACGACGGGCACCGGCCCCGTGTACGGCCCGGGAGTGGTCGAGAACGTGGGCCGCGAGTCGCGCCCGGCCGTTCCGCCCGGAGGGTTCGCCCAGTGCAGCGTGGGATCCACGGCGCACAGATGAGGCAGATGCAGTTCGCGCGACGTGACGAGGTCGTTGACCCAAGTCACGGAGATCGGCCGATCCACCCGGGTTTCGATGGTCGGGCCCGGCGTATGGAAGGAATCCCGGTCGCCCGCGGCCCCGTAACCCAGACCGTAGTGGCCGGCATTCCGATCGGCAGGATCTGCTGCCGGAACTGACGGATCGCGATGCGGTAGGAGTTTCGGCCGTCGCAGGGCATTTCACCGAGAAGGAAAAGTGGTGTTCGGTACTTCGGTACGGACGAGGGATCGAGTGCGCCTGCCATCGGCCGTGAAGAACGCGGGTGATGGTGCCGAACGTATCGAGGAATTGCCGACCCCGATGGAGAATCGACCGCGTGGGCATGGCCTCCCGCGAGCACACCGGCAAAACCTGCGACACCGAACACGGCCTTGGTACGCAGCAGTTCGCGTCGACTCGGCAGATATCGCCCGGCGACGTCGGCCACCCGGGAAATCTCCGGAGAACTGATGTTTTCGATCACGCCCGAATGATATGTGGACGATAGGGATCGTCGCGTAATTTCGAAGGGCAATCGGAGTACGCACAATGGGAGAGAGTGTGACGCATGAAGACCTCGGCGGCCATGATCCGACCCCTTGGCCCAGAGCGACGGAGCCCAAGTTCTGCGCGGTGACTGCGGGAAGCGGAATCCTCCTCGTGGAGCCGTACGTACGCGTCGCCCCTCGAGGGACCATCTCGAAGACATCCGCGCAAAGTACTACGACGGCGGTGTTCTGTGTATCGACCCACCCCATCCGCCCGCATAGGTTCGAACCGATCGCGGGCGGTGACCTCGGTGTCGGTGTGAGTCGACGCCGTCGAACCGACGCGCCCGTGCCCGCCGCCGACGAGGAAGGTCGACGTGGACATCGACGACACGGACATCGACACGCCGTACAGCGAAGGACCGGAGGAAACCGCATCGCGCGGCATCACCCGAAAGAACCTGTTGAAGGCCGCGATCGTGGCGGCGCCGCTGCCGTTCCTGATCGGCGGCGTCCCCGCACTGGCCCGCTCCGCCCGCGACTCGGGTGCCGATCTGGCGCCGACGCCGTTCTGCCACGACGGCGACGCACCCACCATCGAGCAGACGGAGGGGCCGTACTTCAAGCCCAACTCGCCGCTGCGCACGGTACTCGCGACGTCGAGCACCCCGGGCATCCCCCTCACCGTGACCGGCTTCGTCTTCGGTCGGCAGTGCCAGCCACTCGCCAACGTGCTGCTGGACTTCTGGCAGGCGGACACCAACGGGACGTACGACAACTACGGGTTCGCCTTCCGCGGCCACCAGTTCACCAACGCACAGGGCGCGTACACGCTCACCACGATCGTGCCCGGTCTGTACCCGGGTCGCACCCGCCACCTGCACGTGAAGGTCCAGGCGCCGAACAAACCGATCCTCACCACCCAGACGTACTTCCCGAACGAACCGCGCAACAACACCGACACGATCTTCGACCCCCGGCTGCTGATGACGGTTCGTCAGGTGGGCTCGGGACGCGAGGCGTCCTTCGACTTCGTGCTCGACATCAGCGGCACACCGCCGACGACCCCGCCCACCGGCCGCGCGTGGAAGGCCGGCGTCAACTACGCGGTGGGCGACCAGGTCACCTACGGTGGCTCGACCTACCGCTGCCTCGTGGCCCACCTGTCCCGACCCGGGTGGGAGCCGCCGAACTACACGTTCCTGTGGCGGCGCATCTGATACTCCAGCAGCGGTTCGGTATCTGTGCAGGTCAGGGCCTGTGTGAGTGGTTTCCGGTCTATCCGTGATGGCTCGGGCGATCCCGAGTATCTCGGTCACACCCCTCCCTGGAGAACGGAGGTCCGGACGGAGCGCGTGGCAGCACCGAGAGCCTCACGGTGTACGACAGCTCGACCGGGACCGACGCAAGTGAGCGGGGGCTCGACCAGAGGGCCGGTTCGTGGATCAAACCAAGCCATCCCGCGGAGCGAGTGTTCCTCACCGCGGTCGGCCCCGGGCTGCCGACGTTCGCCGCGTATGAGCCCTACAGCCAGGATGTCTTTTCCGTCCACGACTCCCTGGTCCATCCCGTCGGGGAGCCCGCCCTCCCCGACGGCAAGCTGAGCTACCTGGTCGCCGGCTGGTACAGCGACAGCGGCGACGACATCCTGAAGCAGGCCGCCATGCCCCCGGCCTCTTGACCCCCGACACGGCCTCGCCGGTCGACATCCTCAGGTCCTTCGGCCGGCAGCCTTTCGACTCCTCACAGACCGCGCGCACCCTGTACAGCCGTCGTTCCCGCCCACCGGCTCGGGACCGACACTACCCGGACACCGGTGCGGGCCCCAACCATCTCGGCCGGGAGTACGCACGCTTTGGAGAGGCAGGGTCGGCTGGGCTGGTCGCCGGTGTATCGGAAGATGTCGCCGGCGCTGTTGACGTGCCACGCGTTGCCGTCGGCGCCGGCTGCGACGTCGGTGGCGGTGCCGGGGATCTTGATCCACGGGTTGGTGCCGCTGGCGTCGTAGTTGGTGTACCGGTAGACGGCGCCGGCGGAGTCCACCCCCCACACGCTCGTGCGGGAGCCCGCGTCGATGCGGACCAGACTGCCGTCGATGCCTTCCACGGGTTCACGCATCCTGGTCGCCGTGGTACCGGTAGATCTGGTTGCGACTGTTGACCCCCCACACCGTGCCGTCGGCTGTGGCGGAGATGTCGCTCAGACCCCCCGGGGATGCGGACGGCTGGGACGACAGCAGCTCCGCCGACCTCGTCTGACCGACTGCGGGCCGGGTCACCCGACGAGGGCGCGGACGGCGTCGGGGACGAGGGCGACCAGGCGGTGCCCGATCTCGTCGCCGACGCCCGCGGCTGCGGCGGCCAGGAGCAGGCCGAGCAGTGCGACGACATGTCGTCGGCGCCGCGACAGGGGTGGGGCCGGCACGGGCTCCTGCCCGTGTTCCGGCTCAGGAATGGGCTGGGTGCCTCCGGTCCTTCCTTGATAGGCGGGCGCCGCCGCAGGTCCGTGCATCCTGCGTGAAGTCGCGCCGCATCTGGGCAGGTTGGGGGAATCGCAGGTGGGGGCGCGGGTGTGGTTCCAGGCTCGGGGGGCGGGGTCGGGGCGCAAGGTGCGGCGCAACACCGGGGGAGGGGCGTGTGGTGGGGGACCCGGAGGACGTGGCCACACCGGAGGATTTCACCGCGGCGTTGGGGGCGCTGCTGGACGAGACGCTGCGCACACGATCGGGGGCTTCGCCGGCGAGGGCCGCGGGCATCGCGGAGAACGGCATCGCGAACTGGCGGGCCGGTGCGATCCCCCAGGCCGGTCCGTTGGACGAACTGCTGTCCGCGTGCCGGGTCCCGCCGGAGCGGGCCAGGCTCTGGCAACAGGCACGCACCCGCGCCGCCCAAGCCCGCAAAGCCCGCCGTACCGACGAGCCGCGCAACCGCGGCCGGCTGGGAGGCAACCACCTGCTCGCCGTCTTCGGACGGGACCCCCTGAGCCTGTACGTCGGCACGGCGACGGGCGAGGAAGCCGTGGTGGACCTGGAGACCGGCGACCGACTCGCGGACACCTCCTGGACCGACCGGCGCGCTGCGGCGCAGCGCCAGGTCGGCGAGCGCGGGTACGTCCAGGTCGACCGGGACGGCTCCATCGCCGTGTGGGTGACGCTGCCCGACGGGAACGGGAAGGTGGAGATCCGCAGCCGCCCACGCCTGCTCGCGGGTGCGCCTCGGCCTCGGCCCGCCCGGCACCGGCGGCGCTGCCGCCCCGGCCTCGACCACCGCGGGCCCGGGCGGTCGGCGGGCCGGGGCCGAGAAGCCGACCGGGGCGTCGAGGGTGGTGTTCGTCGCAGCGCGCCGTTCGTCCGAAGGCGTGGCCGCGCGGCGAGGCTCCTGCCCGCGGGGCGCCGAATGCGTTTGGGCCACGTCGTCGGGCCTCTTCGGCACCGACCGTGGGTTCCTGCTCGCCCTTCCCGTCAACCTCTACAGCGCGAACGCGGTCTCCCGACACCGGCGTTCCGTCTGGCGCCGGGTCCGCCTGCTCGACGACTGGGACATCGTGGGCGCCGCTTGCGCGATTTGCCTGGGCATGAGCGGGCACGGCCACCGCGAGCACCTGCTCGGCTCACGAGTCGGACGCCCGGAGTTCGCAATGCTCTCCTTGGTCGGCACCGTCGCCGTGCTCGGGACGACCTGGGAGACGGGCATCAACTCCCTCGCGGTGCCCAACCTGGGCGACACGGAGCCCATACGGCGAATGCTCGACCGGGCGGCGACCAGGGTCTGGGACCCCCGCGAGGAGTGGTTCATGGGGGCGCCTCGTCTCGGATGATCCGGTTCGTCGGACCGTTCGAGGCGAGGCCACGTCTCTTTGTCCGCGTCGACGGAGTCGGGTTCTCCGGCTGGGCCGTACTCCTTACGGGCCAATAGTGTCGCTTGTACGCATGTTCTGCCGACGACAACCCGGGGTCACGGCGATGCTTGTCGGAACGGGGCGGGTCCCGTCCGCTCTGCCAGTGTCGATCACGCCCACCGAGGAGTATTCCGTGGCTGACAGGAACGTCACCGTCCACACCGAGCGCGGCTATCGAGGTCGCAGCCAGACCCTGAAGCCGGGAGCATACGACGCGAGTGAGTTGAAGGAGGGGGAGGACACCATCAGTTCGGTCCGGGTGCCGGACGGCTGGACGGTCTGTTTGTACGAGGACCCGAATTTCACGGGCAGGTCCAAGCTCCTCACCTCGTCCACCGACTATGTGGGGGACGACTTCAACAACGTCACCTCCTCGCTCATCGTCGCCGACCCCGCGGCCACCGAGGACATCGACGTCGACGCGAAGTCGTTGATGCGCCTGACCCAGGGCTTCCCGCCGAAATATGAGCAGGTCATGGTCCTCAGCTTCACCATGGTCGGCGAGTAGCCCCGGTAGTGCCCCGACCAGAGGTCGTGATTCGGCCGGCACGGCTTGGTGCGAAGACGGGTGCGGCCACCGCTGATCACCGGTGTGTGATGCCGGAGGATCACGCGTTCGTCACCGAGCCGGAACCGGCCGCCCGCCAAGGCCCGCGGGACATCCGACATCGCCCTGCGCTCCTCAACGGCTTCCTCGCAACAACCGCCCCGACGCGATGAACAACACAATCGGATCCGCAGAGCTCAGTAGTCTGACGAAGTCCGTTCACTTACCTGGAGACACCTGTGGCTGTCGTCCTTACGACCTCCCGTGTGCTCTTCGATGCGTCCGTCGATCCGCGACAGGCGGCGGTTGTAGTCCGCAACACCGGTGATGAGCCGGTTGTGGTCCAGACGTTCGTCTCGGACCGGCAGGGCGATGCGAAGGTGCCCTTCGCCTCGACCCCGTCCGTGGTCAGGCTCAACGAAGCCACGGAGCAGGCGGTGGTGGTCCGCAGGGTGCACGTCAAGGGCAGCGACGTGCCCGCAGACCGCGAGGCCTTGTTCCGGTTCAACGCCAAGGTCGTTCCGTCCATGCGCTCGGATCAGGCAGCGACCACGCTGACGATTCCGCTCTTCCATCGGCCGACGGGTCTGGCCGGCGACCCGGCCGCGGCTCCGGGCCGGCTGTCCATCAGCCAGGAAGACGGCAAGCTGACACTCACCAACCCGACCCCATTTTTCGTCACCCTTGCGAGCCTGTCCGTGGGAGAAGACACTCTCGACATCGGCGAATCCGCGCTGATCCCCCCGCTGGGCGGCACCGTGTCCTACGCCCTGCCGTCGGACACCACGGCAGAGGTCGGCTGGACGGCGATCAGCGACTCCGGCACCATCACCCCCTGGTATCACGAGTAGCCTCGAGCGCGAGGTGCCCACCGCGTCGGCGCACCGCGTCGCATCGCACGCACGCTCGTGGAGCGTTGTGGCGCACTCGGGCGCATTCCGATCGTGCGGTGTTGTGCGATGCGGTGTCGATGTGGGTGGGAGAGCCAGGGACCCGGGCCGCCATCTGCCCCATGAACACCTCGTTGCCGGCCTCGCTGCGGCTCTTCGCTCAGGCGCGCTTACCTGGGACGCCGTCGCGCTGGAGGCCCGCAAAGCTGCCGAGGCCGGCACAACAGCCGCGATGAAACCGGAAACGCCCACCATGAACCGGGCAGCGGTGTTCTCGCTCGCCGAGCGGCGCCAGGCCCAGCCTCCGCCCGACACCAGGCCGCTGCCCTCGGTGGCCCACTACGACCGGCTACTGCGACGCCGCCGACGGGACCGCCCGACCCCTGAAGGAGACAAGCCGTGACCCCCCCGCCGGCGAGGACTCACCGAGCAGGCCGCCACCGCCGCCGTCGACCAGGCATGCCGGATGTTGCGGCTGCCCACCATCCGCTCCCGGTTTCCCGAGATCGCCGAGAGCGCCGCCCGTGGGCAGATGTCCTATCTCGGCTTCCTGTCCGAGCTGTTGATGGCCGAGGGCGACGATCGTGCCAGGCGCCGCTTCGAGCGCCGGATCCAGGCCGCCGGTGCCCCGGGGTCGTCCGTGCCCGACGGGGAGGAGACGGTGACCTCGACGCGGTTGCGAGTCGGCGTCTACGAGATCCCGACGAAGCGCCAGCGGCGACAGTTCTGCGGATACACGTCGGCCCAGCCGGTGTAGCCGTCGTCGTACATCACCGGGTTGTAACCCATGAGGCCGGTGTTCGTGCTGACGTATCCACTGTTCTTCTGTACCGGTGCCACGAGGAACCCGGGGCCGGCGCCGTCGTGGTCGGCAACGAGTGTCCACCAGTAGCGTTTGTGGTCGCACTCGCCGGTCACGCGTACGTGCCCGCCGGAGCCGTCGTCGGAGCCCACGACGTAGTCGCCGGCGTGGTAGCCGCCAACTCCCTTGATGTGGAAGAGCAGTCGGCGCTCGACGTGCGCTTGTGCGAGGTCCATCTGTACGTCGTCCCAGTGCGCGTCCGCGACGGTCCATTCGCTCGTTCGGTCGGCCCGGCCGGGGAGGTCCTTCATGTAGAAGCCCTCGAAGGGACCGTGGGGGTAGGGTTTCTCGGTCATGACGATGGGCCGGTCGGTGCCCGCCGGTTCGACGACGACGAATGTCTTCACGTGGTCTGCGGTCGGATCGACGTCACCGCCCTTCCACCAGTACGTGTTGCTGCACCCCTTCGACAGAAGCTGGAGCCAGGCCTCCGCGGCGGCACCCCATTCCCGGTACGGATGGTCGGGGTCGCGCCCCTGCAGGGCCCGATCGAGCACCCCCCGCCCACGAATGATCAACGCCCAGGACCCGATCGGCCGCCGGCTCCTGCGGGTCACGACGTCCTGGCACCACTACCCGGACACCGAACCGTCCCTACTGCACATGTGGTTGCACTTGGACGACCTCGGCCCCGTTCGCTTCCACACCCTGGGATAGGACCTGGACCTGCGGATCGACGAACCCCACAAACCCCACGAACCCCACGACCTGGACGAGTACGGTCACGTCATCGTGGAGGACGATCCTCCGGACTTCCCCATGAGCTGTTCTGGATCGGCGCATCGTCTCCGTCCGGCCGATTCGGTATCGGGACGCTGACATCGACTACGTCACCCTGCGATTCGAGAGCGGCGACATCCGTGTCCTCGCCGTCGCGGCCGAGGCACCCGACGTCGACGGGCCGCGTCAACTCGACCTGCTCACGCTCGTCGATTTCGCGCCCGCCGAACCCGCCGGCATCGACGACGCGGACCACGAGGAGCGGGACCAGGCGCTCGCCGACGTCGACACCCCGATGTCGTTCACCACCGGTTCGGATAGTTGGACCACCTCCGACCTGCGGCGGGTGACAGGAGGGTGTTCCGTTCGCCGGTCGTTCGCCGGATGTCCGGCGTGGAAGGTGTGTCGGACAGCGGAGCCGAGGGTCTCGTCTGCTGCGTGGTGGCGGCCGCGATTCCCGTCGTGGTCATTCCCCTGATCGGTCCGGTCGTCCCGATCGTCCGGTGGATCGCGACCGGACACTGGTCCTGGACCTGCTGGGGGTTCGGCCCAGCCGCAGGGCGGTGCGGGCAGGCCGGCAGTTCAGCGCAACGTGTTCCAGGGTCCGGGTCGGAGCGGGCCATCCGTTCGCACGTGTGAGGGGCGGCACGCGCACGAAGACCTCGCCGCGACCCGGACGTGTCGACCCGCTACCCCGGCCGGATTCACGCGAAGCCTCTGATGGCCCGTCCGGGTCCCCGGGCGCCGCGGTCGTGGCCTGACGTCCGTGGATCGGGGGCGAGGAACGCCCGCCGGCCGGTGACCTCGCTCAGGAGAAGATGTCGGCCTCGTACTTGGCGCTGTGCTCCCAGGTGCCGGCGGGGAAGCTGGACTGCCAGGTACCCAGGCGGATGTTCAGCTTCTCGTGCCTGGTCAGCCTGCCGGTGACGTGGATGCCCTTCGACTCGGAGGTACCCACGCCGCTGCAGCCGACCTCTTCGGAGTCCTTCCAGGACTGGCTCACCCCACCGTGCTGGATCCACGCCGTCGTACGCGAGGTCGCCTGGCAGTTCACGCTCAGGTATCCGCTGATCGCGTAGGAGCCGTCGCCCGTCCACGTGACCTCGCCCTGGAACGACCCGCGTGAATACCCTCGCTGCACGTAGAAGCCGATGGGGTCGCGCCCCTCCTGGACGGACGACGCAACCCGCGCCGACGTGCCCGCGGCCAGGACGGTCAGGGCGACCGACGACGCCTTGCCGAACACACGAAACCTCATGGAGTACCGCCATCCTCTCGTCGGGAGTCCCGGCCGCGCGGCGCCGCCGGCACGTCGTCCACCGGCAGCCGACATCTCTGCGGCGAGGCCGTATCGCGATCACTCATCCGGGGTGTGACTTCTCCGCTCCGGTCCGCCTCATGCGCCGCCGGGCCGGGATTCGCCCTTTCGGGGATGCCTCGGGGATGGATCCCACCCCGGCCGCACTCCCCGGTTGCCGGCAGGGGTTGCCCATGGGCGGGCGGGATTTCGCATCGGACGCGACCGTCGGCGGGCCTACGGCGCCCTGTCCCCGCACGCGTGAACGGGCCCCACCGAGCAGAACCCGCCCGCCCACGCCTTGAGGGGGGGCCACCGCACACTCGCGGTGGCCCCCTCGTCGGCCCGGGGGTTCGTGGGCTCCCGCGGCCGAGGCCACCGATGCGGACGGCCCGCGCCGGCTCGGCTTGCCCGGGCTCGTCGATTTCGCCCCGCCGAACCTGCGGGCGTCGACGGCCGGTACCGCGAGGAGCGGGACCAGGCCTCGTCGGCGATAGCGCCGCCTCGGGGTTGTTCGCCATCGATTCGGACAGTTGGGCCGCCTCCGACCTGCGGCTGGTGTCCGTTACCACCGTCGCGCCCCCGCACGCGCCGCCGTGCGCCACTGTCGGCGCCTCGAGGTGGCCGCGCACACCGGTGGGCGACGACCGACCCGACCCGGAGGGGGCGCGCATCATGGCCGAGCACGGCGACCCTGTACTGATCACCCACATCGGCGGCGAGCTGGTGGAACTCCCGGGCAGCCTGGGCGGAATCAGGGCCGGCCTGTCGGACGACACCGCGCACGAGGCCTTCGACGCGGAGATCGACGCGGCCCCGCTCACGCAGGTCCCGCTGATCGCGGCCCGGTGGGGCTTGCCGCAGCATCAAGGACTGACGGCAGTGGGCGGGACGGGCCGGCGTGCCGTGCACACGAGCATGCTCGCCCACGCTGCCCGCACCACATCCGTCGCCGATGCCGCGCGCGGCGCAGTCGTCGGCGGACGGGATCGGGCCGGCGAAGGGCCGCGCCTCGCCGTGGGGTTCGTGTCGTTCCCGGCGGCGACCGCGCGGATGTCGCACGGGCGTTCCAGAGGAACCGGGAGCCGTCCAACTCGATGGATGAGAACACGTCATTACATGATGCAATCGAGCCAGTCGTCATTTGTGTGATTGCTTACTTCTTGTCCGTGACGTCAAGTTGTTGAGCGACGCCGGCGAGTGACAGTCGCAGTCCGTCGGTACTGCTTCCGGCGCCGAACCCTTCGTCGTGATTTCAAGGTGGGTGACGGCTGTGGCGATACAGGTCCAGACCTTGCGGAAGCTGTTCGACGACACACGGCCCGGGGGAGTTCTCGACGTTCCGCCGGAACTCCTCGGCGCGGACGCGGCTCTCGTCTTCCCCGGGGGCGTGCTGCGCATCGAAGGCGTCGTGTGCGATGCGAAGGAGTTGCGCGCGGCCGGTCGGGCGGTCACCACGGCCGCCGACGGCCCCCTGCCGGTACGGGTCGACTTCGGCCGGGACGGCGAACACGTGTCCGGTGTCCGGGCGTTCGTGGACCTGGGTGGCACCGTCGGCCTGGTTCTGGTCGACGGAGTGCCGAGCGGTGACGGGCCGCGGCCCGGCGCCTGGCTGGTGACGGGTGATCGGGTCCTGCCGTTGGCCGCGCCCCCGCAGTGCGAGCCCGACACCGATCCGGAGCGCCGCGACGGGCTCGGCCGACCGCTGCCACCCCGGCGGCTCCGCACCGCCGAGGAACGACGACGCGAACCGCGGGCGTTGGTGACCTCGCGCGGCATCGTCGTACCCCGGACCGCGGCCGTGCGCCGCAAGGGCGTCACCGTACTCGACTCGCCGATGATCCGCGGTTGGTCCCCGCCCGAACCGCCGCCCGGCGCCAACGGCATCAGCATCAACCTCGAACGCCGCACGTTCCGTCTCGTCGGCGCGCTGACCGCGCTTCCCGCCACCCCGCCGTACAAGACCACCATCGCCGGCCTGCTCATCGTCGGCGTCGGAACGTACACCGGAACCGCGATGGGCGCGTACGTCGTGCCCGACAGCGGCACAGACCCCTCGATGTTCGTGTACGCCGCCCTCAGCGGTGACCCGCTGCTCGGCTCCCCGCCCCTCGAACTCAACGGTGTCTCGGCCGGGTTCGGCTGGAACAGCAAGGTCCGCGTCCCCGCCGCCGAGGCGCTCGCGACCTTCCCTTTCCTCCAGGCCCTCGACGACCCCGGCTCGATCGGCCACGACGAGGAGGCCACCGATCCCCTCGACATCCTCGCCACCCTCGTCGGCAGCGGGAGCCTCGCCTGGGTCCGACCCTCCGAGGGCAACGTCTGGATCGCCGCCGGCTTCGCCTTCAGCGTCTTCGAACTCATCAAGGGCCGCGCCATGGCCATCGTCCAGTTCGGCGACGACCTCGTCATCAGCCTCCTGGGCACGGGCGGCGCGGAACTGCCCACCAAGAGCACCAAGAAGATCGCCCGGGTGGAAATCGGCGTCGAGGCCACCATCCGCCCCTCCTCCGGCGAACTCAGCCTCGGCGTCGGCCTCACCGAGAACACCTTCGTCATCGACCCGGACTGCAAGGTCCGCGGCGGCATCGGACTCAAGGTGTGGTTCGGCGCCAATCCCAACGCCGGCGACTTCGCGTTCATCCTCGGCCGCATCCCCGCCGGGCGCGAGCTCCCCGTGCGCTATCCCCGGGGCGCCGAGGCCGCGCTCACCTGGGCCCTGGGCTCCACCGTCACCGTCTCCGGCAGCGCCTACGCCGGACTGACCCCCAAGTCCCTGATGGCCGGCGGCGCCCTGGAACTCGTCTTCGAGTCCGGCATGTTGCGTGCCTGGCTCATCGCCAGGATCGACGCCTTCCTGCAATGGAAGCCGTTCTACTTCGATGTCGGTATCAGCGTCCGCGTCGGAGTGTCCGCCACGATCCCGATCTGGTTCGTCCGGATCAGGATCTCCGTCGAGGTCGGCGTCAGCGTACGAGCCTGGGGGCCGCCGGTCGGCGGCGAGGCCACCGTCCACCTGTGGTTCATCTCCTTCACCATCGGCTTCGGCCGAAAGCGCGACGACACCCCACCACCGCTGGGCTGGTTCGGCTTCCAGGGCACCCTGCCCGTACCCCAGCACATGGTCCGCTCCACCGCCGGCGCCGGCCTCATCGGCGAAACCCCCGCAGGCACCACCCGCAGCGAACGCAAACCGTGGATCGTGGACAACGCCGGCTTCCGATTCACCGCCGACACCCAGGTACCGGTCAGCAAGGTCTACCTCAGCAGGACGGGAACCGAAGACGTCGCCGGCGGCCCACCGATCGACATCCTGCCCATGGCGCTGAAGGACCGGCAGAGCGAACTGCGCGTGTGGGTCACCTTCAACGGCGACGACACCTACGACCTCATGGAGTGGGGACGCGGCATCCTCCGCGGACCGGTCCCACGTGCCCGCTGGGGAGACAGCGGCGACGGCGGCGAACTTATCCCCGAACAGGTCATCGGAATCGAACTCGCCTCACCACCGGTCGACAACGGCACCGACACCGGCTTCATCGACGAGGAGGGCATCTCCTTCGACCCGGTCACCCCGCCCGGAATCCAGCCCCTCGACCCCGCAGCCACCCCCGTCGGCCCGGTACCGCAGCGGCCCTCCAGGAGCGTGGTCGACATCATCGCCACCGGGGTGAACACCCCCACCGTCAAGGACCGCCGCAACGCCCTCCTCGACGCCGCCGAGAACCTCGGCCTCTTCGACCGCGGCCCCGTCGACACCGACCTCACCGCCTACGCGTCCGCCGCCGGCACGGCCTTCACCGCCGACCCGATGCTCATCCCGGCCTGAGCCGCCCACCAGGAGGACCACCGTGACCACCGCACCCCAGGCCGGGGCTTTTGACCCACCGCGCCCGGCCACCGCCCACCGCACCCGCTTCTTCGACCACCGCATCCCCTCGCTCCACGCGGGCCGCTACGAGATCCACAACAATCAACTGCTCCGCGACACCGACGGCGCCGACCGGCCGCTCGACGGCACACCCCAACCCTTCGCCGTCATCCAACCCCGATTCGCCATCGCCCCCACCGCCGTCAACGCCCGCTACCCGGTGCCCGACGCCGTCGGCACGTACAGCGAGGTCCTGCCGCACATCAACCTGGACACCCCCGAACTCCCGTGGGCCCGGCTGCTCGGCGACCTCGGCGAACACGACAAGAGCATCCCGTGGATGGCCCTGTTCGTCTTCCGACCCGGCGAACTGGACGAGGACCCCGAGGCGGTCGGCGCCGTCACCGTCGACACCGTACGCAAACTGCTCGCGGGGGAACACGGCCCCGGCCGCCCGCCGGACATCGACCCGAAAAGCCTGCGCCCCGACGAATGCGACGAGAACTGCGTCAGCATCCACGTGCCCGCCACCCTGTTCGACCAGGTCAAGCCGCTTCCGGCCGAAATGGCCTACCTCGCCCATGTCCGGGAGGGCGGCAAACCCGACGCCACACGCGCCGGCGCCAGCCCGGAACCCGACATCGACCAGCTCAACGCCGTCGTCGTCGCCAACCGATTCCCCGACGCCCGAGGCGGCCTGCACGTCTGCCACCTCGTCAGCCTCGAAGGCCACGACGACGCCCTCACCGAACCCGCCGCCGCCGAGGGTGTCCGACTGGTCTCCCTCACCTCCTGGACCTTCGAGACACGACCCGACGACGGCACCGGCTTCGGCGACGTGGTCCAGCGACTCGCCACCACCGACGGCGTCACGCCACGCCGGGACCTGCGTCTGCGGGTCCCCGTCACCGAACCGGCGAATGTGACGGAGCCCCAGCGCGAAGCGCTCGACCGCGTCGCGGGCGGCGCCACCACCCTCCCGCAGCGCCTGCCCACCGGCGAACGTACGATCGCCTTCCACCGCGGACCCTTCACCGCCCTCAAACCCCAGCCGCTGCCCGACCCCGGCGAGGGCCGGGTACGCCTGGACTCCTCCGGCGAAGCACTCGTCTACCTGGAGAAGTACGGCGTCTTCGACACCTCGTACGCCGCCGCCTTCACCGCCGGACGCACACTCGCCCTCGCCGACGCCGACTACCGGAAGGCCCTGCTGGAGTTCCGCAAAGCCGCCCGATTCGCCCTACGCCGCCTCGCCTCCCACCCGGGTCTGGTCGGGCGCGCCGTGGCGGCCCGGGACCTCACCGCGCCCCTCGCGATCGCATCCTTCGACCGCATGCTCCTGGACGACGACGGCGCCCGACTCGGCCGCGCCGTCCGCGAAGCCCCCGCCGCGGTGCGCGCCGGCCTCCGGCGCACCACGACGACGCGGGCCCGGCGCACGACCGGCGACATCGGGACGCTGCTGGCCGACACCTCCGTGCGGTCCCTCGTCCGCGAAGCGGCCGGCGACGAGTTCGAGGGCGTACGGGCCTGGCTCGATCGGCTGCGCCTGCTGGAGATCGCGACCTTCGACAACCTCGTCCCGGACACCCGGAGGCTGCCCCAGGAGAGCATCCGCTTCTTCCACGTCGATCCGGAGTGGATCCGCGCCGCCGTCGACGGAGCCCTGAGCGTCGGCGTCGGCCACGCCCTCGACGCCGATCTCAACAGCCTCGCCGTGGACGGCGGGCCGGTCCCGGAGTGCGGCGTGCTCGTGCGGTCGTCGCTGATCCCCGGTTGGCCGACCACCATCTTCACCGGGCTGCGCGCCGAGGTCGACGTCGAGCCGCTGCGAACGGCCGACTACGGCACCGACGTTCGACTCGTGCTGTACCCGCGGGTGATCGACCGCTTCGAGATCGCCGAACCCCCGCGCGGCATCTGTTTCGGCGTCGGCAACGTCGGCACCATCGAACTCCGCGAGATCGACGGCCCCCGGATCGGATACCCGATGGGCGAGTTCCCGGCGGATGCCGACTTCGGCAAGTACCTCCGCGACCGGGACACGGGGGTCCTCAACATCGGCGGCTCCGGCACGGCCCTGCTCGACGGTCTCGACACCGCGCACGGCGGCGTCCGGCTGACCTCGGCCCAGTTCGCCCTGCAGATGATCCAGGCACCGCAGGTGCAGTCCTTCACCCGCCTGTGAAAGGAGGCCCGAGATGTCCGCGGACACCACCCTGGTCGTTCCCGTCGAGGTGGCGGCACTCGCCGTCAACCGGCAGACCCGCGACACCGGCGACGATCACGTCATCCAGCGCTGGAACACGAATTTCCGAGGTGTCGCCCAGGGCAATCCGCCCGAACCCGCTCCTTTCATGGGCCTGGAGCAGTGGCGCGGAGACGAAGACCGGCTCGGCGTCTACCTCCAGTGGGAACTGCCCGCCGCCCTCACCCGCGGCCGGCACGACGAGGACGAGGGCGTCGGCGACTTCCCGCTCGTCCCCAACCGCTGGCTGGTGGTGCGACACGAGGACGGCACCTCCAACGTCAGGGCGTGGATCGTCGAGAGCGACTACCTCGACCCCACCAACGGCACTGTCTCCTTCCAGGCCCCGGACACCGAGCACCCCGAAGCCACAAAGATCGGCAAGTGCCACGATCTGACCGAAGCCTGGCGCGAACCCGACGACCGGCACACCCCGTTCCTCACGGCGATCGGCCCCGGGCTGCCGACCTTCTCCGTCTTCCAGCCGTACAACACGAACGTGTTCTCCATGCACGACACACTGACCGGCGTCGAACCCGTCGAACGGCTCGGCTACTTCGTCGCCGGCTGGTACGCCCAGCCCGACAGCGACATCCTCGCCGGAACCGAGGACCTCTCGAAGCTGCTCGACGATCTCGGCTGGACGGCGCCGCCCGGATCCGGCAGCGGTATCCGCAGGTCCGTCTACTCCGGGACCGTCCTCGGCCTCGACTGGCAGATCGACGGCGTAGTACCGCGGTCGAAGTGCCCGCACCGCCGCGACGTCACCGCGACCGTCGCCAACAGCGTGATGGAGGCCGTGGGGGAGACGGGGACGTCCGCCGAGGGTGTGCTCTCCGTCGAGGAAGCCGAACTCTTCCGGGCGTTCCTGCTCGGCGGAACCGAGGCGCTGGCCGAACGGGACCTGCCCGAAGCGGACATCCTCACCGACCGCCGCGCCCACGACATCGGCTTCGGCCCGGTCCCCGGCGGCTATCACTGGTTCATCGGCGCCCGCGACGACATCGAACCCGACGCCCCCTCCGCGCCCGCCGGACGGACCCTCCTCGTCCGGGACGAGGAGGAGAACACCCTGCTCCGGCAGCTCAACGAGCTCCAGGCCCGGGCGGACGGGCGCGAACGCGAACTCCGCTCCGCCCGCGAACGCCTCTACCAGCTGTGGTGGCTCACCCAACGCGAGGACCAGCCGGACATCTTCCACGAAGGCATCGAGGACGCACTGGCACAGGCCAAGGCGGAGGTCGAACGGCTCTCCGCGGATACCGCCCGCGACTCCCGGCTGCCGACCGGCAGGACCGCCGACCAACTCGCCGCCGACATCGAACGCAAGTACCCCAAGTACAAGGCCCGTTCGGCCCGAACCCTGATCCGCGCGCCCCGCCAGGACTTCGAATACAGCGCCGATCCGGTCCTCGCCCTCGAAGGCGCCAACCTGCACGCCCCGCTCGTCCGTAAGGAATCCCTGCCCTGCCGCACGCCGGATCGCCTGGTCACCGCGGCATCCGGAGTGACGGGCAGTCAGGTCGCCCCGCTGGTCGCGAAGGTCACGTTCACCAACCTCCCGCCCTGTTTCCCGGCCCTCGTCACCGAGTTCTTCATCCTCGACAAGGCGCTGAAGACCGGCAACTACACCAATGTCATCGGCACGATGCCCACCTTTGGCACCAGTGAGTGGGAGATGCCCTGGCAGCCGCTGTTCCTGATGTGGAAGGCGGAATACTTCCCGCTGCCCTTCCACGACGAGGGCGGCGACCACTGGGAGTTCATCGAACGCTCCCGCTACCGCTGGAAGGGATGGCCCGAGGAGGGCCCGCCGCAGGAGATCACCACCATCATCGCCTCGGGCCGACAGATGCTCGCCCCCACCGCCGGGCACGTCCTGGAAGGCGAGATCGCCATTCACGCACGCCGCCGCGACGGCCTGATTCCGGCCGAAACCCTGCGCAGGCTACGCTCCGACGCCAAGGAGACCGACGTCCTGTCGCAGGTCCTCGACGGCTTCGGGGCGGCGATCGCGCAACGACAGCCGGCCGGCGCCATTCAACCGCCTCCGGACGTCGCCGCCCTGCTGGGCGACGGCGACTTCGCGCCGCCCGACCCCGGCGGCGCACCGGCCGACGATTGGGATCCGTGGCCCCCGTCGCGGTTCCAGGAACTGCGGGCCGGGCAGATGGCCTTCCTCGACCTGTCGGTCGTGGACCGGTTCGGCCGGGCCGTCGACCTGATCGGCGATGCGCTGCACTTCCGGCCGGAGATCGTCCGCACGATGGAACCCAGGTATTTCGCCCAGGAACAGGACGCCGACCGACTGATCGAACTCGGCCCCAGACTGCTCCAACCGGCCCGACTGCGCTTCGACTTCCTGTCCGCGGACGGCGACGAGGACGTCGAACTCGCCCCCGGAAACAACCCCGTCTGTGCGTGGCTGGTGCACAACCGGCTCGACAAGTCGCTGGTGGTGTACGAACCGACCGGACTGGTTCTCGGCGAACTGCGCGTGACGCTCGACTCCCGGTCGACCAGGGAGGTCTCCTGGTCCGTGCTCCCCGGATCGAACATCACCGACTTCGAACAACTCCGGACGGTCTCCGCACACGCCTACGACCTCCTCGAGCCCGTCAAGACCAGGGGGCCCGAGGCGTTCGACGCCTTCCGGGCCACCGTGGACAAGGCCCTGCACACCATCGACCCGGAAGGCCCCGCCGATCCCGGCCTGGGCTTCCTGCTGGGTCGCCCGCTGGCCCTGGTCCGGACCCGACTGGAGATGCAGGCCCACGGCCCGCTGGCCTCCGACGTCAGCTGGCGGATGCTGTTCGAGGAGACCGAACGCGAACTGCCCTCCTACCCCTGGGTGGTACGCATGGGCGAGGCGGACCAGACCGACGACGGCGTCGTCGGCTACGTCACCGACGGCGACTACGAGCACTTCGACACCGTCGTCGACCCGGTGACCGGCGCCGGCGACTACCTGCGCCCCATCGGTGACGTGCCCGCGCTGTGGCTGAACTTCGGCGACCGCAACACGACCGTGCTCACCCTCCTGGTCGACCCGCGCGCCGCGGCCCACGCCACCACGGACATCCTCGCGACCAAGAAGGTCCTCGTCCCGCAGGAGTTCACCGACGCCGCCCTCGCACGCATGTCGGTGAACTTCCGCACCGGCGATCTCCTCGCCGCAAGCGTGAACCTGTACGGCCCGTCCCGGGAACCGCAGGAAACCGTCCTGATGCCCGTGCCCGCGACCGTGCTGGGCGAGTGGTCCTGGACCGAGAACCGCCGCGGAGTGTGGGAGAAGCTCGCCATCCAGCCGCAGGACGCGACCGACCTGCCGCTCGCCGACCCGGAGATCAGGTCCGGGTTCCTGACCCTGGACAACGCGGCGGCGCACACCCGTTCCAACGAAGGGAGCTGACGAGACATGGGTCTGGTCACACAGAGTTTCACTGTCGTGTCCGCAGACGAACCGCTCCTGTCGTACGACCTGACGACCGCCCCGGACCCGGTGGAGGCATCACCGGAGAACCCGCAGATGCCGCCGGAGACCTGCGAACTGATCATCGTGGCGTCGCGGCGCAGTGGCACGGCGGCCGACGTGGCGTCGATCAAGGTGAAGATCCCGGCCGGCACGGCCGCTCCCGACCTCGCGCTCGATCTGAGCAGGGCGGTGGCGTCCATCAGCCTGTCCGGGTGGTCGGTGGCACTGAACTCGTCCACGGAGGAGTTCGTGTTCACGCCGGTGGCGGAGTACGAGACGATCGGCCCGGACACGTCGATCACCATCCGGATCTCGGAGCTTCCGGTGAGCCGTAAGGTCGGCAGTTGTCCGGTGACGGTGACCGAGCGCTCGCGCACGGGCAACAGTGCCTTCTGCAACCGTGAACTGGTGTTCAGCGTGGGCAAGTTTCCGCCCGGCTTCTACATGCGGAACCTCATGTGCGACCCCTTGGTGATCGACAACGGTGGCGACGTCACCCTGACGTGGGAGCGCTCGGCGAACGCGGCCTATGAACTGCTGTACGGGCGCACGTGCCTGCCCGTCACCAACGTGTCCACCCGGAAGATCACGAACGTCACGTCCGACACGACGTTCTACCTGCGGGGCACCGTGGGTCAGGCCCCGGACCAGGTGGTGCGGATCCTGGCCGCCCAGGTGACGGTCGTCAAGCCGCACCTGGAGGTCGGGAATCTCGTCGTCCACGGCACGACCACCGCCAAGGGCGACGTCACGGTGGACAAGGACAGGACGCTGTATGCGCGCACCATGATGGGGCTGGGGCAGAATCCGACGATCGACGTCGGCGGGCACCTCAACCTGTCGTCGTCGGACCGGACGACCACCGTCAAGGGGCCTTTGGTGGTGGAGGGCACCACGACGGCGAAGGACGACGTCTCCGTCACCGAGAGCGGTTCGATCGTACGGATCAGGGACCTGCGAGGACCGTCCGCCGTTCCCCTGACGATCAACAGCCATACGAACGTATTGCCGGGCAACGACGTCACGATCGCCGGCAACGTGACCGTGGCCACGGGCAAGCAGTTGTCCGCGGCGAAGATCGTGGTGGGCGCCGACGGCCTCACGGTCGGGGGACCGTTCGCCGCGACCGTGTCCACCATGGACATCGTCGGCCCCGCGCAGGTCTTCCCGCTGACCTTCGGCCGGACCCTGGCGTTCACCGCGCCGACCGCGGGCCTGGCGATCGGCGAGGTCCACACCACCGGCAACTCCCGGAACTCCATCGTCAAACTCTCCGGAAACGGGACCAACGTCAGAGCCTCCGCAATGCGTATCGACGGTCGTACGGCCGCCAACGTGGCGGTGTTGCCGATTCGCAAGGGCGCCTCGTGCAGCGTCTACTTCGGGATGGAGGGCGGTGACAGCGGACCCGAATTCAGGGCCGCCTGGCTCGTCTGGGTGCCGTTCGGCAAGGGTGGCATCACGCCGTCCTCGGTCGCGGGCGACGTGGACCCGCCGGACTCCGAACCCGAGGAGACCCCGGAGAAGTCCGCCTCGCCCGCCTGACGGATCGGCCCCGCCGCCCACCGGGACGACAAGACCGGCTACGACGGGCCGATCCTCAAGCACGGTACGTACGCCGACGTTCCGCCGATCCGAGCCCCGGCACGCCTTCCGGCCGCCGGGGCTCGCCCGTACAGGCAGGGTGGGGTGTGAGAACCCGACCCGTCGGTCGGCCGCGCTTGTCCCCACGGCCACCCGGGTGCCTGCCACGGGCGGCCGAAACCGTACCGGGCGCACGGCACGGCGCCCGGTACAGGGGACGATGATGGGTGAAGGGCTGATCCTGCGCAACGCCGTCGGTGCCGGTGGTCACGCGAACGCAGTTCGCCGGACAGACTCCGCCGGTGCGCCTGACGCAGATCTCGCTCTTCCAGTCCGCCGCGCTGTTCAGCGTCGCGATCGGCACGGAGCGAACCACGTCGACGGTCTTCTTCAGCGTGACACGGTAGCGTCCGGCTCCGCCCTTGCCGACCGATTCGACAGGGTCGCCTAGCTAGCTAGCTCGTCGGCCGCGTCATTGCTTGGCGGAAGGTGAGACTGATGCGGGGGCCGGCCGCGGGTTCCCGGGGGACGGCGTGGGTCCAGCCGCGTTGGGTCACGGCGGTCATGAGCAGCACCGAGCCGTGCACGAGGGCGAGTTCGTGGCGGTGGTTTCGGTCGAGGCTGCGGAAGGCGAGGCGGCGCGTCGCGCCGAGGGAGACGATCGCGATTGCGCTGCCGGGGCTGAGGCCGTCGTAGGAGTCCTGGTGGAAGCCCATGGTGTTGTCGCCGGTCTCGTACAGGTTCGCCAGGCAGTTGTCGAAGGGATGACCGGCGTGTGAGCCGGCGCGGGTGCCGATCGCGGCGATCCGCGGGGGCATGGGTGCGACATCGTGACGGCGCCCGGAGTAGTCGTACGGCACGCCGAAGCAGGCGGTCCGGCGTGCCCGCATGTCTTCGTCCCAGGTGACCTCGGCCAGGACACGGGCAAGGTCGGTATCGGGATCGGCGAGCGCGTCCGGGTGGTAGCGGATGTCGAGAGGTGGGGGAGGGGGTGGTGGGGATGGCGGTGGCATCGATTCTCCAGGGGACCGACGGGCCACGTCGTGCAGTGGCCGGTCGTCATCGCTTGCGTTGTTCGATGCGACGAGTATCCCGTGGTCCGGGCCGGTCAGGGTCGCTCTTGCGACGACGTCGAAGAGGCGATCCGCGCGTGGCTCAGTGCGAGTTGGTCGCCGAGCCAGGCGAGCATGGCCACCAGCGCGAACAGGTCGTCGGTGTGGTATCCACCGACGTCCACCCGTGATGTGCCGGGTCGGCCTGGGGGCTGGGCCGATCCGGGGGCGGATCCCGGCGACGGGGGGACGCCGGACCACCACGCCGGGCCCGACGACCGGGGCGGCCCGAGGTAGCGCGGGGGTGGGCGGTTCGGGCGGGCCGGGGCGTGGTCGGGTCAGCCGCGGACGAAGAATCCGTCGAAGTCGCCGCCCGCGCAGATGGTGCCGGTGGGTGACAGGGGGTTGTCCTGGACCTGTCCCCCGCCCACGCCGCACCACTCCCCGCCGATGAAGCCGCTCGGGGCGCCGGCGGATGCCGTCGACGCCCGCGGCACGGCGGTGCCGGCCGCGGCGGCCCGGCCGACGCCGCCGAGCAGCGCGGCGACCACGAGAGTGGCGACGGCGGTGAGGGTACGGATCTTCACGGGGGACTCCGATCGTGCGGGGGTCGAGGGGACGACGGGCACGATCCCCCACCGCCCGCGCGCCCACACCCCGCCTAGCCCGACCCCACCCCCACACCACCCGGTCGGCCCTTTGGTGTGGGGCCGGCCGGCGCCCGCCCGTCCGCGACCCGCCCGGCCGGCCCGGATCCCCCGTGAACCGGGCACGGATCCGACGCGGACCACACACCGCCCCCCGACCACCGCGCACCCCGGCGCCGATCCGCCCCGACCGATTCCCGTCGCCTGGGGCGTCGTCCTTGGAAACGATGGGGCAGGAACCGGTGTTCGGGCCGGTCGGGGCCGATGTGCACCCTCGAAAATGCGCAGGCTGTACATGGGGTTCATCGTGAGTAACCCCAATCCACCCCGGGCCGGGCCGTCCCGGCCCGCGTCCGGCGCATCCCCAACACGTGCAACTCCGCGATCCGCTCGGCCGCCGGCTTCGCCCGCCTGCTCCTGCTCGTGGTCACCCACACCCCCACCCTGACGTCCTCCGGCCACCCGTCGAACGCCACCACCGACTCCACGTGGGCGCGCGGCACCTCCACATGCCCCGCCCGGGCCGGGTACGCCGCCGCGGCCACTGCGATCGTCCATGCCCGCCCGCCGGGCGTGTGCTCGGAACAAGGCCGGTCCGAACCGCCACCCGGTCAAGGCGTCGTTCTCGGAGCGCGCTGTCGGTGTTCGTGGTCCCGGACGGCGTTCCCGTTGCGGGGATTCACCCGATAGGGGTAACCGGTCGGCAATGGAGCGTGCCCGCGATGTGGTCGGATCGAACCGACCCACACCGTCACCGACGACGAAGGATGTTCACCATGGCGACCACACGCACCGCACACACCGCATGGGAGGGCAACCTCCTCGACGGGTAGGGGCTCGTCACCTTCGACTCCTCCGGCGTCGGCGAGTTCCCCGTGTCCTGGCCCGCGCGCGCCGAGGCCGCGAACGGCAGGACCAGCCCCGAGGAGTTGATCGCCGGCGCGCACTCCGCCTGCTTCTCCATGGCCCTCGCCCACGGCCTGACCGGTGCCGGCACCCCGCCCACCAAGCTGGAGACCAAGGCCGACGCCACCTTCCGGCCGGGCACCGGCATCACCGCCATCCACCTGACCGTCGTCGGTACGGTGCCGGGCCTGGACGAGGCCGCCTCCGGATCCGCCGGCCTGTCCGTCGCCATCGGACGGACGCGGACGTCGTGCCCACCCGAGACCGTCGCGGCGGCGCTGCGCGGCGGCGCGTACCTCGCGTGCGACGTGGCGGTACGCGAGGGCGAACGGGCCGTCGGGCAGAGCCGGGACGCGGTCGGCGACGCGTCGTTGCGGGCGTGCGCGCCAGGTGTGGGAATCGGAACTCGCCCACTCGGCGTGGGTCTCGCGCTCGCCGCCCCTCGATTCCGCGAGCGAGCGTGAGTCGACCGGGTTCAGCGGGCGTCCTGGCGGTTGTCTGTGGCCGGTGTGGGGAGGAGGTGGTCGAGCGGCCGGGCGTCGTCGTGGGTTCCGCTGTGGGGAGTCGAGTTGGTGATGCCGATGTGGACCGGCCCGCGGGTGGTGCGTGTCTCCAGCGTGGTCCACTGGTCGAGTTCGTGTTCGGCGTAGGCGTGGAGCAGGGCGGCGAGTCGGATCTCGTGGGCGGGGGTGAACCGGTTCTCCCGCGCACCGAGCGGCGGCAGCAGAGGGTCGATCGAGTGGAAGTAGCCGTCGGTGGTGCCCGGGGGGAACGTACGGAACATCTCGAGGTACACGTCCCCCGTACTTCGTCCGCACCCGCAGTATGGCCACCTCGTCCAGGACGTGTTCGGCGTATTCGTGCAACATCAGGGCGAGTTGCCGTCGGTCGGTGTCGTCGAACCCGGTCATCGCGCCAGCGTATAGGTGCCCCTCGGGGGTCCCACCCGAGCGGGTTCCGGTTCCCGGCCCGCGTGAGGCGCGGATCGCGACCGCGTGCGACCGCGCACTCGGTGGTGTCATCTCTCGGGCGGGTTGGAGTGCAGTGGACGGCGGTAGATCTCCGCAGTGTCGGTTCCGGATCACGGAGCGATTGCCGTGCTCGCCCACTGCGATGGTGACGTCGGCGCCGCAGTGCAGGCGGCGGACGGCGAGGGGAACGCGTCGGTGAGGTCGTCGAGCCCCCCACGCCCAGGCCAGACGCCCCTCGAGCGCGAGCATGCCGCACAACCGGTGGATGTAGTGCGCTTGGTGCGCGTGGTCGGTGAGATGCGCGTCCGCGACGACCGCCGTCTTCGCGATCCGCGCGGCGTGCGGCTCCAGCGCCGAGTCGTATTCGCGGTACCGGCGTCCCACCGAGACGATCTCAGCGGCCAGGTGTCCCGATCCTCGGGGGCTCCGTCCACGGCGGCTTCCCACAGGGGCAACGCGGCGAAGCTCGCGCGGTACACGCTCTTGTCCCCGACACAGCCTGCCGGCCGGGCTCGGCGCCGAAGTCCGGCGCGAACGAGGATGCGGAGCATCCCGCGAACCACGCCACGAGACCACCGTCGACGCCGCGAGCGCGAACTCGCCCGGCGACCGCCCACGACCGTGTCCAGGTGCGCCCTCGGCGACGCCGCTCCGTAGGACAGCGCGGGGTGTCGGTGGGG
The DNA here is from genome assembly GCF_042793325.1 of Embleya sp. NPDC056575. Classification (NCBI taxonomy): domain Bacteria; kingdom Bacillati; phylum Actinomycetota; class Actinomycetes; order Kitasatosporales; family Streptomycetaceae; genus Embleya; species Embleya sp. NPDC056575. Next base: position 115,322 of record NZ_JBHTVA010000006.1, read on the forward strand.
CCGGCTACGTTGCGCGCGCCGGTGTCCGGCGCGGCGGCGTGGCCGCTCCGAGGCGGGCGGGAGTGCGTGTCGACGCGTCGTGGGCCGACGTGTTGCCACCCGGTGTGGGGGATACGGGGGAGGGGCGGGGATGGGCGAGGGTGGGGACGTCGAGGCGTGGAGCGCTGGGGAGGCGTCGGGGGAGGAGTACGGGTCGCAGGGGTGGGAGGGGACGGATGGGGACGTGTGGATGGTGGTGGCGGGGATGTCGTTCGACGTTCGGGAGGGTTTCCGCTACGAGCGGGTGCCGTTCGCCCGTTTCGCCGACGAGCCCGACGTGCCCGGGGAGTTGGAGCGGATGCGCTCCGCCGATCCCGTCACGGCACGCGAGGCGAGGCAGGCGTTGGGGTGCGCCATGTACTGCGAGGGGTGTCGTTTCCCGGTGGGGGCGTTGGCGGTGCCGTTCCTGCTGCGCATCGCGGCCGACCCGTTCACACACGATCGATCCTCGGGATTGAGGATGTGCGCGTTGGTGGCACGCCGGAACTTCTGGGACGACGGGTCCCGGGCCGGTCTGCTGCGGGTGGCGTACGCGGACGACGACGTGCGTTACGGCGTGGACGCCTCCGTGCAGAACTGGGTGATCCGCGCGGCGCGGGACGCGATCGCCGCGGACGCGCACATCCCGATCGCACTGCTGGACGACCCCGACCCGCAGGTGCGCGAGATGGCCGCCTACGTCCTGGCCGCCGCCTCCGACCGGGCCCGGGAGATCGCCACCGCCCTGCACGCCCGCCTCGACGTCGAGCAGGACGCCCGCGTGCGCGCGGGCCTGGTCCTGGCGATCGCCCAACTCGCCCGGGAACACCGGCACGAGGACGCCGCCGCGTTCACCCACGCCCTGTGGTCGGACACGACCCGCACCCCGGAGGTACGGGTGAGCGCCGCGCTGGGGTGGCTGTGCCTGGCCGACGACCCCGTCCCCGACACCCTGCGCACGATGATCGAGGAGACCGTCACCCCCGAACTCCACCGACTCCTGTCCCCGACGCCCTGGCTGACGCAGGTCGACTACATGGGCGCCGACGGCTTGTCGCACACCCTGTGGCAGATGCTCGACCCCGACACCTGGCCCGGCCCCGCGCCGGAGCCCTGCTTCTGATGTCGTGCCGGAACTGCGGTGTTCGCGGCCCGGAGTGAGTCGGTGAGCCCCGGTGATCCCGCAGACACCGGGTCGATGAACCGTCCGGACAAGGGAGTTCGCCCAAGCAAAGGCGGGCAACCGGTGTGAACGACCTCGGGCAAGGGATCCGTCGGTCGTCCCGTGCGACGGACTGCGGACGTGGGGGAGACCCACGTCCTCGACACCGGTCGGTTCCCAGGCGTGGGGTCCGATCGTCGTGCGGTCAACGGGTGGAGCGTGGGCGGGCGCGCATTGCGCGGCGGTGGACGCGGGTGAGGAAGTCCGGCCCTCCGATGCCGTAGTCCCAGGGGATCTCGTGGACGAGGTGTCCGGTGGCCTCGAACCGCTCGGCGAGTTCGGCCCATCGGCCGGCCCGGGCGAGGGCGAACATCAGATAGCTCTGGTCCGACACCCAGCTCGCGGGCCGCGACCGCACCCGTGCGGGATATCGCTCCAACGCCGTGTTCAGGTCCGCCGCCGGAACCTCCGCGGTCCAGAACTCGCGGTCCGGCCAGTCCCGGTCCCAGGACATCAGCGCGACGTACTCGACGTGCGCGTGGATCACGAGGAGGGACGACGGCGATCCCGGCGGCGCCTGCTCGGCCGCGTCCCGCGCGAACGCGTACATCTCCTCGTTCGAACCGTGCCACTTCCCGCACAGGTACTGCAACGCCGCCGCCAGACCGTTCCCGTGGTGGGGACAACGCTCGCGCAGTTCCCGTACGTGTTCCTCGAACACCCCACGCCCGGCGCCCAGTCCCCGATCCACACGCAACCACGACGCCCACGGGGTCGGATCCTCGGGGGCGAGTTCGGTGGCCACACGACACGTGTCCCGGGCCTGGCGCAGCAACTCGTGGAATCCAGCGAACCGCTGCGCGCTCGTGGCCTTCGCCGGGGCCGCGCCGCGCACGTTCCACGCCGCGCGCACGCCCGCCTCGGCCGCGACCACGGCGCGGTCCGCGGACTTGGGGCGCGCGCTCTGCCAGGCGAGCAGCCACTGCGGAGACACGGCGGCGAACTCGCCGAGTCCGTTGACCGCGACCGACCGGCGCCCCCAGTCCGTGCCGATCCGTGCGAGCAACTCCTCGGCGGGTTCGAAACGTCCGGTGCGTGCGACCGCCTCGCCGACCCACCGGACCTCGACATCGTCGAGCGCCGCACTCTCCACGACGATTGCACGCGGCACTGCGGCACGCCGGAACGGGAACAGACTTCTGAAGGACATGAACGCGAATGTACGGCCCGACCGGTTGGCACCGACCTGCGGGGGAGGCGGCATGGCCGGCATCCGGCGAGTGGACGAGGGCGGGCCGACGATGCCAGTCCGACCCGCCGGGTGCGGCCGCGCGAGGAGGTCGGTCGACTCGAGGTCGTCGGCGACGCCGTACGCGTCGTGGTGGGCGTCCACGAAGGTGGTGAACGCGAACATCACGTCCCCCACGTTCCGCAGCGACATCCCTCGTACAGCACCCGCATCACCGACGGGTAGTCCTCGTCCGGCATCCCCTGCGGATATGCCTGCCGTAACATCGCCAACGTCTCTTCCAAGTACGGCGGAACACTCACGCCCCCACACCCTCCGCCTCGGGCGTCACACCCGATCCCGCGCCCCCGGCACACACCCTCCGGCGGGCACGCGCACCCTCCCGGCTCCCGGCTCCGTTCGCAGGCCGAGCGCCGAGTCGAGCGGGTCCGGCGGGAAGCCGTACGACGATCGAATCGCCCGCCCGTCCCCCCGAGTCGAGGAGAACGGCACCGACTCCCCTGGGTTTCCAGGACCTGGACCCGCGCGGCTGCTTCGGGTGACCAGCCGAATTCGACATCGGTGCGGCCGTCATGCCGTTCCGCGGCTCCGATGGCGACCAGCTGCTCCAGGGTGTGGACAGGGCCGGCACAAGGGCTGTTCGTCTCGAACAAGGGGCTGTGGTGGTGGAGATGGTCCGGCGGCCCGACGTATCCGAGTGCCGGCCATACCCAGAGCAGGGCGCTGTCGCGCGCTATGTGTTCCGGTCTCGCGTGGTGGGTTGTGGGGCGAAGGTCCATGCGGGGTGGTGTGTGCGCAGGAGGGGGAGGTGGCCGTTCCAGGCGGTGTCGGGCAGCGGCGTGGGCCCGTGGATCGTGATGTTCCCGGTGGTGTCGATGTCGAAGCCCCAGGCGAAGCCGACGAGTGGGACGACGTGGCGGTGGATGGTCTCGGCGATCGGGGTCCAGGCCAGGAAGGTGTGGGCGAGCCAGGACATCGGCGCGCGGTCGAGTCTGGCGGGGGAGTCGAACAGGGTCGGGGCCGGGCCGAAGTAGCAGTAGGGCGACCGGGAATCGGGGAAGAGTACGAACGGGTCCATGCCGAACACCGTGCCGCCCGACGCGTCGTCGCTGGAGCACACGAGCTGGACCCAGCCGAACATGGCACCGTAGCCGCGACCGGGGTGGGTGACGCGGGCGGTCAGACAGGGGAAGTCCAGGGCCTCGGCGGTCTGTCCGACCGCGGCGGGATCCTCGACCCGCTCGACGGTCGCCTCCACCGAACCGGCACGCCCCTCGCGCACGAACGACAGGATCACGCCCCCAACCTGCCAGGACCCGCCGGGCGCCCACAAGGCCGGACGGCCGCAGGCTCCTCTCAGCCGGCGCGGGCGGCCGGCAGCAGGTCGGAACGTGATCTACCGGGAGTCGTTCAGCCAATCGCCCGGGGGCAGGTCGCGTATTGCGTCGAGGGCTGCTTCGGTGCGGCTGCGGACCAGGAGATCCGTGCCGTCGTCGTCACGCAGGAGCACGTCACGGCCGAGGAACCAGCGGGTGCCGTGCTCTTCCTCGCCCATCGGATAGGCCGGGAAGGGCAGTCGAGTGCAGTTCCGTTCCAGCACCTCGACGCCGTGGTCGTCGAAGTCGCACAGGAAGTCGCAGAGTTCGCCATCGGCCTGGACGGATTCCGACAGTACGATTTCAATGAAGCACAGGGACAGCCGCTCCAACCAGGGCTCCCAGCGTTCGGCAGCCTTGTCGGCCAAGTCGGCCTTGATGAAGACGGCGGGGTCGTCGTCCGCCGGCGTACCGAGGAGGATCCCCCAGGAAGCGGCCCCCTGGTTCTCATGCCGAAAGACCAGTGCCTCCTTGGTCTCGTCCACATACAGCTCGGACGGACCGAGCAGGACGTCATGGTTGCCGGTCAGGTCCCGACGACGGCCGAACAACACATACGCCTCGCGAAGCGCCGGCGGCAGCCGGACGCCGAGCCTCTCCTCCGCGGCCACGAGATCCGCCTCGCCCCAGCCGTCGTCGTCACCGAGCGCCTCCGACCAGTTCGCAACGAACCCGCGGATGAACTCCCAGGCACCCCAACGGCCTTCGACACCCGCAGCGAGCGACCGCACCATATCGAACTCACGTGTCATGCCAGGACCATACGGGCTCCGACCACGCAGCCCTCGGGCACATATACCGAGGCATCACCATGCCGACGCCCGCTCTCGGAACTCGGTGACATCTCCACTCGGCCAAACCAACATCCACTGCCGAAACCCGACATCAAACGCTCTTCGTCATCACCCACGAAGCCAGGGCGTACGCCGACAACGCGACGATAGGTTCGCCCGGTGACCGCCGAACGCCTGCGCCGCCTGTCCGGCGCCGAATACTCCGACGTCTGTGATCGCTTCGATGCCCGGTTCGCCTTCAGACCCGGCGTGTGCGAGTTCCCGGGGATCACCGAGCCCTCGCCGTCGACCACATGGAACCAGGACACGTTGCACGACGACCCCCGCGAGCACAACCTCGACCGCCTGGTCGACGTCGTCCAGGACGGGCTCGCCGACCGTTGCGGGCCGGGCGAGTCGCTGTGGATCCCGGACTGGCAACACACCTGCTACGGCCTGCGCCCGGACGTCCCCGAGACCGACATGTTCCTGCCGCGCGTACTCGAACAACGCTCCCGCGAGGGTTGACCCCTCGGCCCATACCCCGACGGCGACTACTACATCCTCCTCGCACAGGACCTCCGATTCGGCACCTTCGGACACCCCTGGGAACACACCCTCTGCGTGTTCGGCACCGAACTCCTCGACACGATCGAACACAACGTGCACCACATTCTGGGACCACCACTGCGCCGGGACGGGACACCCGCCCGCTGAGGCCCTCGTCGCGCCCTCGGGATTCCGAAGCGTCGCGTGCTGTCGAGATCTGCACGAGGATCCGGGTTACGGCCGACGCCCGAGTCGTCGTTCGGGCGTGTCAGCGTCTTTGTGTAAGTCCTGGGGTGGTGGTTACTGAACGCTGAGGCGGTCTTCGAAGAAGAGCGCGAAGGCGTTGAGGGCGTTCTTCCAGTGTGGCGCGACCAGGTTCACGTCGCGTGCGCATGGTTCGATCTGTTCGCGAACCGCCAGGTAGAGGACCTTGAGCGCGGCCTGTTCCGTGGGGAAATGCCCACGGTTGCGGGTGGCCTTGCGCAGGCGCGCGTTCATCGACTCGATCATGTTCGTGCTGTAGACGACCTTCCTTATGTCCGGCGGGAAGGCGAGGTAGGGGACGAACTCGGGCCAGGCCCGATGCCGGGTCTGGACGATCGCCGGGTAACGAGTTCCCAGGTCGGAGGCGGCGAACTCGTTCATGGCCTGCTCGGCGGCCTGCTCGGTCGGGGCCGTGTAGATCGCCTTGAGGGCGGTGACGAGTTTGGTGTGATCCTTCCTCGAGGCGAATCGTAGCGACGCCCGGATCAGGTGGATCACACACGTTTGGACCGTCGCCTTCGGCCAGGTCGCGGTGACCGCCTCGGGCAGGCCCTTCAACCCGTCGCAGGCAACGATGCACACGTCCTCGATGCCTCGGTTGCGTAGTTCGGAGAGCACGGCCATCCAGGTCGTGGCGCCCTCGCCCTCGGCGCCGACCCACAGCCCCAGGACGTCCTTGCGGCCGTCCATGTCGACTCCGACGGCGACGAACACCGGGCGGTTCACGACGGATCCGGAGCGGATCCGGACCCACAGGGCGTCGATGTAGAGGATCGGCCAGACCGGGTCCAGCGGGCGGTTCTGCCACGCGGGCGAGTTCGTCGGCGACCGCGTCGGTCACCCGCGAGATCAGGTCCGGGCTCACCTGGACGCCGTAGACGCCGGCGAGGTGGGAACGGATGTCGCGCACGCTCATCCCGCGCGCGTAGAGCGAGAGAATCCGCTCGTTGAACCCCGCCAACCGGCGGGCGTGCCGGGGCACCAGGGCAGGTTCAAAATCGCCGTTGCGGTCGCGCGGGACCGCGATCGTCACCTCGTCCGCGTCGGTGAGCACGGTCTCGGGCGAGGTGCCGTTGCGCGAGTTCCCCGAACCACGACCTGCGGGATCGTGACGCTCGTAGCCGAGGTGTTCCGTCATCTCCGCGTCCAGGGCCCGCTCCAGGACCGCCCGGGTGATCTCGGTCAACAGGCCGCCCTCGCCCAACAGGGCCGCACCCGAGGCGTCCGCGCGGTCCATCAACCGCTCGACGGCCTCGTCCACCATCGCGTCCGTGTCCGCAGGCGACGGACCACCGGTGGGCTGTGGGTATTCGATCTGGGTCATGACTGCCCGTTCCGGAAGGGCCGGGATCCGGGAAGGTACCCCAACCCATCCTTCACATCACGGACTTACACGAACTTTCAGACACATCCGCTTTGCAGGATCTGGGACGGATGGTCGGTTTCGTTGGGAAGACCCATGGGCGGAGGGACGGGGTCGCCTCTTGCGGTGCGCCACATGGGGTTGCATTCCGGGCCGATGCGGGAGGAGTGTCGTCGGTGTGTGGCTTCGATGCGCTGATTTCGCGGGCGCGGGCCACGCCCGGAAGGGTTCCGGCGGTGCGCCTGGTCGGGGCAGGGAGGGATGGGCGTCGGATAGCAGGGCGCCGCGGTCGTGTTCGGGGGCGGATGGTCGCGCGGGTTCTGGCCGGTCGATACGAACTGGTGCGGTTCGTCGGTCGTGGTGGAATGGGGGAGGTGTGGGAAGGGCGGGACCGCGTGATCGAACGGCGGGTGGCGGTCAAGCTGCTGGCGCACGATGTCCGGGACACCTCCGGCGCGGCGTTGTTCCTTCGTGAGGCGCGGGTGGCCGGTGGCCTGAACCATCCCGGTGTGGTCACCGTGTACGACCTGGGTCAGGACCCGGGCGAGGGAACGCTGTTCCTGGTCATGGAGTTCCTCACCGGCCGTGACCTGGCGAGCGTGCTGTCCGAGGACGGGCCGCCGCCGGTGGCCACCGCCGTCGACTGGGCGGCGCGCGCCGCCACGGCGCTTGGGGCAGCGCACGGCGCGGGCGTGGTGCACCGTGACCTCAAGCCCGCGAACCTCATGCTCACCACGACCGGCGACGTCAAGGTCCTCGACTTCGGCATCGCCCGATACGTCGAGAGCACCCACCACTCCAGCAGGGTCATGGGAACACTGGCCTACATGCCGCCCGAACGGTTCGACGAGCAGCCCGGCGACACCCGCTCGGACCTGTACTCCCTCGGCTGCGTCCTGCACGAACTGCTCACCGGCAACACGCCGTTCGACGCCACGGGACCGGTCTCCATGATGAACGCCCACCTGCGCCGCGCGCCGCGACCGCCCGGCGCCGTGCGCGCCGGAGTCCCCACCGAACTCGACGACCTCGTACTGGCCCTGTTGGCCAAGGACCCCGAACACCGCCCCGCCTCAGCGCTCGAGGTCGGCGAGCGGCTGACCCGGCTCACCACACACCGCGCACCGGCCCCCGACAGGTCCGCAACCTCGGCCGACGATCCTTCGCCCCGGTCTGCAGCGACCAGGCACAACCCCGGCGGAGTGTCCGACCACACGGCGACGACACCCGACGATCACAACCAGGGCATCCGACGTCACCGACGACCCACATCCACGGCCCCCACTGTCACATCTCCCCGCGTGGCGCCCGGCGCCACAGGGCTCGACTACGAACTGCGCCGCACCCTCACGAAGAACACCACCGTCGCGTCCGTGGACGCGGTGGCGTTCAGCCCGGACGGCCGCACAGTCGCGGCGGGCGACTCACAGGGGGAGGTGCAACTCTGGGACCCGCTCACCGGTGAACGACTGCATCTCCTGAATGGGACCGGACGCGTCCACGCCCTGGCCTTCCACCCCGACGGGCACACCCTAGCCGCGAGTGACGGCGACGAATGCATCCGGCTGTGGGATCCGCACACGGGCACGCCACACGGACGACTCACCGGATACACCAGGACCGTCAACACCGTGGTGTTCAGCCCGGACGGCCGCATCCTCGTCATCGGCACCTACGGCGAGTGTCGCCTGTGGGACACACGGACGGGCAAGACCATGCCCGATCTCTCCGGCCCCCCGGGCCGATTCTCGGGCCTTGCCGCCGCCACGGGCCCGACAGCGCTCAGCCCGAACGGTCAAGTGCTCGCCACCCGGGACGCCAACGGGAGCGTATGCATCTGGGACCTCCACACCCGCAAACCACGCCGCCGGCGGCTCACCGGAGAAGACCGCGACAACCTGTCGCTCACCCGGCTGGCGTACAGCCCCGACGGCCGCCAACTCGCCGCCGTATGGCACCCAGGCCCCTCGGGCGATCCCGTCGTCCACGTCTGGGAGGCACACACCGGCAAACAACACCGGCGCCTCACCGGACACCTCCGCCCGGTCACATCGCTGGCATACAGCCCCGACGGCCACGTGCTGGCGTCCGGCGACGAAAGCGGTGTGGTCATCATCCGCGACGCCCACACGGACGAACAACTGCTGACCATGGCCGACAAATCCGCGAGAGTTACAGCGCTGACGTTCAGCCCGGACGGCGGCACTCTCGCCGTCGGCCACCACGGAAAGGTCCACCTCTGGGCGACACACCCATGAACCACGTTCGGGACCACGCGCAACAAACCACAGCGGTCGGCGCCATGCCCACCGCAACAACCCCCGCCCGGTCGGAGCCTCGACCCGTGCGACTTCGTAGTGGTGGTTGGTGTGTGGGTGTGGCTGTCCGGGTGAGGGCTGTGGGGCCTGACCTGGGGGTGTGGCGGTTTCGTTGAGAATGCCCGGGTGTGTTGCACACAGCCTTGTACGCCTAAAGGCTCGGGCCGTGTCTGTGCTGGTCACGGGGTTCTGCTGGCGTTGGACGCGTTTGCGCGGGCTGTGACCACCGAGGGCTTCCGAGGCGATTTCAGACGGTGGTGCGTCGAGTCCCCCGCTCACGGGTCTACATTCGCTCCCGGCAAAATAAAGATGTGGGAGAGTTCGCGGACGATCACGTCACACGCGGGTCGGCTGCGGTGGTTTCCCGTGCCGTCGTGGGTCGTCGCCCGCAGGTTGGTACGGATGGCGGCTCATGTGAGTTTGGGGTCGTCCGGGGTCCCCTCGGATGCACTGGGCGGACTACACCCGTGAACAGGGCGTGGTGTGCGTGGGGCGGATCGGCCCTCATACACGTACAAATTAGTCCTGATCGGGGAGGACCGTATGGCGACCGCGTGGAGCTTGACGATCGACTGTGCGCGACCGGCGGAGCTGGCCGGGTTTTGGGCGCTGGCGTTGGGCTATGTGGAGAAGCCGGCGCCCACGGGGTTTGGGAGTTGGGAGAAATGGTTCGCCCATCACGGAATCCCGGAGGACGAGTGGGACGAGGGTGCCTATCTCTCGGATCCGGACGGGGTGGGTCCCAACCTTTCGTTCCTGAAGGTCCCGGAGCCGAAGGCGGCGAAGAACCGGTTGCACTTGGACGTGCAGGTCGGCGGCGGTCGTGAGACGCCGTGGGAGGTGCGGTGGCCACGTGTGGTGGAGGCGGTGGCGCGATTGACCGCCGCGGGTGCCACCGTCGTCCACGAGGACGAAGTGCAGGGCAGACCCGATCACGTGGTGATGACGGACCCGGAAGGAAACGAGTTCTGCCTCGTCTGACGGATGTCGGCTCGGGCCGGCCCGGGATGGGGCACCGTGCTCGGGGCGCGGGCAGCGTTGGCGTAAGGCCGCGTCGGGAGTCGGTTCGGCCGCAGCCACGGAAGAGGTCGCGGCTACGAGGGATCCGCCACGAGCCGGTGAGCGACGAGGTGTTCCGGGCGGATGTGGCTCATACCACATGACGATCGTGACCGGGACGATCGCGATGGTTGCCGCGGATCGTCCCTACATTCTCGAACCGCCTACCGGAGCGCCCTGCCGGGGCCACTCGGGGCAGGTGCCTCCCGGCGGGCGGTCGCGAGGATGAACATCGCCACCGCGGCGAACCCGGGACCGTACGCACCGAGGGTCAGATACCTGGGGATTTCGTCGGCTCGGAAGCCGCCTCCGTCCGGGGTGGTGCACGTGAAGCCGAACGGCAGGATGCTTCCTTCGATGCCGTTGACGTGCATCGCCTTGTTCGCTCCGCCCGCGTTGACGCAAGCCTGGGGTGGGCCGGAGTTCGTGCCGCCGTCGGTGGAATCCAGGATCGCAGATCCGACCGCCAGGAAGCCTGCGGTGAAGAACGCCGCTGCGACGGCGCCTAGGAGAGAGGCGGCACCGAAGAGTACGTTCTGCTTGCCGGGCCTTCCGGTGGAATGACGGATAAGAGCGGAAAGTCCGGTGACGGCAAGAATGAGGGAGGCTAAGGCGGCAATGAGCGCGAGAAGCAGATAGCCCATCAGCTGCACCGCGCCGGTGCCGACGATTCCATGTTCATCATGAAGCGATGCTAGGGGGTCTTGCCGTCTGCGGTTTCCCGTGTACAAGCGGATACCTCAACCGGAACCCACGCCTACGCGCCACCGTCGACTTGCCAAGGCGCCTTTTCGATCAGTGAAACTGCCGTCGCTGCCGAGCTCGTCGATGCAGAGAAGATCGACGCGGCCGTAGCGGGCGATGGTCTTGGTGAGCTGCTTGTCGTCAGCAGCTTCGACGAGTTCGTTGACGAGCTTGGTGGCGAGTGTGTAGCGGACCCGGTAGCTGGCCATCGCAGCCTCGGTGCCGAGGGCGATAAGCAGGTGGGATTCGCCGGTGCCGCTGTCGCCGATCAGGCACAGCGGCCGACCCTTCTTGACCCATTCGCATTTGGCGAGGGTGTGGACCACGGCCGGGTCTACGTTGGGGTTGGCGTCGAACTTGTAGGTGCGCAGCGACTTCTCGCGCGGGAACCCGGCAGCCTTGATCCGGCGGTCCGATCGGCGGCGGGCGCGCTCGTTACACTCGGCCGGCAGTAGCTCGCCCGGATACCCGAGGCAGGTCCTGCGGACCTTGGCTGCGTTCGCGGCTGTCTCGCGGAACTCGGTGCGGACGGTCGGCAGACGCAGAAGCCGGCATGCCTGGTCAACGGCGGTCTCGGCGGCCGGCTCGGTCATGCCTCAGGGTGTGCTCACGGCAGGCACATTCAAGGTCGACGAGAGTGGTGCGATCTTTGAGATTCGCAACTTTTCCGGTCACTACCGCCCAGAGGATTCGGCGGGATTCACCCCCTTTCCGGATGTCACCCGCACGGTCTTCCGGAGACACGGCGGGAATTTCGCCGACAGCGTCCGGAGGTATTACCCCGATGCTTCGGGCCGCTAAATTGGCAAAGCTTCATCGGCGGGCGCCCGGCGTCCTCTCCAGGTGGCGGTGGTGATGAGTTCTCCGATGTATCCCGAGCCCGACGTCCTCGTGGCGCGTCTTGCGCGGTGGTGCCAGGGTGGCGGCTGTTCGGAAGGGGTCGGGCCTCCCGCGAGTGAGCCGCCCTCGTTTTCCGTGGCATGGCCACCGACCGAGGAGTACCTCGAACGGCTCGCAGAGCGACTCGGGCTGCACCGCCATGATCTCTTCCTCGTCGCGGGCGTGGCTTTGCCGGAAGAGGCGTGGTTCTTCGATGACGGGGCCGGTGGCGTGCTGTCCCAGCTGGTGCAACGGGCCCTCTCGCCGTCGGAGGCCGACCGGCGGCGACTGCGTGACGATGCCCGGTCCATGCCCGTGCTGTGGCAGGCGCTTGCCCGCAGGAAGCCGCAACCTTACGAGGAGTATCCCCCGGGATTCGGTGGCCTCCTGGTGGAGATGTTTGCCCTCCGTAATCTGGACTGGGCTTCGGGAGCGGAGGTGATGTATTCGATGTCCGGGGTCTATCGGGCAGCGTCGACCATCGGCCGGGTGGGGCGTGGAGAGCGGCAACCGGACGCCGACCTTCTCGACGGCTTCGCAGCCGTACTCGGTGTGCCGGTCGGCGTCCTGGTGTCGTTGACCGGTGTGCATCACCCGGACCCGCAGCGCCCGATTCCGGCGAAGGTGGTCGATACCGCCGCCCTCTTGTGGGACGTGCGGCACCTGACCGTGGGGCAGGTTCGCCAACTCTCCGAACCGGCGGATGCGTTGGGTCGGAAATAAGGTGAGAGAACGGCGCGCGAACCCTCGGGAGACCCTGGAAGGGCCGGCGGTACAGGAGCCGGGACCGGGAGCCGGGGCCGGGGGCCGGGATCAATGCGGAGTGGGAGCGTTCGGCGCTTTCCGCGGCTCGTTCTCCGCGCGGTGAGCTCCCGCCCCGACAACCCCTGCTCGCGCTGAGCCCGGCGGATCCTCTCGAACAGCCACTGACGTGACCTGTGCACCAGCGATCTCCCCGACCTGGACCGTGATCAACAGCCCACAGCGCGACGGCCGCCGCCGCGCACGGCGAGATCCTGCGCCTGCAACGCGTGATCCAGTCGCATGGCCCCCGTGACGGCCCTCGCCAGGCGAAGGAACCTACGATCCAGAGCGCAATCCCAGAGCACTGTGCTCCACCACACCCGAGGGAAGATCGCTCTTTCCCGAAGCCCGTGCCATCCGCTCCACGAGTCCGGCCCGGAGGTCCGCGGCCGGCTCACCGAGGACGATCGCGCTGATGATCAGCTCCATCATCAGACGGTCGTACTCGTCGCCCATGCCCCGATAATTCTCCCGATCGCTCTCCACCACGGCGGAGATGATCCTCACCCCACCACCGATCACCGGGGCAAAGGATGCTTCATAGATGCCGTGCCCGGTCCAACTCCGGTGCATGAAAAGGAGATCGCCTTCGACGAAGACGTTCCACTTCTCATCCATGTCCCGGGCTCGACATCCACGCTGGATCCGCTCCCAGTCCCCGTCGGTCCAGACACGATCCGGCAACTGAGACACCGGCCGGGGCGTGTTGATCGCGTGGAGGCGCCGGAACGACTCTCGGGTGAGCGGGGCATCGGCAGTCATGACGCGATCCTATGGAAGCACCGCTCCAACAGGACAGTGAGTTACCTCCAAGAGCAGGCTGCCTGGGCCGGGGCGCCCTCAACCGCCTTCCCGACGCGTCCGCAGCGCCCTGAACAGCAGCCTTGCAAGAATCCTTGAGCACCACCCAGATAACCCAGCCGCTTGGGTCGCGGGAAGCTGGCCGGCCGCAGGAGCCGCTGTTGGCGGCGGAGATCCCGGTCGGCGAGTTCGACCTGAAGCAGGTGTCGGCGTACGAATCCATGTGGCTCTGACACCAACAGGGGCCGCCCCTGGGTGTGGCAAGCGAACAGGTCGGCGGCCGGCGGTATCGGACACGACACCGGTGTCCCTCACACCGCCGACGCTACCCCCATGTCCGCGCGAACCGGTTTCGTTCACACTCGACACCCGCACATGATCACGGACTTGCATTCCGTCACCACCGAATCTGACGTACCGTCAGGACCCGGCTCGGGTGCTGTCCGGCGGATCATGCCGCCCATCCTCTAAGGTGCCGTTCATTCACACTGCGGCGACGCCATCGCGAAGCGAATGTCACCACTTCGGCCCTGGAGGTCAGGACATGAGGGACCCCGTGGATGCCGGTGGCGTGCACAATGAGAGCCGTGCCGGGTTGTTCGTCGGCCGCGTCCGTGAGTCGCGGCGTCTCGACGAATGCGCGGACAAGGCGCGACGCGGCGAGTCGTGGCTCGCCGTCGTCGAGGGCGAGGCCGGCATCGGGAAGACCGCTCTCATTCGCCGGTTCAGCGCCGACTTGACCGGCTTCACACTCCTGTGGGCCACCGGTGATCCGTCGGAGAGCGACCTGCCGGGTGGCATCGTCGGGCAGTTGACGCGGCGCCTGGACCCGAAGCTCGTCGGGCGGTTCCCCTTGCTCGCGCAGGAAACGGGTGGCGGGCCCGCGCATGCCGTCGGCGGACAGTTGCTGCTTCTGCTGGGCGTACTGCAGGAGGACATGGGGCCGGTGGCGGTGGTGGTCGACGACCTCCAGTGGGCGGACACCCTGTCCGTGCAGACGCTGGGGTTCGTCATACGTCGGCTGTGGGCGGACCGGGTTCTGACGGTCCTGGCCACCCGCCCCGACACCGAGGGCTCGGCCGGTGTGCCGGACCGGATGGTGCGGTCGTCGGACCGCGCCGTGCGGATCGCGTTGGATGGGCTCGACGACGGCGATGTGGCTCGGTTGGCAAGCTCGTTGATCGACGCGCGGTTGGCTCCGGCCCTGGTTCGCCGGCTGCACGCCTACACCCGCGGGCACCCCCTCTACCTCCGCACGGTGTTGGCCGAGGTTCCTGTCGACACGCTCCGCGACGAGGCGTTCGAGCGGTGGCCGGTGCCCCGCTCGCTCCAGGTCGGGATCCGCGCCCAAGTCGACCGCCTTCCCACCGAATCCGTGCAACTGCTGGAGGCGATGGCGGTGCTGGACATGCGTGTTCCGCTCGCGACAGTCGCCCGACTCGCCGCACTTGAGGACCCGACCCGCGCACTCGGCCCGGCGCTGGCGGTCGGACTCGCGCAGTGGTGGCCGGCCGAACCGCACAGCCCCGTCGGGCTGGTCCACGCCCTGCAACGCGACGCCGTGTACGACGCGATGGGCCCTGAGCGTCGCCGCGCGCTGCACGCGGGTGCCGTGGCCCTGGTCAATACGGCCGCGGCGTGGACGCACCGGGTTGCGGCGGCGACCGGCGCGGATCCGCAGCTCGCCGACGAGCTCGAGCAGTCCGGGACACACGAGGCGTCGAACGGCCGGAACGCCTTGGCGGCGACGCGCCTGCTGTGGGCGTCCGCCCTGTCCGAGCATCGGGACGACCGCGAACGGCGGCTGTTGACCGCCTGCGCCCAGTCGCTCCTCACCATGCAGCCGGTCACCGCCGCCAAACTGCGGCCCCAGGTCGAGGACTGCACGCCGGGGCCGCTGCGCAGTTGTGTGCTGGGCGTCATGGACATGACGGCCGGTCGGTTCCCGTCCGGCGAGGCCCTGCTGAATGAGGCCTGGCGCTCGGCGCTTACCGAGCCGGAGGCCGACTGGGTGGCGGTGCTCGCCGGCACCTTCCTGGCCAACATCATGCTCCGCAACGGCCGCGGTGCCGAGACCGTGGAGATCGCCCGGCGGACCCTGGCGATCGGCGATCTCGACCCCGCCACGACGGACTTCACCCGCGCGGTTTTGGCGACGGGCCGGCTCTGGGACCGCGGGCCGCGCGCGGCCCTGCGGGATGTGGCGCACCTGCCCGCGGAGAGCTCCACGGTGCCGGACCACCAGCTCGACACGCTGGCCACGCGCGGTGTCCTGCGCCTGTTCCTGGGGGAACTCGCCTCGGCCCGTGCCGATCTGGCGACGGTCGCAAGGCGCGACCGGCAAGGTGCCGGGTCGAAGCTCGGTTCCCTGACGCTCTCGCTCATGTCGGTGGTGGACTATCTCGACGGCGACTGGGACGCCGGCGAGTCCGCCGTGGACCGCGCGCTGGCGATCGCGGCCGCCCAGGACCAGCGGATCGGTGACTCGGCGGCGCGGTTCGCCGCAGTCTGTGTGCAGGCCGGCCGCGGGCAGTGGGACGCGGCCGACACACACGTCGAGGTCCTCTCGCGGCTCACCCGGGCCCTCGGCTCCCCCGTGGAGATCGTGTACCTGTCGCTGGCGGCGGCAACGCTGGCCCAGGCGCGGGCCGACCACCCGGCCATGCTGCGCGCGCTCGAACCACTGTTCGAGCGCGCATCCCGCACCGAAGACGACGGGATCCAGCTCCGGTTCAAGCCCTTCTGGCTGTGGCAACAGTCCCTGCTGGTCGAGGCGTTGACCGGCACCGGACAGCTCACGGCCGCGGCGCGGGCGCTTCGCGAACTCCACGAGGGCTACGACGGCACCGGCTATCTCGGGATCGTCGTGGCCAGGCTCTCGGGTGTCCTCGCCGAAGCCCAGGGTCGTCCCCGCGACGCCCTGGCGATCTACGAGCGGGCGGTGGGCTCCTCCGGCGCCGCGGACAGCGCGCCCCTCTACCGCGCGATGCTCGAGCAGTCGTACGGCAGAACCCTGTCGGCCACCGGATCCGCGCCCCGCCGCGAGGCCGCGAAGTGGCTCACGACGGCGCACGGCCGTTTCGGCGCACTGCGGGCGGACCCGTTCCTGCGGCGCTGCGCCGCGGACCTGTCGGCCGTCGGACTCGGCGCCCCCGCCGAGGGTCTCGACCGGCGGCCGGTCCTGACCGAACGAGAGTTGTCGGTGGCGCATCTCATCGCTGGGGGTCGGACCAATCAAGAGGCCGCGGCGGAGCTTTACGTGAGCCACAAGACCATCGAGTACCACCTGTCCAACATCTACACCAAGCTCGGCATCTCCTCGCGCAGGCAACTCGGCGAGGCATTGGGCGTCCGCCGGGCATAGGCGCGGCCTCGCGAACCGGTATCGCAGGGCGGTTGCCGCGAGGTGTGGTCGTGGTGGCCGTCGGTCCGGTCATGGGTGGGACCTTGGTGTGGCAGACATGTGCGGCTTGGTGTCGTCGTTGGAGCCCAAGAAGGGGTGGGCCGCGGCCGCAGCTCGGGCAAGCTCGGCGGGACGAGTTGTCCCCGGCCCCGCCGGGCCCCTTTCGAGTTCGCGCACGGAGCGCACGGTCAGGTGGGCTTGGGTGGCCGTTGCCGAGGGCGACGTGCCGGTACCGGGCGTCGCCGGTCGCCAAGGCGGTCAACCACGAACTCCGGAACATCGTCCCGGACTTCGTCCGCACCGGCACCGGTTTCGATGGCGACGACGAGCCCGCTACCGAGCCCGCATCGGCCACTACGAACAACGAGGCCATCGCCCGTAGGCAGCCGCCTCGTCGAATCAAGCACGGTTGCGGTACTAGGGTCCGCCCCTAGGGTCCCCCAGGGAGGCCGGTGCTTGGCTGGAGCGGTGACGACACCGCTGTGGGTAGGTTCCCGTGCCCGTCCCGCCCCATTCACCGGGCGGCACGGCGAACTCGCCGATGTCGCTGCCCTGTTGGCCGGGGTTCGAGACGGGCGCAGCTGCACACTCGTGCTGGCCGGCGAGCCCGGCGTCGGCAAAACGCGACTGCTGGACCGGGTGGCCGAGACCGCCGGGGACCTCCGCGTCGTCAGGACCGCCGGAGTCGAGTCGGAGGACCGCCTCGGCTTCGCGTCGCTGCACCGCCTGCTTCGTCCTCTGCTGACCGGCCTCGGCGCGCTCCCGGCTCCACAACGCGAGGCGCTCGGCTCGGCGTTCGGCATGTTCGCCGGTCCACCCGCCGACCGGTACCTCGTCGGCATGGCCTGCCTCACGCTGCTGGCCGGAGCGGCGGCGGAGCAGCCGCTGCTGTGCCTGGTCGACGACCTGCAGTGGCTGGACCGCGAGTCGTCCGACGCGCTCACGTTCGTCGCACGTCGCCTGCACGCCGACGCCATCGGCCTGATCCTGGCCGGCCGCGACGAGCCCGCGGCCCCCGGCCCGTTCGACGGCATCGCCGCCCTCCGGCTCGACGGACTGCCGGGACCCGACGCGGGGACCCTGCTCAGGGCGGCTGTTCCAGGGCGCCTCGCCCCGGCGATGGCCGCCCGGATCGTCGCCGAAACCGGCGGCAACCCGCTGGCCCTGATCGAGATCGCCGGCACCCTGGCACCGGAGCATCTGGCGGGTACGACGCCGCTGCACGCGCCGCTCCCGGTGGGCGCCCGCCTCGAATCCCACTTCTCACACCGGGTCGGCGCCCTGCCCGCCGAGACCCGAGCGCTCCTGCTCCTCCTCTCCGCCGCGTCGCCCGAGGACCCGTTGCTGCTGTGGCGCGCGGCCGGTGTTCTCGGCATCCCCGCCAAGGCCGCGGACGCCGCGGTCTCCGCCGGCATCCTCGCTCCCGACGACCCCACCGGATTCCGGCACCCCCTGATTCGCTCTGCCGTCTATCGGGGCGCGGACGCCGCGGATCGGCGCCGCGTGCACGAGACGCTCGCCGCGCTCAGCGATCCGGCTCGCGACCCGGTCCGCCGGGCCTGGCACCGGGCAGAGGCGACCATCGGGCTGGACGACGAGGTGGCCGCGGAGTTGGCCGCCGCCGCGGAGCGAGTCCGGGTCCGCGGCGGGTACGCGGAGCAGGCGGCGCTCCTCGCACGGGCCGCGCAACTGTCCGCGGCCGGCCGGCCCGCGCGCCTGATCGAGGCGGCGCGCGCGTATCTCGTCGCCGGGGATCCGGACGCGGCGCGGGCCATTCTCGATCGGGCCATGCCACTTCTCGGCCCCGGCGACCCGATCCTGCACGCGCGCGCGGTTCGCGCCGGAGCAACCATCGATTTGTGCTTCGCCCGCATCGCCGGCCTCCCACCCCTCCTCCTGGACGCGGCCCGCTTGATCGCCGACGCCGAACCGGCGCTGGCCCGAAAGATGTTGTTCGAAGGCATGCACGCGATGCTGCTCGGCAATCACGGCTCCCTCGCACCTCGGGAGTTCGGTGGTGCCGTGCTGGGCTCACCCGCGATGCGGCCGGAGCCCTCGACCGCCGAGGACCTCCTGCTCAAGGGGCTCGCCGTACGCGTGCATGTCGGCCACCCGGCGTCCGTCCCGATCCTGCGCCGAGCGTTGGACGTCCTGTGCGGGGGCCCCGACATCGTCGAGGACGGCCTGCCGCTCGCCGTGCTCGTCGGCTATGCCGCGGACGAGCTGTGGGACGACGCGGGCGGATACGCGGCGAACAGGCGGCTCGAAGAACACGAACGCGGCAGCGGCGCGCTCAGTGCGTTGTGGACGACGCTGCTGGTGCGATCCACGTGGGAGCAACGTGCCGGCCGCTTCGCCGCTGCGGCGGCCTGTATCGACGAGTCCGAGGAGCTTGCCGCGCTCGTCGGGTTGCCGCGGTTGGGCCCGGCCCACCGGATCGACCTGCTGGCCTGGAGTGGCCGTGAGGCGGAGACCCGGGCCGCTGCCGACTTGATCATGCGGCACTGGGTTGCCGAGAAGGACCACGACGCGTTCGGTGACTGGGCCCGCAACTGCCTCACCGTGCTGGAGATCGGTCACGGACGGTACGCCGAGGCGCTGGCGTTGGCGCGGATCACCTTCGCGAAGGACAACTGCAGCACGGCGGCCCGGGTGGCGCACGACGTCGTCGAGGCCGGCGTGCGCTGCGGCGACCATCGCGCCGCGAAGGACGCGTTGGTCCGTCTGGAGGAGCGCGCACCGGTAGCGGGTACTCCCTGGGCGCTGGGTCTGCTGGCCCGCTGCCGCGCGCTGATGGCCGACGACGACCACGCCGAGGCGCTGTACCTCGAATCCGTGGAGCTGCTCGGCCGGACGAGGGTGACGACCGAACTGGCGCGCTCGCGTCTGCTGTACGGCGAGTGGCTGCGTCGGCGCAGGCGGCGCGGCGAGGCGCGTGCCGAACTGCGCACGGCGTACGAGATGTTCGCGGGGATGGGTGCGGCGGGGTTCGCCGAGCGTGCCCGCGTCGAACTGCTGGCCACCGGTGAGCGCGCCGGGAAGCGGGATGCCCGGGGCGGGCTCGGTCTGACCCCACAGGAGCGCCGGGTCGCGGAACTGGCGGCCGGCGGGGCCACCAACACCGAGATCGCCGCCCGGTTGTTCATCACGACGTCGACCGTCGAGTACCACCTCAACAAGGTCTTCCGCAGGCTCGGCATCACCTCGCGACGACAGCTCAAGTCCGTCCTCGCCGACGGGGCCGCGGACGCGTGAGGGGCCGGACGTGGCGATCCCCGGCACGGTCGCGGGCGGGGGACACTGCCGCCGCGGGACCCGGAGCGTCCGCGAACTCACGGGCCGCTGTTCAGGAAGGCCGGCAGGATGCCGGTGAGTTCGGCGGGGTGTTCCTCGTAGATCCAGTGGCCCGAGTCGCCGACGACCTTGCCGGTGACGTTCGTCGCGTATCGGATCGCCTGCTTCTCCAAAGTGTCGTCCAGGCTGTGGTCGGCGCCGATGGCCGGCACGGGCATGGTGAGCGGAGTCTTGACGTACTCGGCGTTGTCCCTGATGTCCTGCGGAAAGGCACGGAACCACGCCAGGCTGCCGTTGAGCCGGTCGCGGTCCTTCAGGTAGCGGGCGAACACGGCGACCTCGTGCGCGGTGACCGATCCTTTGTGGAACTCCAGTTGGTCGATGAAGCGGTCGGTCCAGGTCTGTTCACGGCCGCGGATCATGGCTTCGGGCAGGCCGTTGGCGACGCTGAAGAACCCGAAGTTCCACACGCCCGGGCCGTCGGCGGTCAGCGCGGGGAACTGGTATACGCCCAGGTCGGGGATGGGTGCTTCGCTGAGCACGAGCTTGGTGACGTCGGTGGGGTGCGCGGCGGCGTAGGCGTACGCGACCATGGTGCCCATGTCGTGGCCGACGATCCGCACGTCCTGGTCGCGCCCGAGTGCGACCAACAGGCGGTGGATGTCGTCGGCCATGGTCTTCTTGTCGTAACCGGTCGCCGGGGCGTCGCTCTTGCCGGCGCCGCGCAGGTCGGGGGCGATGACGGTGTAGTGCCGGGCGAGGGCCGGCAGGATGTCGTGCCACTCGTACCAGGTCTGCGGGTAGCCGTGGATCAGCACCAGGGTCGGGCCCTGGCCACCGATGACGTAGTTGAGGTCGACCGCGCCGAGTTCGGCTTTGTGTTCGGTGAAGCCGGCCGGTATGCGTTCTTTCGCGGATGCGGCCGCCGCGGGTGCGGGCTCGGCCACACCCACGGTGATTGCCGCGGTGAAAACGGTGGCGGCGGCGACGGCCGCGAGCATCGGTCGGCGGATGAGGGCATGCGTGAGCTTCACGTGTGCTCCCGTGGGATGGGAAGGACGGTGGTCGCCTGGACGTGGATGCGTCACAAAGTGGTGACGAGACCGCCGTCGATGGTGAAGTCGGACCCGGTGATGTTCGCGGCGCGGTCACCGGTCAAGTACACGACCAGGTCGGCGACTTCCTCCGGTCGGGTGAAGCGGCCGGTGGCGGCGTCGGCAGCGGCCTGCCTGGCCACGTCGTCGGCGGTGCCGCCCGCTGCCAGGGCCACCGTGGCCGCGACGCCGGACGGGCCGGTCCACAGCGCGGTGGCGACCGGGCCGGGGCTGACGGTGTTCACGCGGATACCGTGCGGGCCGATTTCCTTCGACAGTGCTTTGCAGAAGTTGGACAGTGCCGCCTTGGCCGCGCCGTAGTCGATGACCAGTGGGTCGGGCAGGAAGGCGTTGACGGAGCTGACGGTGACGATGCTTCCGGCACCCCGGCCGAGGAGGATCGGCAGGGCCGCCCGCGTCGTGCGGACCGCCGCCAGGAAGTTGACGGTCAGCGTCGCGCCCCAGTCGTCGTCGGTCACGGTGAGGAAGCCCCCGGTGCGCGGCCGGACCGCGCCGACGTTGTTGACCAGGATGTCCAGCCCGCCGAACGCGGCGGTGGCCGCGGCGATCAGTTCGGCCGGTCCCGTGGGTTCGGCGAGGTCGACCGCCACTGCGACGACCCGGCCGTCGGCGGTGAGCTCCCCGAGTTCGGCGGTGACTTCGCGGGATCCGGCCACCACCCGAGCGCCTTCGTCGACCAAGGCGCGGGTGATGGCCAGTCCGATGCCGCGGCCGGCTCCGGTCACGACCGCGGTCCTGCCGGCGATTCCGAGATCCATGTCGTGCTCCTTCAACGGGGGACGCCCGGCTACAGGGAGTGCGAGCGTAGCCAGGCCAACGCCGTGTCGGCGACTTCGCGCCAGCCGCTGTCGATGGTCAGGGAGTGGCCCTTGTCGGGGAAGTCGCTGATGTCGGTGACGGCTTCCGAGTGCCGGTACTGCTTGAGCGTCGCGCGGGTGACGGACTCCGGGACGGTGTGGTCCTTGCCGCCGGTCATCAGCAGCAGGGGTCCGCGATGGGCGTTGCCGGTGGCGACCTTGGCCGGCGAGTGGGGGTTGAAGTTGGCGGCTGCGGCTTCGAACAGGGGCTTGCCGGGCGCCGGAATCGCCCAGCGCTCGAACAACGCGTCGGATTCCTCCGCGGACACGGCGTTGCCGAACGCGAAGCGGAACTGTGCGGCGGTGAGCGACACCGCGCGGTGTCGGTTCGCCGGGTTCTTGAACACCGGCAGGGTGGACCGCAGCGCCGACAGCGGCAGCGGCAGGACTCCCTTGATCTGGGCGGCGTCGATGGCGACGGCCGCGGCGGCCAGGTCCTGCCCGAGGAGTTTCTGGGCGATCATGCCGCCGAAGGAGTGGCCGATCAGGATCGGCGGCCGGTCCAGTCCGCGGATGATGCCGGCGTAGTGCTCGACGACGTCGTCGATGCCGTGGTCGGCGATGCTCTCCGGGTTCGCGCGCGCCTCGGACACGGTCTCGGGGTCGCCGGGCCAGCCGGGTGCGGCCGGCGCGTAGCCCTCGGCGCGGAACAGTTCGGTCCAGGCGTCCCAGGACGAGGCGTGCAGCCACAGGCCGTGGATGAACAGGACCGGTGTGGGGGTCGTCATCGTGGATTCTCCGCTCTCGGGTGTGAAAGGGGTGGGGTCGGTGGGCCGGCTCACGGGTGGGTGCCGAACGGGCCGAGTATCCCGGCGTCGATTCGGAAGGACTCGACCAAGGTGCCCGCGTTGTCCAGCGTGAATACGTCCGCAGCGGCCAGGACTCCGGTGTACTTCGCGACGACCGGCGCGGCCGCTGCCGCCGCGACGGCGTCCAGGTAGGTCTTGAAGATCGCCCAGGAGTTGCCGGTCGGGCCGTACTTCGCGAAGTACGGGGCCGGGTCCAGGTTCATCGCGGCCCGTGTGGAGGCTTCCAGGTCGGCCATGTAGGCGAGTTGAAGCTCTCCGTCGGCGCGTTGCCCGAGCCGGCCCAGGTGGCCGCCGACCAGCGTCCGCCACGGGTAGGCCATCGTGATGTGCTGCGCACGCAGCCAGGCCGGGATGTCCTGTGAGACGGCGAGGTGCTTGAACGGCACCCAGCCCGGATACAGGACGTCGACCACCATCAGCGTCCGGTGAGCCGGGGCGTGGATGAAGATGTTGTCCGGTGAATGGTTCGGGCCGTGATAGGCCAGTTCCAGGCGCTCGCCGCCCACCTGGAGCGTGTACCGGTCCTCGAACGTGACGGTCGGGGCAGGGCGATTGGGGTCGTTCGCGCGGAGCAGGAAGCGCCGGCATTCGCTGTGCCCGATGCGGACCACGTCCTTGCCGAGGATCGACGAGGCTCCGGCGTGGTCGGCATGGGAGTGCGAGTAGACCAGGTGGGTGACCTTGGCCGGACGGCCGTTGGCCCGGGTGACCTCGGCGATCGCCCGCAGCAGGTTGTGGCCGATGGTCGGCGGCGCGTCGACCAGGACGACGCCTTCCCGCGTGCTGAGGAACATGGCCTGGTAGTTGCCGTCCGTGACCCAGTACAGGTGTCCGTCGATACGGCCGACGAAGTAGCCCGCGCTGTTCAGCGCCGGACCCTGCGCGGCGGCCGGCACCGGTGCGAAGTCGGGGAGGTCGGGGCCGGACGCGGCCTGCGCCGTGCCCGCGAGCGCGCCGGTGGCGAGAGCCGCGGTGGGGATCGCCGCCGCGGCGGTTGCCGTGCGCAGGAAGGTCCGGCGGTCCGCCACGGGCGGCCCGGGTTTCGCGGTCATGATCTGGCCCCTTCGGGATCGGTTCGGCACCGGGGTCGGTCGGGTGGACCGGGCCAGGACACCACCCGGCCGGCCGCGCTCGCACCGTGGAAAGACCCCAGTCCCGATTCCCGACGGAGCCGGCGGGCTGGGGTTTCTTCCCCGTTACCTGGCAGTACTTCGGTAGGTCTTGCCGTACTTGACCGTTGAGTGTGGACATGCGGCAGGTTCGGGGCCTGCGGGCGGGGTTGGCGGAGTTCGAGGAGCAGCTCGCGAACACAGCGGCTTGGACGAGGGCTCGCTCCGGCACCCCGTTCACGAGGTGCGGCGCGCGTTCGGACCGGCCTGGCCGCTGACCGGCGGTCGGGCCGAGGACGTCCTCTCCGACCTGCGCGAGCGGCTGAGGTGAACCGAGAGCAGGGCGTTCGACTGCCGTCCGCCGCCCGTTCGGGGCCTGCGGATGCGCAAGGCACTGATCCAGTGCCCGCTGATGTGGGAGCTGGGGGCGTTCAACACCGTCGACGGCGTGGCCGACGAACTCGTCGTCAACCACTACACGGGCGGGATGAGCGCCAAGAAGGACAGCAGCACCGGGCCCGGCCAGATCTTCGCGGCGACCGCGATCCGGGTCCTCAACCACGCCATCCGGCAAGGGCTGATCGGCGGGACCCTCATGGACGCGGCCAAGGAGAGCCTCTGGGCTGTCTGGCAACGGCTCCACGGAGACACGGTCTACACCATGAGCACCGTTCCGCTGGTCCTCATCGAGGGCGCCCACGAGATCGGCGTGGCGCGCCCCGGCCTCGACACCGCCGAGGAGGACAGCAGGCGCACGCTCGCCCGCTACCACGGAACCGACGTGAGCGCGCAGGGGTACGGGACCGCACAGCTCGGGCTCTACCGGGTGTTCGAGAAGTATCACGCGCCACTGAGAGGCCAGTGAGGGTGAGGATGTCCTTCGGTTCCGCGGACAACGTGCCAAGGCGTTCGGTACTGCGGCGGACGGGTGCGGCTCTCGCGGCGGTGGCCGCTCTTCCGGCGTGGACGCTGCCGGCGAGGGGGGCGGCGTCCGGTGCCGAGCCGGCCGCCCATCCCGCCCCTTCCGCCCGTCTCTGCGCCCGTCCCTGCGCCCGCCTCGGCGAGAACGGCCGGCCCGTGGGCGGGAGCGGGCACGCAGGTGGTGAGGTCTCGAGGTCGGGGCGCGTCACGGGTCAGCCGGGGGTGAACTCGTACCGCACCACCCGGTCGGCCCCCGCCGTGGGCCCGACCGGGCGCGCGTACGCCGGCCGCGCAGCCGCCCGCCCCGCCCGACATGCCCCGTGAACCCGACCCGGATCCGACACGAACCAGACGCCGATCCCACGACCACCGCGCACCGCCGCCCCGCATGTACGGGCCGGCCGTGGCGAGGGGCGTGGTGGGGGAGTTACGACACGTACAGGACGAACCCTTGGTCCGGGCGTTGTTGGAAGGCGAAGTACGCCGTCGCCACGTTCTCTCGTCGGCTGCTCCCGGTTCGTGTGCCCCGTCCGGGGCCGTCGGCCCCATGCCACCTCCACCGCCGCCCGTCCGCGAGGTCGTCCGGTGGATCATCGGCCGACCCGAGCGGCAGGGTGAAGCCGCCCGCCGACAACTGAAGGAACTGTGCGAGCGCTGCCCCCACTTCGCCCAAGGCCTGCGCAAAGACCTCGACGCCGTCACGGACGGCCTGGCGGTGTCCTGGAACTCGGGGCGGTGGCAGGTCACATGAACAGGACGAAGATGCGTACACGTCAAACCTGCGGCCGTGCGAGCCTCGATCTTCCACGCCGCCGAATACTCCTCGCGGATTGACGCGCTTCACGGAAATCGCCGAAGACCGCGATAGGACCGGCCGTTGACAGCCGCCGGAGCTGGGGGTGCGGTAGTCAAAGAGATGAGGTGCTTCTGCAGGTCAGGGCCCCTCGCTGTGCGATACGACGTTCGAACTCCATCTTTGTGTCGTTTCGTGCGTGACGTGTGGTCCCCAATCGGTCCCCAGGACGCACTGCCTCGTGGGGGCGGGCATGGAGGCTCGGGCGGGCCACCTTCCCCGGCGTGTGCTCGCCGAGCGGCCGGAACGGATCCCGGTCGGGAGTCAGGACGCGGACGTCGACGCGAAGGCACGCAGACGTGTGGCGTCCCGACTGGGCGGTGCACCGAACTGCCGCCGGTACTCCCGGCTGAACTGCGAGGCGCTGTCGTAGCCGACCCGGCGGCTGACTCCGGCGATGTCGTGCGCGTCGGAGACAAGGAGCAATCGGGCCTGCTGGAGCCGGATCTGCTTCCGGAACTGGATGGGACTCATTGCCGTGGCTGTCTGAAAGCTGCGGTGGAACGCGGACACGCTCATACCGGCCAGGTGCGCCACGTCCTCGACGCGGAAGGGCTCCGCGTAGTTGTCGCGAATCCACCGCACCGCTCGTGCGATGTGGTTGAGGCTACTGTCGGGCAGGCCGAACTGACGGACGATGGACCCCTGTTCACCGGTGATGAGCCGCCACAGGATCTCCCGTTTGGCCATCGGTGCGAGTACGCCGATGTCCTGGGGCCGGTCGAGCAGCCGCAACAACCGGACGACGGCGTCGAGGAGCAACACCGGGGCGGTGCTGACGGCCAGTCCCGGCGGTGTACCGTCGAGGATCTTCGGCAGATCGACGGGGCGGGCTTGGAACAGGACTTCGGCGACGTCGGCCGGATGCACGGCGATGCCTACGCCAAGCCCTGGCGTTGCGTCGTCGTCCTGGATGAACCGGCTCGTCACCGGCAGGTCGATCGAGGAGATCAGGTATTGACCGGCCCGGTATTCGTACACCCGGTCCCCCAGGGCGAACTGTTTGGTGCCCCGAGCGACGAGCGCCATGACCTTCCCGTAGGTCGTGGAGAAGGCAGGCGTGGGCCGATCGGCCTTGAAGATCCGCACACCCTCGATCGGGGTGCTCAGATCGGCCCGGGCATGGCGAGCGAGTAGGTCGGCCAACTCGTCGATGAGCAAGGCGCTTTCGTTGGTGGAGAAGGCCATCGGAGGATCCTCTCGGACAGGCAGCTTCGGGCAAGCCTTTGCGAGCTTCGCACAAGCGGCCCGGGCCCGTCGGGCCCGGTCGCGGGCAGCGGCAGGAATGTGCAAGGGTCCGCAAGCTCTGGTCAATCCGTTCGGTGGGCCGGGCTGTTTGCATGGTTGTCACCGAAGAGCCCCTGCGCACCCTCCGGGGAGGACTGCCGATGCCCGGCGAGACCCACAGCGAACTTCTCCTACGCGTCAACGACGTGCCACGACGGCTGACCGTCGACAACCGCAGGACACTGCTCGACGCGCTGCGGGAGGACCTCGGCCATTCCGGGCCGAAGAAGGGTTGCGACCACGGGCAGTGCGGCGCCTGCACCGTGCTGCTCGACGGCCGGCGTGTCCTTTCCTGTCTCACCCTGGCGGTGGCCGCCGCCGGCGCCGCGGTCACGACCGTCGAAGGACTCTCCGGCGACGGTCGACTCACCGCACTCCAGGACGAGTTCATTCGACACGACGGCTTCCAGTGCGGCTTTTGTACCCCCGGCCAGCTGTGCTCGGCGGTCGGGATGCTGGCCGAGCACGCGGCGGGTTGGCCCAGTGCGGTCACCCCCGCCGGGCCGGTGCCGGCCCTGGACGAGGTCGAGGTGCGTGAGCGCATGAGCGGCAACCTGTGCCGCTGCGGAGCACACCCGTCGATCGTGCGCGCGATCCTGGAGTCCGGAGCGGCCCGATGAAGGAGTTCACCTACCACCGGCCGGCTCGGGTCCGGGAGGCGCTTACCCTGGCCGCCGGCGGCGGAACCCGATACCTGGGCGGGGGGACGAACCTCATCGACCTGATGAAGGAGGGCGTGGAGACACCGACACGCTTGGTCGACGTACGTCAGCTGTCCCTCGATGGGGTCCGGGAAACACCGGACGGCGGCCTGATACTCGGCGCGACGACCAGCAACAGCGACGCCGCCGCCGACATCCGGGTGCGGCGCCTTTTTCCGGCGCTCAGTCAGGCCTTGCTGGCCGGCGCGTCGGGTCAACTGCGCAACATGGCCACGCTCGGCGGCAACCTGCTTCAGCAGACCCGATGTTCCTACTTCGGTGACGTCTCGGAGCCGTGCAACAAACGCAAACCCGGCAGCGGTTGCCCGGCGATCGCCGGAGAGCACCACAACTACGCGATCCTCGGAGCCTCCGAACACTGTGCGGCCACGCATCCCTCCGACATGGCCGTTGCACTGGCCGCGTTCGACGCGGTCGTCCACTACGAGAGCCTCCAAGGGCCCGGTGGGATTCCGCTGGCGGAGTTCTACCCACCGGTCGGTGACACGCCACAGCGGGTGTCCGCACTGCCGCCGGGGGCGTTGATCACGGCCATCGCTCTGCCGGGTGCCGCGACAGCTCCCGGGTCGCGCTATCGCAAGGTCCGCGAGCGGGCCTCCTACGCCTTCGCCACCGTATCCATCGCCGCGGCCCTGAAGGTCGAGGAGGACACGGTCACCAGCGTACGTATCGCCCTCGGCGGAGTCGCATCCCGGCCGTGGCGCGCGAGAACAGCGGAGATCGCCCTGTTGGGCGGAGCCGCCACCGCCGACGCCTTTCGGGCCGCCGCAGCGGCCGAACTGTCCGCCGCCCGCCCTCTGCGGGACAACGCCTACAAGGTGCCGCTGGCCCGCAACCTCATCGAGGCCGTGCTGACCGGACTGGCCCAGGGGAGGACCCGGTGAAACCCCCACCCGCAGTCGGAGTGCCGCGGACTCGGCTCGAAGGACCCGGCAAAGTCACGGGCCGCGCCCGCTACGCCGCGGACGAACCCCTCGAAGACCTGGCCCACGGTTGCCTCGTCACGTCCACGGTGGCCCGGGGACACATCCGGGACATCTCCCGGGTCGACGACATGCCCGGAGTGCTGGGCGTCATCGACCACCGCAACGCGCCCCGGCTCAATCCGGCGGCCGGCGGATTCTTCGGTCCGGACGGCAGCCTTCTCCTCCTCCAGGACGCCGCCGTCCCGCACGCCGGCCGACCGGTCGCGCTGGTCGTTGCCGAAACGCCCGAGCAGGCCCGCGCGGCGGCGGCCGCGCTCACGGTGACCTACGACGAGGAAGCGCACGATTGCGTCTTCCGTGAAGGTCACCCGGCGGAACGCCCGGCGCTGACCATCTTCGGCGAGGACGTCGAAATCGGCGACGTCGACGCGGAACTGACCGAGGCCGCGGTGGTCGTGGACGAGGTCTACCACACCGTCGAACAGCACTGCGCCGCCATGGAACCGCACACCGCGACCGCGTGGTGGGAGAACGGACGCCTCCAGGCTTTCGACTCCAACCAGGGGCCGTTCATCGTCGCGACCACCCTGGCCACGCTGTTCTCCCTGGACCCGAAGACGGTACGTATCCGTGCCGAGCACGTCGGCGGTGGCTTCGGATCCAAAGGACAGTGCGGACCACAGCTGATTCTCGCGGTGATGGCCACCACTGTTCTCGGACGTCCGGTACGCGTCACTCTGACCCGCCGTCAGGTGTTCCTGGCGACTCCGCCCAGACCGCGAATCCGGCAGCGGGTCCGCCTCGGCGCCGACCCGGACGGACGCCTCCGGGCGATCCACCACGAGGCGGTGTTCGAGGAGTCACCGCTCGCCGAGTACGTGGAGAACTGCGTCGAACCCACCAGGACGCTCTACGCGGCGCCCGCGATCCGCACCCGACTCACCACGGTCCCCCTCGACATCGCGCCGCCCTTCTCCGTACGCGGCCCCGGACCGACACCCGGCTCGTTCGCGCTCGAATCGGCCATGGACGAACTGGCCGAAGGACTGGGGATCGACCCGCTCGAACTCCGGCTGCGCAACGAACCCAGCGTGGGCCCGGTGTCCGGGTTGACGTTCAGTCACCGAAATCTCGTCGGCTGCCTCCAGGAGGGGGCCCGCCGGTTCGGCTGGGCCGGACGTGACCACCGGCCCCGGCAGCGGCAGGAAGGGCACCTGCTCGTGGGCACCGGACTGGCCGCGACCGCCTTCGGCACGGGAGCGCTGCCCTCCTCCGCGTCGATCACCGCCGAAACCGATGGCACTTTCACCGTGTCCATCGGCGCGAGCGACATCGGAACCGGCGCGCGCACCGCCCTGACGGCGATCGCCGCCGACGCCTTGGGGGTCGACACCGGCCGGATCAGGCTGGAGTTCGCCGACAGTGACCTCGGCCCGGCCTGGAGTGCGGGCGGATCCCGGGGCACGACATCCTGGTCCTGGGCGATCACCACGGCCGCCGCCAAGCTCACCGGGTCGGTGCCGCCGGTGACCGTCACCGCCGACACCACCGAGGAACTCGGTGCCCTGCCCCACCGCGAACGCCACGCCCACAGCGCGGTGTTCGCCGAGGTCTCCGTCGACCCGGCGACCGGCGAGGTCCGCATCCGGCGACTCCTGGGGATGTTCGCCGTGGGCCGAGTGGTCAACCCGCTGTTGGCCCGCAGCCAGGTCGTCGGCGGCATGATCACCGGACTGTCCATGGCCCTGTACGAGGAAGGCATCCGCGACCGGGTCACCGGCCGCAACGTCAACCCGGACCTCGCCGGATACCACATCGCCGCGCACGCCGACATCCCCGACGTCGAAGCCGACTTCGTCCCCGACCACGAACCCGACGACCCCTCCGGCATCAAGGGCGTGGGCGAGATCGGCACCGTCGGCACCGCAGCGGCCATCGCCAACGCGGTCTGGCACGCCACCGGGACCAGACAGCGGAGCCTGCCCCTCCGGCTGGACCGCGTCATGGAAGACCGACCACCGACGGGGGAGTGAACCGGACGTGCTTCGCGAGGTCTGGCCGTTCGTCGACGACTGCCGGCGTACGGGTC
Source organism: Embleya sp. NPDC056575 (assembly GCF_042793325.1). Classification (NCBI taxonomy): domain Bacteria; kingdom Bacillati; phylum Actinomycetota; class Actinomycetes; order Kitasatosporales; family Streptomycetaceae; genus Embleya; species Embleya sp. NPDC056575. The sequence goes on from NZ_JBHTVA010000006.1 coordinate 146,066, forward strand.
TTCCCGTCGCACTGGCCCGGCTCATCGGCCGCGACGGCCCCGGAGCCCGGCCGCTCGGCGCGACGATGGCCGTGGCGCAGGACGGGACCTGGCGCGGCTCGCTTTCCGGTGGCTGCGTCGAGGGCATCGTCCTCGACGCGGCCCGGGACGTGCTCGCCGGAGCGCCACCCGCCGTGATCCCGGTGTCACCCGGTGGGCACCTGCTGCCCTGGGAGGAAACACCCTCCTGTGCCGGGGAGTTGCGAGTCCTCATCGCCGCCGCCCCGGCCGACCCGATCCATTCCCGGATCACCACGGCGCTGGCCGAGGACCGGCGGCTGTTCGTCCGGGTCGCCCTGAGACCGCCGTATCCCTGGTCGGTGTCTGCGGAACTACATCAACTCCCGCAGTGCGATCCGGCGTTCACGGAGATTCTGGCCGGCCGTTCGAAGCTGCTCCTGATCGGCGCCACGGACCTCGCCGCGATCATCGCCACCCTGGCCGGATCGCTGGGCCGTGACGTCGTCGTCCTGGACCCCCGGCCGGGCCACGTGGCCTCGGGGGATTCCTTCGGCGGCGCCACGGTCGTCCGCAGCTGGGCGGACGAATGGATCGCCCGTCACCCCCTCGGCCCCCGAGACGCCGTCGTCGCCCTCAGCCACGATCCGCGAATCGACGACCGGGCCCTGCGGGCAGCCCTGTCCGGCCCCGCCGGATATGTCGCGGCCCTCGGCAGCCGGGCCACGCACACGCAACGCTTGCGACGACTGGCCGAAGTCCCCGGAGTGCATCGAATATCCGGCCCGGCGGGCCTCGATCTGGGCGGGGGCGACCTGGCCGACACCGCGCTGGCCATCCTCGCCGAGCTTGTGGCGGTGGAGAACGGCCGCGGCGGGCAGCGGCTGCGGGAGGGGGAACTGCCGATCCGCGTGGTCGGCCCGGTGCCGGGGGTTCGCGGGTGGCCGGGCCCGGAACGCGGCGCAGACGGGGGCGAGTCCCCGCGCGGGCCATCCTTCGACGGTGTCGATGCGGGCCGAAGGTGAGGTGACGGGGTCTGCGCCACGCCCCGGGCCCTGCCTCACAGTTCCCACCAAGCCGCCTCCTCCGGTGTCTTGCCCACGTCCACGCGGTCTCCCGGCCGCGGCAGGGCCAGGTGAACGCCGGTCGCCTTCGCCTCGAGGCGCAGGCGCTCCACCGGCTCGGTCCACGGGTGCGGTGCCAGGCTGAACGTCGCCCAGTGCACCGGCAGCAGTAGGCCGCCACCCAGGTCGAGGTGGGCGGCGACGGCCTCTTCCGGGGTCATGTGGATGTCGGGCCAGTTCCGGTTGTACGCGCCGATCGGCATCAGCGTCAGGTCGAACGGACCGTGTTCGCCGCCGATTCGGGCGTAGCCGTCGAAGTAGCCCGAGTCGCCCGCGTAGAAGACCTTGCGCTGCGCGCCCGCGACGACCCAGGAGCCCCACAGGGTGTCGTTGCGCCTGAACGTGCGGCCGGAGAAGTGCCGGGCGGCGGTCGCGGTGAAGCGCAGACCGGCGACCTCGGCCTCTTCCTCCCAGTCGAGTTCGATGATGCGCTCGGCCGGGACCCTCCAGCGCTCCAGGTGTGCGCCGATGCCAAGCGGCACGATGAAGGGCGCGGTCTGCGTGGCGGTCAGTTCGAGTACGGTCGCCCGGTCCAGGTGGTCGTAATGGTCATGGGAGACGACCACCGCGTCGAGCGCGGGGAGGGCGGTGAGCGGCACAGGATTGGGATGCAGCCGCTTCGGGCCGACCAGTTGCGACGGCGACACCCGCTTGCTCCACACCGGGTCGAACAGGACCCGCCGTCCCTCGATCTCCACGAGTGTGCTGGCATGGCCGTACCAGACGGCGCTCACGCCGTCGGCGGACGCCGGGGTCGCCGGGTGCGTGACCAGCGGAACCGGCCCCGCCGGGTGCCGCCGGTCGCGGTTGCCCATCATCTCCCGGAGGACCTGTGGGGGCGGCCCACTTGGTACGGCGACGCTCGAGGGCACCGAGTTGTGGAACATCCCGTCGTGGAATCGCGGCGAACGCAGCATCCGTGCCAGGCGTTCGCCGGATGCCTTGCCGCCGAACTCGGCGGGCACGTCCCGCAGCGCCCATCCGGCGATGGCGAGCGCCGTCGCGCCCGCGGTCAGCCGCCGCTTCGACCCTGCTTCCATGTGGGTTCTCCTTGTTCGTGTGTCATCCGTCATGCGTTTGCCGGGCTGTCATGGAGATCCGCGCCTGTGGGTACAGGGCGTCGAATCCGTGGAATCCGCCCGATCGGACGTGGAGTTCGACGTACGGTGGAATCTCGTCGGGAGTGAAATCGCCGAGGACGGCGCGCCAACGGTCGAGGGTCTTTCGCGAAGCGGTGCTGGGGCCGAGGCGGCAGGAGGCGGGAACCGGTCCGGGGTTCGGAAGGCGGCGTTGCCGCGGACCGGGATGTAGTCGGTGTACTCGGACTCCTTGGCCGGCAGCCCTTCGACTTGGGCCATGACGGCCTGCGCGGTATTGCCGGCGAAGGCCCGGTGGTGGTCCTCCTCGCCGGTTCACCCTTCGGTGACGTGGACGATGTCGGGGTCGGACGCGGAGCGGGAGACGAGGTAGACGACGCAGGGTCCGCCCGCGCCGGGGCTGTCCGCGTTCGGGCCGCTCAACAGCAAGTGGACCAGCGGCTCGCCCATTGCGGTCCGGGCTGTCGAGTCGGCATTGAAACCATAGGCGGCGAACACGGAATCCCTCTTCCTCACGGCGGAGTTCGATGAATTCATTGAACCGCTCCGACCTGCGGAAGCGTCACAACAATGCTCGCTCGTGCATGCATAATCCTCCCGGATTCGGGAGCCCCACGACGGAGAGACGCTCTGCCCGCGGTCGTTGCCGGCGGTGGTGATCGCCGCCGCCCAGGTGTGGAGCATCGCGCCGTCGTCGCCTCGGGCGAGGCGTCGGTGGACCCGGTGCGCGAGGTCGATCTCGGGGAGCGCGCCCGTGTCGAGGGGCCCGATAGCCGGACCTCGCTTGCCCAATACCGGTGCCGGGGGCACCACACGCGGTCCGCCGGCGGGCCCGGATGTCGTGCTCGTCGGTGCCCAGGACCCATACCCGCGCGCCGGTCGTCCGCCTCGGCGTCGTGTCCTCCTCGTCGATGCCGGTCGGTACCACCGCGTCGGGGTCGGGCGGACCGGCCGGTGCCGGGACGACGTACTCGCCGAGTTGTTCTTCGCCACCCTCAACAATGATGTTGCCCCGGTTTCACGGACTCGGGGGTGAGGAGATCAGCTTCGGCGGGTGGGTGTCGGTTTCGAACTGTACCGGGGTCATGTAGTCCAGGGCTGAGTGTCGTCGGCGCTGGTTGTAGAACCCTTCGATGTATTCGAAGATCGCGTTGGCAAGTTCGACGCGGGTCCGCCAGCGCTGCCGGTCGAGGAGTTCGGTCTGCATGCGAGCCCGGAACGACTCGGCCACGGCGTTGTCGTAGGGATCGCCGATGGTGCCCAGGGAGGGCAGCAGTCCGGCTCGGCGTGCGCGTTCGGTGAAGGTCCACGACGTGAACCGAGTGCCGTGGTCGGCGTGGATTATCCCGTCCGGGACCAGGCCGGCGGCGCCGCGGGAATCGATTGCCATACCGAGCGCGGAGGTTGCCAGGTCGGCTCTTTGCCGGGAGTCGATCGCCCAGCCGACCACTTTGCGGGAGTAGGTGTCCAGGACCACGCAGCAGTAGAGCTTTCCCTCCCGGGTGGGGTGTTCCGTGATGTCGGTGACCCACAGTTGATTCGGTCCGTCGCGATGAAAGTTACGTTTGACCAGGTCGGTCACCGTTATCGCCGAGGGGACCCGCTTGGCTCGCCGGCGCAACGGCAGTCCGGCCGGGCCCGCTCGGCGCATCAGCTCCGCCACTGTTCTGCGTGAGACGACCACGCCGTGGCCGTGGACGAGTTCGGCACGCACTCGGGGTGATCCGTAGGTCTGATGTGATGCCTGATGGATGGCCGTGATCTGGTCGGTCGGCCACGCATGGCGGATGGCGCGGGCCGAAGGCGGACGCATGCGGGCGTCATGGAAGCCCGACCGGGACACCCCGAGCGCGAGACATGCCTGCTTGACCGGGACGCCCTCAAGGGCCGGTTCGGCCACCAGAGCGAACCGGACTTTTGGGGGCACCACCTGCTCGACCGCCGCCGCGGCCTTCCGCAGGATCTTGACCTCGTTCTCCAGTTCGGCGATCCGCGACCGGGCCTCGGCCAGGGCAGCCGACTCCACCGCTGCGGGACCCAAGGTCTGCAGGCCCCGATCGATCAGATCCTGGCGCTTCCATCGGTGCAGGCAGGACTCGGCGATCGACAGTGATGCGGCCACGTCCCGGACCGATCGTCCCGACGCCAGTAGGTCCAGGGCACGCCGCCGGAACTCCGGCGCATAGGGCTTGGGCACGATCAACGATCTCCTTCGGAAGATCGCCGAACCATACCTCTCTCAACATCTGTGCCCATTAAACCGGGGCAACATCAACGGTGTCCGTCAAAGCGGAGGAAGCTCAGGCCAGGGAGAGGAACAGTTTCTCGAGTTCGGCTTCGCTCAGCGGCGCGGTGTCGCCGTTGGCGGCGGCGCTCATGCACTGGCGCATGTTGCTTGCCACGATCTTGAAGCCGGCGCGGTCCAGGGCCCGGGAGACGGCGGCGAGCTGGGTGACGACGTCCTTGCAGTCGCGGCCGGCCTCGATCATGGAGATCACGGCGGTCAGCTGCCCTTGGGCGCGGCGGAGCCGGTTGAGCACCTCGCGGGAGGCCTCCTCGTCGACGGTCATGCGGTCGCCTTCCTTTCCTTGCCACCCATGGTACCCCTGGGGGTATGTGGGCGGGGTGGTGGTGTGTCCGGGTGTCGGGGGGGGGGGGGCCGCCCCCCCCCCCCCCCCCCCCCCCCCCGCGGGGCCAAGGGGGGGGGAACGGGCCGAGGGGGGGACCCCGCCCCCCCCCCACCGGCGCCACCCC
>NZ_JBHTVA010000006.1:151047-228289 GCF_042793325.1 Embleya sp. NPDC056575
CTCGTCCCCGGTCATGGGGTCGCCTACGTTCCCTGCCCACCCTTGGCACCCGGGGGGGTTTGGGGGGGGGGGGGTGGTGTGGCGGGGGGTGGGGGGGGGGGCCCCGGCCCCGCCGCCGAAGTCCCGCCGACGGGCGGGTCAGTCGTGGGAGAAGCGGACGTCGGGGAGGACCCGGCGCAGCCACCTCGGGCTCCACCAGGCCGCGTGGCCGGTCAGGCGCAGGAGGACGGGCAGCAGGACGAGGCGTACCAGGGCGGCGTCGAGCAGCACGGCCAGGCCCAGGACGATGCCCATCTCCTTGGGGGGCAGTGGTCCGGAGAGGGCGAAGGTGAAGAAGACCGCGACCATGACCGCGGCGGCGGCGAAGATGACGCGTCCGGAGTGGCCGAGCGCGCCGACGACCGCTTGGCGGGGGTCGCGGGTCTTCTCGTAGTGCTCCTTGGCGGAGGCGAGCAGGAAGACGGTGTAGTCCATGGCGATGGCGAAGATCATCGCGAAGAAGAACACCGGGGCCCAACCGTCGAGGAAGCCCTGGGGGGTGAAGCCGAGGAAGCCGGAACCGTGGCCGTCCTGGAAGATCAGGCGCGCGGCGCCGAACGCGGCGGCGGTGGCGAGCAGGCTGGTGGCGGTGCCCAGCAGCGCGGCGAGCGGGGCCTGGAGGGCGAGGACCAGCAGGAGGAAGCCGAGTCCGAGGACGACGCCCAGGACGAGCGGGGTCTTGGCGTCGAGGGTGGCCTGGAGGTCGAGGTTCTCCACGGCCGCGCCCCCGATCTTCGCGTCGTCGGGGAGGGTGCCGCGCAGGCGGTCCACGGTGTCGGCCAGGTGCGGGTCGGACGGGTCGACGGCCGGCATGGCCTGGAGCAGGGTCAGGGCGGAGCCGTCGTCCGCGTGCCGGGCGGGCATGACCGCGGCGATGCCTGGGTCGCCGGCGAGCGCGGCGGCGGTGGCGTCGGCCGCGGCCGTGGGCGTGACGATCTGGAGCATGCCGGGGGCGCCGCGGCCGAACGCCTGCTGGACGGCGGTGTATCCGGTGCGGGCCGAAGAGTCCTCGGGGACCACCGTGATGGACGGCATGGCGGTGCGCAGCCCGATGATCGGGGCCGCGAGGGCGATCAGGACCAGCAGGGCGGGGAGGCCGTAGCGCAGCGGGTGGCGCCACAGCCGCTCGCCCCAAGAGGTGAACGCGACGGAGGCGCCGGCCCGGTCGGCGTTGCGGCGGGTCCAGGGCGGGGCGGCGGCGTTGACCTTGTGGCCGAGGCGGCCCAGCACGGTGGGGAGCAGTGTGAGGGTGGCGGCGAGGACGAAGGCGACGGCCAGCATGATGCCCAGCGCCATGGAGCGGAACGCGGGGGCCGGGACGAGCATCACCGCGGACAGGCTCACCAGCACGGTCGCGCCGGACAGCAGGACGGCCTTGCCGGCGGTGTCCATGGTTTCGCCGACCGCGCGTCGCCCGTCGCCGTGCCGGGCCAGGGCCGCGCGGAACCGGACCACGAGGAACAGCGCGTAGTCGATGCCGAGTGCCAGGGCGAACATCATCGCGAAGTTCATCGCCCACACCGACGTGGGCGTGACGTGGTTGAGCAGTACCAGCGCTCCGGCGGACGCGGCGAGTCCCGCGAGGGTGAGCAGCAACGGCAGTCCGGCCGCCACCAGCGATCCGAACGCGAGGACCAGGATCGCGAGGGTGACGGGCCAGGACAGCATCTCGGACTTGATCATCGCGTCGTGGTTGGCCTTGTTGAAGTCGCTCCACAGGACCGAGGCCCCGGTCGCGGAGACCTCGACGCCGCCGCCGGACAGGGCGGCGAGCGGCCTCTTGAGGTCGTCGGCGGCCCGGACCATGTCGTTGGTGTCGGCCCGGGCGCCGGCGAGCAGGATCGCGGTGCGCCCGTCGGGGCTGATGGTGACGCCGCTCTGTGGCGGGATGACCTCCGCGATGCGGGAGTCCGCGCGCAGTAGGACGGTGGCGCGGTCGACGACGGCGCGTACGGACGGGTCGTCGACCGGACGGTCGGCCGCGACGACCACCTGGAGCGCCGAGGAGGCGTTCCCGCCGAAGTGCGCCTGGGCCAGGTCGCGCACCTCGACGGACTCCGAGCCGTTCGCCTGCCAGCCCGCGCCGGCGAGGGCGGAGGTGACCTGCGGGGCGAACGCGCCCAGTCCGGCGACCAGTGCCAGCCACAGCACCGCGACCAGGCGCAGGCGCCCGGCGGCGAGGACGCCGAGGCGCCCGAGGAGCCCGAGACGCGTCGGCGGGTCGGCGGCGGCGCCGGGCTGCGGCGCGGTCGCGTTCCGCGCCGTGGCGCGGGTGGGGTCGGTGGTCGTCACAAAGCCTCCTGATGGATACCCCCGGGGGTACGTTCAAGACAACGGTAGTCGATACCCCCACCGGTATACAAAAATACGGGTGGGGGTATATTGGGGCTGCTCGGGGTTCACCGAAGGAGGCCTGACATGGGCTATGACCGCACCGTGAGCGTCGACACCGACTTCACCACCACCGTCGCCGCGGTACGCGACGCGCTCGCCGCCCACGGGTTCGGCGTGCTCACCGAGATCGACGTCACCGCGACGCTCCGGGCCAAGCTCGGCGCCGAGATGGAGGACTACCTGATCCTCGGTGCCTGCAACCCGGCGCTCGCCCACCGCGCTCTGGACGCCGATCGCGCCATCGGGCTGCTGCTGCCGTGCAACGTGGTCGTGCGCCGCGACGGCGAGCGCACCCTCGTCCAGGCACTGGACCCCATGACCATGGTCGCGCTCAGCGGCGACGCGGACCTGGAGCCGGTCGCCCGCGAGGCGGCCGGCCGCCTCGACGCGGCCCTCGCCGCCCTCGTCGCGTGACCAGCCGTACCCGACGCCGGGACCAAGAGCAGCGGGTGACCTTCCTCGCCTTCATGAGCAGCCCGCCGGGACGGGTCCTGCGCATCGCCGCCGGCACCGCCATGATCGCCGCCGGCGCGACACTCGGCGGCGGCTGGTGGACCCTCGCGGCCCTGGGCCCGCTCCCGCTCCTCACCGGCGCGGTCGGCATCTGCCCAGTCACCATGCTCGCCAACCGCAGGTCCCGCCTCCGCAAGCACGGCTGACCCGACCCTGGGTTCCGTGTCAGAACTGTGATGGGTCACGCCGCCGAACGGCGGACGAGCCGCTCATCAGGGCACGGGGCGGGCCAGGCCGACGCCGGCACCCTGGCAGACGTCTCGAAAAACAAGGTAGCCCGTGGGCGCCGGTTCCGATGTGGGTCATGCCCGAGTACCGGCGACAGCCCGGCAGTAGAGGGCGTCTGAGAAGGGTTGCTCAGGAGCGCGTTCTTGCTCCGGTTCGGTGGAGCAGAAGCATGATGGTGGCGAGGTAGACGGCGCTTTCGGAACTGCCGAGGCAATATTCGTAGTCCTTGGACAGTCGCCGGTACCGTCCCAGCCAGGCGAAGGTTCTCTCGACGACCCACCGGCGGGGGACCAGGGCGAACGGGGGTACCTCTCGTGGCGGGCCCCGGCCGGGGCCCGGGTGCTTCGGAAGCCGCCGTCGCGGCGTTGGACGACCCCGATGGTGATCCCGTGGGTTTCGCGGATGCCGTCCGCGAAGTCCCGGCCGCGGTAACCCCGGTCGGCCCACAGGTACCGAAGTCGCGGGAACTTGCCGGCGGCGCGGGCGAGAAGGACTTCGGCACCGTCGCGGTCGTCGACGTTCGCGGGACTGATGCAGACCGCCATGACCAGCCCGAGCGTGTCGACCAGGAGGTGACGCTTGACGCCCGTCACCTTCTTCCCGCCGTCGTATCCGTGCCATCCGCCCCGTTCCGTGCCCTTGACGCTCCGGCTGTCCACGATCCCGGCGCTCGGTGTGGGATCACGGTCCGGACGGACGCGTTCCCGCTCGCGGAGCGTCGCCGGGATCGCTTCCCACCGGCCCTCGATCCGCCACGTTCGCCAGTAGTGGTAGACCGTCTGATACGGCGGGAAGTCGTGCGGAAGCAGGCGCCACGCGCAGCCGGCCCGAAGCCAATACGACAAAGCGCTGAGGATCTCGCGCCGAGGGTGCTTGGGCGGTCGACCACCCGGCCTCGGCGGCGGCACGAGGGGAGCCAGGACCTTCCACTCCACATCGGACAGATCCGTTCCATACACGGCACGTGGCCCGACCATGACCCGCATCCCCCGAGAGAAGCGACTACCAAGTCAGCTTCCCTGAAAAACCCTTCTCAGACGCCCTCTGAAAGAGCGTTTTGTCCTGTGAATCGTGTTTGGTTCCGGGTTCAGGGGTCGCGCCAGTTCGGGGTGTTCTCGTGGGTGAGTCGTCTGCTCATGAGGTCGATCATGGCGAGGTGGATCATTGCTTCGGACCGGTGTGGGTGGGTTTCGTAGTCGCGGGCGAGACGGCGGTGCTGCATGAGCCATCCCAAGGTCCGCTCCACGATCCAACGTCTGGGGAGGGTCCTGAATCCCTTGACGGTGGGGTCGCGTTGCACGACCCGGACATCGATGCCCAAGGTCGCGCCGTGCTCGATCGTCTTGGTGCGGGAGCCGGCGTCGACCCAGGCCTTGGTGACGCGCGGGTGGGCGGCGGCGATCGCGGAGAGCAGGTGGATGCCGCCGGCGTTGTCGGAGACGCTCGCGGCGGTGACCCACACGGCGAGCAGGAGGCCGACGGTGTCGACGCCGACGTGGCGTTTCCTTCCCACGATCCTCTTGCCGGCGTCGATGCCCTGGCCTGCGGTGGGGACGTTGGCGGAGGTCTTGACGCTCTGCGCGTCCAACACGCACGCGCTCGGTTCCGCGTCGCGGCCCTCCCGTTCGCGAACCAGGCGCCGCAGGACCCCGTTGAGCTTCTCGAGGATGCCGTCCCTCTGCCAGTGGGCGAAGTAGCCGTAGGTGGTTTCCCATGGTGGGAAGTCGCGGGGAAGGTATCGCCAGGGGATCCCCGTGCGGTCGACGTACGGAATCGCTTCCATGATGCGACGCAGATCGTGCTCGGGTGGGCGTCCGAAGTCCAGTCCGTTGCCCCGGCGTTCGGCCCGCCAGGCCGACAGGGTTGGTTCGAGCAACTTCCAACGGGCGTCGGACGGATCACTGGGATAGCGCCGATGTCCGGTCATGCCTCGTTGGTAGCGCCCGGCGGCCGACCTGCCCAAGGTGTGAACGGGGGCGGACCGGGGCGTCGTGGGATCAGACAGGAGTGAAGGTAGCGAACCGGACAGATTCGGAGCGTCTTGAGCCGCTTCCGTCACGAGAGACGCCTACGGTCCCAACCTTGCGGATCAATCCAACGCTGCGAAGCCATATTGCACTCATGCAGGAACAAAACGCTCTTGACAACCCGTCTCGCAACCGAAGAAGGCCCCGGGGCACGATTCTCCAGGTCGAACGCTTCTTCAACCGGCATGACGAGAAGCCCTCCAGCTCGGTGGACGACACGAACCTCTTCGGCCGGCGCCTGGACCGCGCGGTGGTGGACTTCCTTGCCGCAACCGGCGCGGATCTGGACGTCGGCGAATACGACATGACGCCCAGCGACGACTGACCCCGCCTTTTCAAACTGGGGCCACCGCTACGTGTCGTCGGGAGCCCCTCGACCCGCATCCCGAGACGGCACCGCATGAGTGCGACTCGTCAGTGTCCTGTCCAGGGCGAGCCAGTCCGACAGAACACGATGTGACGGAGCGTCACATGGCGTAGCGCGGCGGGAGCGCGCACCGGCTCGCGGTTCGGAACCGAGTGCCAGTGACCGACCGTGGCGACTCCCCGTGATCGCTGCCAGATCTGGCCGACTGGGAGAGGATTCAGGACGCCGTGTAAAACGCCGAACACGCGGACCGCGAAGAGCCGTTCACCGCCGACTGACCGGGGTCGGGACGCACCGCGTACCTGCGCCTCGTCGCCGACGACCCCTACGTCGTCGAGGTCCACGACGGCCCCGACACCGGGATCGTCGTGTCCGTTCCGCTCGACATGGGCCCGGGATGGATCGCCGAATCTCGGCAACGACCGGCCGCCACCCGGCGCCCTCGGCATCGACACGGCCCGCACGTGAGGCGCGACGACCTCGCGGGGATGCTCGCCGGGCAGACACCGGCCTGCGGCCCCGCACGCCAAGCCCTCCTGTCCTGAGGCACGTTCGAGCTGTGGGACGGCGCAATCCCCCCGACCGACTCCTACGCACCTACCGGAGCCGACTCCGACACCCCCGCCGGCGCAACCTCGCGACACTCGGCCTCGCCGAAACGGTCACCATCCTCGAACACGAGGAACACCGGCCGCTGCGCCTGGGCGCGGGACCGCCGATCGAGCCTGGGTATTCACGCTCTTCCTCGACACCGCGGCCACGACCGTGAAGGCCTGCGCGCGCAGCGTTCGGCGCACCGATCCCTGACGCCCGGCCGTCGCGGCCCCCCGGTCGGTCCGGGTGGGACCTGTGATCGCGTCATGAGCCGCGTGTCGGTGACTCATGCGAACGTCGGCGAAAGAGCAACGTGAGAGGAACGGCATGGGCACCTGGGACATCGGTCCCTTCGACAACGACATGGGCGCCGACTTCGCCGACACCTTGGACGAAGCTCCCGCAGCGGACCGCGAAGGCATCATCCGCAACGCACTCACCACCGCGATCGCCACACACGGCTACCTCGATGCCTTCGAAGGGACCGAAGCCGTCGCCGCCGCCGCACTGATCGCAGCCCAATGTCCCGCCGGAGTGCCGATCGACTCCTGCCACGGCCCCCAGGGGTCCGTCCCGCCGCTCTCCTTCGACCTGCGCGCGCTTGCGGTCGAAGCACTCGGCCGGGTCCTGGCCACGGATTCCGAAGTCGCCGACCTCTGGGACGAGACCGGCGACGGTCCCCGATGGCGACGCGGCATCACCCATACCCGGAGGATCATCGAGGCCCAAGTCCAGCCCCGGGAAGACGAGATGCCGAACTCCTGACTTTGCGTCACGGCTCCACGCAAGTGGATCCGGACCTCGGCAACATCACCCTTCGGCGGCACAGGCTGCTTCCCCTGCCGATTCGACGCTGCCGCAGCTCCACTGCGGGCTCAGCCCGGCCTACGGTCGAGCCGGGTTCGGACTCGGGCGCAAATTGATCCTGCTGGAATGATCCTCAGCAGCGACATCCTCAAAACCTGACAACGTCGCATCAGATCAGCTCGGCGACCCGGTGAACGCGAAAGGGACGGCTCGTCGTCGGGATCGATGCTTGCCGAGTCCACGCGGTGACGGCCCATTGCGAGTTCGAGAGCGGCACTGTCCGTGTGCGTTCCGGCCTCGGAGCCGGAGTAGGCGGCATCGAACATCACGCGCTCGCCGGTGGTGCCCAGCACGGGCCCCTCGTCCCACTCGGCGGTGGGAAGCCCGGCCCGGACGATGTCGGCGACACCGTCCTCCCTCGCTTTCCGCGAAGCGCCGGCGGACGATGAGCCCGACGAACAGGAAGGCGCCGAGGAGTCCGACGAAACGCCCCATTCCCGAGGCGACTTCACCGCCCGGCGCGGGACCTGCGGCGTATCGTGCTCCGGTGTCCCGTCTCGAAGTCTCCGACCTGATCGTCGCCCACGCGCCCGGCTCGCTCGAGCGGGTCCCGGTCGCGCGCGCCGACGTGGTCGCCACCCTGCGCGCCGCGGGTCAGGCCCGGGGCGCGCGGATCGCCGCGCGGCTGCCGGTGCTCGACGGGGGCCTGCTCGATCCGGCGTACGTCGACCGGCGCCTGGTCGCCGTGCACACCGAACTCCAGCGCCTGAGCGAGGAACTGCGCATCCCCGAACGCCTCGCCCACCTGCTGGGGCCGCTGCTCACCGCGATCCGCTCCACCCCGGGCGCGCCCGATCGCATCCGCGTCGTCGACGTCGGCTGCGGCCTCGGCCATGTCGTGCGGTGGCTCGCCGCCCACGAAGTGCTGGGCCCCGACGTCGAGTTGGTCGGCGCCGACCTGCACGCCGCACTGATCACCGAGGCGACCCGCCTCGCCGACGACGAACAACTCCCCTGCCGGTTCGTACGCGCGAACGCCTTCCGGCTCGACGACACCACCCCCGAGGCGACCACCGCTCAGGGTGCCGCCACGCGTGCGGCGACGGTCTACATCTCCACCGGCCTCCTGCACCACTTCCGCGGCCCCGACCTCCACGCCTTCTTCGCCGCCCAGGCAACCCCCGGCACCGTCGCCTTCTGCCACTACGACATCGCCACCACCCGCATCGCCCCCTTCGGCGCCTGGCTCTTCCACCGCGCCCGCATGCGCGACCCCCTCGGACGCCACGACGGCACCACCTCCGCCCGCCGCGCCCACGACGACACCACCCTCCTGCACGCCGCCCGAGCCGCGCACCCACTCGTACCGCTCATCCACGAACCCACAGGACGCAGCAACCCCCTGTGCACGACACTGCGCCCGATACTCGGCGTCCGCCCCGACCTCCTCGCCCCGCTGCGCGCCGCCCTCGGCAAGGACGCCCGCAGGCTCCAGGGGGCGACCGGATGAGCGTGGCGCTGCTGGTCGCCCTCGGCATGATCGACGCGGCACTGGCCGGCTACCGGGCCTCCAACGGCCGCAACGGCCGCATCCGTCGCCGTGCCGCCGACCTGCGAGCCGCCCGACGCGGCCTGCCGGCGGGCGCGCTGGTACTCGCCGCGAGCGCCGCCGTGGCCTTGGCCCTACTCGGCGCGGCCGACGACCACGCCGCCCGGTACGCCGAACTCGACGCGGCCGCATGGCGGATGCTCGCGGTCCTGCTGCCCTACGCCGGGATCGTCGCGGCCTCGATGCTCTGCTACCTCACCGGCTCGTTCCGCCTCGCCACGTTCGCCATCCTCGCCGGACTCGGCCCGCTGACCATGGCGCGACCACTGATCGTCGCGGGCGGCGTCGTCGCGGCCGGGTGGGGAACACCCGCAGGCGCCGCCGTCGCGGCGACCGCGGGCAGTGGAATCCTCCTCGTGGAGCCGTACGTGCACCGACGCTGGTACCGGACCCCGATATAGGCACATCGCCGGTAATCGCCCATATCGACGCTCCTTCGTCCGAACCCGATTCCTCCGGCGCGGGAACACCCGCGCGGATGATGCGATCGCGCGGGAGAGTCCGAGCTTTCCGTTCGGTCCGTGGTGGCGTCGCTGCCCGGATCGAGAAGGTGTCATCCGATGCCGCTCGACAAACCGGCGAACGCGAAAGGACGTCAGGTCATCAGGTCATCAGGTTCGATGTTTGCCGAGTCCACCTGGTAGTGGCCGGCTGCGAGTTCGAGAACGACACCGTCCGTGAGCGTCCCGACCTCGGCGCCGACATGGGCGGCATCGAACATCACGAGCTCGCCAGAGACGCTTAATACGGGCCCCTGTTCCCACTCGGCGGTGGGAAGCCCGGCCCGGATGATGTCGGCGACACCATCCTCGCTCTCCGCGTAGTACCAGCGGACGATGACTCGGAACTCGGGAAGGTAGGCCGTCGACAGGGGTTCATCCCCGAGGAGCAGTGCCTCTGCTCCGTCAGGCAGTGCGAGGTTTCCGACGCAATCCATCACCTCGCATGCCCGGTCATAGTCGCCGTCCGTGCCCGACCTGAGCTGACCCGGGTTTCGTAGAGTCGTTCTTCGGTTGTTCAGGCGGTCCCGTTGTTCAATGGGTCGGCTGGTACAACGAGGAACGCCTGCACTCGGCGCTCGACTACGTGCCACCAGTCGAGTACGAGCAGCAACACCAGGAAGCGCGATCGCCAGCCACGCGGTTCGGGAAGTCGGGCGGGAGGTATTTCCAGGGGATTCCGGTTCGATTGACGTAGAGGATCGCGTTGAATACGTCGCGGAGTTCGACCTTGGCCGGCTGCCCGGTGGGTCTGCCACACCCGAGCCTTTCCAACAAAGCTGCGACACTCCGAGGACAAGCCCCTCACGGCCCTGGCCCGGACGCCCACGAAACGTTCTCACCCAACCTGCACCACCCCACCCCAGCCCGCACCCACCACACACCACACACCAACCAACCTCACAGGCTCATTGGCCTCTTCCACCGTTGACTCGGACCCGCCGACTACCCCCCGCGCCGTCCCGCGGCGGGCGCGAGGCCAGGAGTGGAGGTGATGCCGAACTCGCGCCGCAGCGCGGCTCGGGCGGCCAAGTGGCCGCACATGCCGTGCACTCCCGGGCCGGGCGGTGTGGAAGCGGAGCAGAGGTACACGCCGGGCAGGGGAGTGCGGTACGGATGCCACGCGGGCACCGGCCGGAACAGTGACTGCGCAAGCGTCACGGCGCCCGCCCCGATGTCGCCGCCGGGGTAGTTCGGGTTGTACGCCTCGTATGCGGCCGCCGACATACCCCGCGCCGCGATCACCGTGTCCGTGAACCCGGGCGCATACCGCTCGATCCGGCGGGTGATCAGCGCGACCGGGTCGCGTACGTCCCCATTCGGCACGTGAGCGTACGCCCACACCGGGCGGTGACCCGCTACCGCGCGGTCGGGGTCCGTCACGGCCGGATCGACAACGAGCACGAACGGCTCTGGGGCCGCCCGTCCCAGGGCCGCCGCGTTCTCGGTCGCGAGGATTTCGCCGCGCGTTCCGCCCAGGTGGACGGTCCCGGCGCGGCCGACGTCGGGATGGGTCCAGGGGATCGGCTCACCGACGAGGAAGTCCGCCTTCGCGGCGCCCGGTCCGTACCGGAAGCGGTCCAACGCCCGGCGGTGGCGCTGCGGGAGGCGGTCCCCGGCCAGCGCGAGGAGTCCGCGCGGTGTGGTGTCGAGCAGCACGACGCGGGCGTCGAGTTCCGCGAGGTCGGTGACCCGGTGCCCGGTGAACACGGTGCCGCCGTGCGCCCGCAGGTCGTCGGTCAGGGCTTCGGCGATGCGGGCGCTGCCTCCGTGCGGCACCGGCCAGCCGGTTGTGTGGGCCAAGTGCCCCAGCAACAGCGCGACAGTGCCTGCGGGCAGGCTGGGCAGTCGGCCGACGGCGTGGGCCGCGACGCCGGTGAGCAGCGCTCGGGCCGGTTCGGTTCGCAGGCCGTTCACGCGCGTGAAGTGCCCGAGCACGCGCGGGCCGAGCAGCGCAGGGGCGATGAGGTCCGGTGGCAGGGAGCGCAGATCGGACAGGAGAAGGTCGGTGACCCCCAAGCCGCGTCGGATCAGCGGTTCCATCAGCCGTCGCCAGCGCGGCCCGTCCGGGCCGAGCCCGTCGCAGGTGAGGTCGAGGTCGCGGTGCGCGAGGGCGGCGGCACCCCCGTCGAGGGGGTGCGCGTACGAGATCGCGGGCGCTGTCAGCGCGACGCCGCGCGACACGAGGTCGAACTCGCGGAAGAAGGGCGAGGCCGCAGCCATGGGGTGTACGGCCGCGCAAAGGTCGTGCCGGATCACCGGGTCGAAGAGTGCCTCGCCGCGCAGGCCGCCACCGATGGTGTCGGCCTGTTCGTGGACGTGAACGGTGAGCCCGGCTCGGGCCATCGTGACGGCGGCGGCGAGGCCGTTGGGGCCGCTGCCGACGACGGCGACATCCGGGCGGGTCATGCCGGCGCCTCCAGCGTAGCGAACTGCCCTCCGGCAAGCCGCCGGTAGACCTCGTCGGACACGAGCAACTCCCGATGCGTGCCGACGGCTCGCACCCCGCCGTTCTCCAGCACGATAATGCGGTCGGCGCGCACGATCGTGGACAGTCGGTGCGCGATGGCCAATACCGCGCATTCCCGTGAGACTTCGGTCATGGTGTCCCGCAGGGCAGCCTCGGTGTCGCTGTCGAGATGCGCGGTGGCTTCGTCCAGCAGGACCACCTCCGGTCGTTGCACCAGCGTACGTGCAATGGCGAGCCGTTGCCGCTGGCCGCCGGACAACCCGGCGCCGCGCTCGCCGAGTTCGGTGTCGAGCCCGTTGGGAAGGTCGGCGACGAAGTCGTCCAGCCCGGCCAGCCGCAACGCGCGGTGGATCTCGGCAGGTTCGGGGTCCGGGTTCGCGTACGTCAGGTTGTCTCGGATCGTGCCGCGAAGCAGCGGCGCGTCCTGTTCGACGTAGCCGACCCGGGAGCGCAGTTCGGCGAGCGGGCAGGCGGCGATGTCGCGGCCCGCGACGCGGATCGTGCCCGCATCGGGCCGGTGGAAGCGCTCGACGAGCTGGAACAGGGTCGTCTTCCCGGCACCGGAGCCGCCGACGATCGCGGTCAGTCCGCGACGCGGTGCGGTGAAGGACACGCCCCGCAGCACGGGAGCGTCGGCGTGGTACGCGAAACGGACCCGGTCGAACTCGACCGCGGATGCCGACTCCGACGGCCCACCAGCGGGCTCGCCCGTCCATCGCCTCGCGGACGTCTCGCCGCCTCCGCTCGGTTCGACCCAGTCGTGCCGCGGCTCCTCCTCGTGTTCCTCCTGCGGGATCGTGCCCAGTTCCCCGACGCGTTGGATCGCCGCGCGCCCCTGCTGGATCT
This sequence comes from Embleya sp. NPDC056575, assembly GCF_042793325.1. NCBI lineage: Bacteria > Bacillati > Actinomycetota > Actinomycetes > Kitasatosporales > Streptomycetaceae > Embleya > Embleya sp. NPDC056575. Next base: position 163,442 of record NZ_JBHTVA010000006.1, read on the forward strand.
GGCCGATCGACAGGAACAGCAGGACCAGCGGTGTTACCAGATAGAACAGGTACGTCACGAATGCGGTCAGGTCCGCGGCGGGTAGCGAGCCCGTGGCCACGCGAGCCATGCCCCAGCACATGACGGAGGCGAGGGTGAGCTGGGTACCGATGTTCATCGCCGGGGCGAGCAAGGAGCCGAACCCGGCGACGCGGATCCCGCTGCGCCGCGCACCATCCGCGAGGCGGGCGAGTTCCTCGGTCTCCCGCTGCTCGGCGCGCGACGCCTTGACCGTGGTGAGCGCGCCCAGCACCCGTTGCAGCCCGGAGCCGAACGCCCCCACGGACTCGCGGCTTTGGAGCGCGGCGATGCGCAGCCGGCGGGCGAGAAGCAGCGCGCAACCGGCGGCCAGACCGAGGCAGCCGACGGTGACGAGCAGCAGTTGCCAGTCGATCCTGGCCATCAGGACGATGCCGCCGACCAGCATGAAGACCGAGGTGACCAGTTGGGTCGTCGACTGGGCGACGACCAGGCACGCGATGGACGTGTCGGACACGACCCGCGCGAAGACGTCGCCGTGCTCCAGGCGGGAGAAGTCCGGGATTCGGCTGCGCAGCAGGCGACCGCCGAGGTCGCGTCGGGCGTCGTAGACGATGTTCTCCCCGGCGCGGCCGATCGCGTAGGCCTGTCCCGCGGCGAGGATGGCATCCGCGACGAAGAACAACACGATCAGCGTGATGGGCCCGACGAGCGACGCGTCGAGGGCGACGGCCTTGATCAGGCGGCCCAACATCCACGGCTGGGCGAGCTTGGCCGCGGCGCCGACCAGGCTCATGACCAGGCCCGCGAGCAACAGAACGCGGTGCCGGCGCACCGTCTCGCGGAGGTTCATGCCGGCTTGGTGTAGGAGGCGACGAAGACCCCGCCCTCGGGGGCGTACTCGTGCAGCCGCCAGTCGCCGAAGTGCCCGTCGGGCCGCAGCCCGGCGCTTTCCGCGTAGGCGTCCACTTCGTCGGGCGTGAGCAGGTGCGCGATCTCGGTGCCGATGCGGTGGGTGCCGTCGGCTTCGAAGAGGATGGTGGACACCTGCCAGATGCGGTTCCCGGCGAGGAGTGTGGCGTTCAACTGGACGCCGGTGTCCGGGTCGGGGTACGGCATGAAAATCGTCGTGCGCGCCTGCCCCTGGTGGAGTGCCTCGACACCGGGACGGTTGTGCGTCTCGACCAACAGTCTGCCGCCGGGCCGCAATCGCGCCGCCGCGCGCGCGACGGCCTCCCGCTGTCCGTCGGGGTCGAGGACCAGGGCGAGGGTGGCGCAGACGCAGTAGACGAGGCCATATTGCCGATCGTCGGCATAGGTGCGGATGTCGCCGAGAACGGCGGTCACCATTCCCTCGTCGGGCTTCTTCTCCAGCACCGCCAACATCTCGGGCGAGGAGTCCACTCCGGTGATCGGGCCGACGCGGTGCGACAGCGGCAGCGCGATGCGGCCGGTGCCGACGCCCAATTCCAGTGTGCCCCAGTCGGGTTCGGGGTGCAGCGAAGCCAGGGCGGTGACGGTGGTCCGGGTCGCGGCTTCGTCTTGGAACATGCGGTCGTACCAGGCGCCGAACTGCCTGCCGTAGCCGTTGTCCGCGATCGTCATGAGTTCTCCGTTTCCGTGATCGGTCGCGGTTCAGGCGACGGGTGCCGCGACGGGCCGAGGCGTTGTGGGCCGGGATACGGTGCGCCGGGCCGGCGCGTCTGGACGCGCCACCGGCTGCGGTTCGACGGCCAGTTCGCACCTACGTCGGGTCAGCACGTAGTGAATTGCCGGGTGTGTGGCGCCGAACGCGAGGACGAAGCGGTTGAGCCCCATGAATTCGCCGATGCCGATGTGGAACGCCGTCATCGTGCCGAGGTAGACGCGGGCCGCGGGCTTGGGGAGCACATAGATGAGGGGGAACCCGCACTCGATGACGATCGTGCCCCAGCACAGTGCCTTGGCGAGCGTCGGGTAGCGGGACAGGACCTTGTGCGCACGGGGGTCTCCGTAGTTCTTGGTGCGGATCACTCCCGCCACGGCTTCCCCCTTCAGCCAGACCGGGGAGACGAGTTTCACCAGTCCCGAGGACACGTAGGAGATCGTGGTCTCCAGCGCGAGGGTGCGCATCGCGAGATCGTCGGCCCGTGCGCGGTCGGCGATCAGCCCGGTGGAGGCCATGGTGACGTTGATGACCATCTGCAACTGGTCGGCACCGTCCCGGCCGAAGGGGATGACCTGGGCCTGCACGCTCTGCAGGGCGGCCAGAGTGGCGCCGCCCACGACGCGGAGCGCACGGTTTCTCGGCCAGATCAGGGTGGCCGCGGATATCGCGGCCTGCGCGCCGAAAAGGGCGTACGGGAACGCCGTCGACGCCAGCGCACGATGCAGGCCGGGCAGCCGCGTGGCGAACTCCGGTTCCAAGGCGTCGATCTGACTCCCCAGTAGATCACCCTTCGCGAAACGTTCGTGCCGGCTGAGCGTCTCCAGTGCGGCGATGAGTGTCCCGGCGGAGGCGAGTCGGCGCGCGGTGACGGCGGGGTCCGGCGGGGTAAGGGACGCGGCCCTCCGGGCCAGACGACGGAGCACGGGTTCTCCTTGCGGTCTCGCAGTGGGCAACGGTCGGGCACGGGTACGGCACGTGCGCATGTCCGGTACAAGGGCGGGTACCGCCGACCCCGACGCGCGTGCGCGTCGGGGTCGGCGGTCCCGAATGCCGGACCGGCGGTGTTCAGGCCGTCGGCCGGGTGTCAGCCGTTGCGGGAGACATAGTTGTAGACGTTCGCCGCCAGCGCCCCGGTCGCGGCGCCGACGAGGGCGACCACTTCGGGGCAGGTGACGGTCAGGAAGGTGGCCATCACGGGGTCGGCAGGGGACTCCAGCCCCGTGGCGACATCGGCCGCCGTGAGCAGCCCCGGCGACACCTCGATCAGGCGTTCGTTCGCGAACTCGGTTACGAGAGACATTCGATCCATACCTTTCTTGTGGATCCGGTGACGGATCTCCTCGATGGTGCTCGGACATGACGTCGACCACTCCCCAGCGGCGCGTCAGGCGCCCGCTTCGGCTGGGGATTCCGTCCTCACGCGCGCAGGCGACCAGCGCGCACGGCGGCCTGAGGGCGGAATCCCCGGTCGACGCGACCTACCGCGCAGGGACGGCCGCGGGGGTGTCGGCCGGCGGTTGCGCGGGCTTGAGTGGTATGTGCTCGGAGGCGAACATGGGCTGCACCCGGTACCGTTCGGCGGTCTCGGGATGCCCCTGCAACATCATGAACTGCGTGTGTTGGGCACCTGGTTCGTGTGCGACGCACGTCGTCAGGTAGCGCCGTATGAGTCGGTAGCCGGAGCTGGCGACGAGGTTGGGCATCTCGGAGCCGGACTCGTGGGCCGCCTTGACGATGATTTGGAGAGCGTCGAAGACGACCTTGGGGACTCGGTTGCCCGCGTTCCAGAACAGGCTGTACCAGGGCCGCTCTCGGATCGCCTCGATCTCCGACCAGGGAGTCGCCGCGCCGTCGACGATGTCGCGGTAGAGCAGATGCATGTCCGACACCCCGGGATTGGGCCCGAAGAAGCGCCAGTTGGGTGCCCGCAGGAGGCGCAGCGGCCCCTTTTCGAGCAGGTGGTCGAACCGTTGGTCCGGAAGTTGCCCGGCGGCGGTGTTGACGAGCCACACGGCGAGCCCCGTGGATACCGCCGCGTACACGGCGCGTTGCCCGTTCACGGCCGGCTCTCGGGGGAGGCCAGGTGCGCGAGAGCCTTCGCACACCTCTCGTCGGCGACGACGCCCATGTGGTCGACGCCCTCGTACACGTGATGTCGGGAACGCTCCGACAGCGCCAGCATCCGTTGCTGCGAGGCCAGATGGCGCTCGGCGATCGTGCCCTTGAGGGCGGTCACCACGTGCAACGGCACGCCGAGGCCGCGGACCGGTCGGTAGGAATGCGCGGCCAGGTACTCCCGGTAGGCGGTGGCCCATGTGCGAGGCAGCGCGTGATACTGGGTGAGGCCGGCCCTGATCTCGTCGGAGAAGTGTCCTCCGAACGATCCGAGAGGCCGCAGGACGTTGAGCCCCGCCACTGCCCACACGCGTTCCATCAACAGCCGTTGCCGTGTCCACGCGTCGGCGGAGTCGCCGGCCCGGGCCCGGAGGTCGGCGGTGACGGTGGGATCCACCATGACGACGTGGGACAGCCCCGTGTCACCGCGAAGTTCGGCGTACGCGGCGGCCAGGTGGCCCCCGAGCGAGTGCCCGACGAGGACGACCGGCAACCCGTCGAGGTAGCGGTCGCGCAGCTCGTCCACGATCTCGAACTGTTCTTCCAGAGTGACCCCGTCGCGCGGGCTGCTGAGGCCGTGGCCGGGCCGGTTGTAACCGACGTGTGCGGCGGTCTCGGGCAGGTACCGGCGAACACCGGTCCACTCCTCGTGTGGCAGGCCGAGTCCGTTGAAGAAGACCACGCCGAACGCGGCGTCCGGCGGGCGCCGTTGATCGACTTCGACCACGGTGCCGTCCCCGCGCGGCATCACGGAGAACTCCGCCTCGCGTCGGCGCCTGCCGGCGCGCCTCGCACGCGCACCGATCGCCCAGCTCCACGCGGACAGTCCCGCCACGCCGATGGCGAACTTCCGTTCGAGCGACATCGTCGTCACCGTCGACGCACCTCCTCTCGTTCGTGGGTGCCGAATCGTGTGTTGTGATTGGGGTTTCGAACACGAGCACGCCCGACCAACCCCGCATAGGCCGATCGATTGTTCCGAACGGGCACCAGACTGTCCGTATTGAACGAAGCCACCCGTACGAAGGCTCGTCCGCAGTCAGGAGGATCGGTCATTCCCCGGAACCAGTGTGTCGAGAAACGGTCAGAAAGTTCTTGTCGTGGCCTGCGCGGCTCTTGTCAGTTCTCGCACGGCACCAAAGTCGTGAAGGTGGCGATACTCTCCGGGAGGCATGCCGTATGCAGCTCGAAAAGCGCGGCTGAAGTTGGCGCCATCCGTGAAACCCCACCGGGCTGCAACGGCCAGGATCGTGCGGGAGCGCAGAGCGGGATCGGCGAGATCGTGCCTGCGGCGTTCAAGCCGACTTCCGCGGATCCCGTCGGCCACTGAAAGACCCTGTTCTTGGACGAGCTGGTAGCGGTGGCGAGTGGAAATACGCGTACTCATTTCACTTTGACCGGCCTCAACCACACTCATGGACGGGGGAGTTCACGACACCGGCGCTTGGCGTCGTCGGCGCGGGTCGGACGGGGACGTTACGGACGATCCCGACCCACGACCTCGAGAGCTTTGCGGAGCGCACCCGGATCGTCGTGACGGTGTGCCCGCCGTGGTGATCGTAGGGTGACGGGCGCCTGACATGATCGAGGTCGTCATCGCACCGCGTACTGGCCGGCCCGTACCCGCCGGGGATCGCCCCGGACGCAAATGGTGCGAGCCCGCCGCCGATGACCCGCCGGAGTCGGGGGCACCGGACGCGTCCGGCCGAGGCACGAACCGCCCTGCCCGGCCGGGCGTGACGCGGACGTACGGTAAGGGACCGCGAGCAGGCCGACGCTCATCGCGGTGGCGGCCGCGACGGTGGTGATCTTCCTGATTCCGTTCATCGGTTACTCCTGTACGTGTCGTGGTGTGGGTCTCGGCTGTCGGGGCGGACGTGCGCCCCCGGTGCATGGATCCCGATGACAAGACGAAAGGCTGGCCAATCCCCGGAGACCAGGCAAGGACGGATCGTCGTCCCGGACAGTCCGGGAGCTGTCCGGCCTGGTCAGCGCCTTGTTCGGAACGTTTCCCGTTCTTGTTCGGGACGCCGGACGCGTGACGAGAAGGGAAAGTCCCCTTCTTGCGGGGAGGCGGCCGTGTCGGCCGGTGCGTGGGTTCCGAGAGCCGACCCAACTGCGGAGCAAGCTCTTCGTCGCCGCTCAGCCGTGGGACCGGTCGTTCTCGCGGGCGTGTTCACGGGGTTGGGCGAGTGACGTGTGCAGTCCCAGGAGTTCCTTGACGCGGAAGTCGCTGGACATGATTGACGGTCGCAGGAGGTCTTCGGCGGTCCGGGGATGTTCTTGACGGTCGTCGTTGCGTTGAGCATGATCGAAATACCGGAATCGCCTGCGGCAGGGCACGAGGACTGGACGGTGGAGCATCGGTTCCGTGCGGTGGTCGAGGTGCTCGACGGGTCGACGGTGGCCGAGGTCGCCCGCCGGTACGGCACGTCGCGCCAGTCCCTGCACACGTGGCTGCGACGATTCCGCGAGGGCGGACGGGACGGCCCGAAGGACCGCTCGCGGCGGCCCCACACCCGTTGCCGGGCGCGTGGAGCCTGAAGTTCAGCCCGTCATTGGTCGGCCGGACGGTCACCGCCTGGATCTCCCACCGCACCGTCCACGTCCTGCTCGACGGGCAACTGATCCGAACCCGCTCGATGTCCTTCACCGACGCCGACCTGCAATTCAGGTCCAGGGCATGCATCCCGACGAATTGTCCTGATCGAGGTCAGGACTTGCCCGGCTCGGTCCTACCGGTCCGCCGCCTCCGGGTGCTCGTCGGGTGGCGCGAGGCTGTGCTCCGGCTGTTCGCGGTATCGGGCAACTCTCCGCAGTCCCTGGCCCGTGCTGTCTCCCGACTCGTCGCCCGGTCCGAGGGCCCCGGCGCGCACTCGAAGCTGCCGGACGTGGCACACACCCTGGCACAGCGACGTTCGCACGCGGAGTACCGGCGACGGTCGTCGCGCGGGATCGCCGGCAACTGGCCTTTCGCGCCCGTGCGTTCGATGCCGACGAGGCAGTGGACGGGGTGGTCTGGGGTTCACCGCTGTTGCCCCCGAGCACTCGGGCCCGGTGTTCGTCTTCACCGGACAGGGTTCACAGCGGCCCGGCATGTGCCGAGGGCTGCCGGCCGGCGAGCCGGTGTTCGCCGCGGCGATCGACGAACTGCGGCCGCTGATCGAGGCGGAGTCCGGATTCTCGCTGTGCGAAGTGGTCGAATATTCAGAGCGGTTGGTCGGGCTGCGGGGAATCCAGCCCGCTCCCTTCGGCGTCCGGGTGGCGCTTGCCGCCGTCCGGCGGTCCCCGGGGACCCACAGTCCGCGACAGGGATCAAAAACGCCTCTCCTGAGAGACGTCAGGACGTCCCCGGCCCGAGGGAGACGGTCCGCCGCGAGCCTCGACGGACCGTCATGGGATGCCGCCGCTATTTCGTGATGTCCGAGATGTAGAGTCGGGCGTACTTCTCGATCTGTCGGCGGGTCTCGACCGTCCCGTTCTGCGCGCCGAAACGGAACGGCCTCGGCAAAACGTAGTCGGGATTGCTGTTCCGCAGAATCTCCCGCGATTCGTACAGGTAGTGGGAGAAGGACACCGTACTTGTCTGGAGTTCCCGAGTCTGCGGGGTGTAGATCCGGGCTTCGTTGCCGTCGAACGGCAGGGCCATGGCGTTACCCGCCCGGTCGCGCCAGCTCGTGTAGCGTACGCCTTCGCTATAGGCAGCGGACAGGGCGTTCATGGCGTCCGCGACGATCCTGCGGAAACGGGGGTTTTGTTCGTAGGGGATGATGTCGAAGAGGCGACCTGCCTCGTGAAGGAAATCCGAGGCGTCGTATGCCTCCTGAGGACTGCCGCCGGTCAGCTCGATCTCACGGTTCCAGTCGGCGTACGAACCGGTTATCGCCGCCTCCACCGCGCGCCCGCCGATGCTCGAAGCGAAGTTCCGCATCTCCGAGATGGCGATCGCATTCGCGTCCATGAAATAATAGACGACGTTTTCCCGTGTCATGAATCCTGCGATGTAGAGCGAGTGGGGATTGATAAACAGAACTCCTACGCGCTGGTTCACCACGTTGCGGATGTCGAGTGCGATCAATCCGCCGTTGTAGGGCTGAGTTTCTCTCAGTGAACCGGCGACGGGATGACCCGCTACACGACGGATCTCGTCTATCGTGTCGTAATATATCTGCCTGCCGTCTTGGCCGGTGCTTTGCAGGGTGACGATATGGGTGGTAACCCACGTTACCGTGCCGGGGCGGACGTCCGCGGAAGACGGCTGGACGGTACCCCCAAGGATGGCGAGAGCGACCACGACGCATGTGAGTGCACGGGAGACGATTTTGCTTCTGCGGATTCTTGACATCATTACTCTGCGGACTCCGAATCTGATCGAATTGGACTTCCGGGCGGGTAACCCACGGGCATCGGAGGCAGTGGCGTGCGGCCGAAGTCTTCTTCTCCCGCGCTGCACCGACGCGGGACCATGGCGAGACCTAGCCGTCTTTGCCCTTGATGCTCCTGACGTACGTGCGTACGTCCTGCCAGTCGCGCAGCGTTGTGCCGAGTCCCGGTATGTAGCGTGGGGAGGTGTTCGGGTTTTCGGTGACAGCGTGGGCGAAGTTCGATATGTCCTGCCAGGACGACCTCAGTCGCAGAGCCTCGTCGTCGAGATAATAATGGTTGCTGCTGCCGTCCAGGGCTGCGGAGAACTCGTCGCGGTAGTGGGGGAAGCGAGCGGCTTCGGAGAACGCCGCCATGAATTTGAACATCGCCAGGGAGACCTGCTGACGCATTGTTCCGTTCGCGCTCTGGCCGTCGAGGACACTGCCCAGGGTGTATGCGGTGGACCGCATGTCGTACACGTCCGTTCGGGTCGGCTCCGCCGGCACGTTCTTACGAAGATCGGCGTATGTTCCCGCCAATCCCAGCAAGATCGGGGCGACACCGCCGTCGTTACGCCGCACTTCGTCCGCCACATACCCGGGGGTGTCCGAGAAGACGTAGGATTTGCCATTCCTCGCTCGAAACCCTGCCGTGTACAGGTTCTGCGGGTTCAGGTACAGCCAACACAGTGGGTCGCCGTGAGCGGAGTTCAACTGAAGAGCGACGAGTCCCGCCGTACTCGCTTTCCCCATTGTTTCGTAGACGTCACCCCGGTAGACGTGCCCGGCCGCCTTCCGTAGTTCCGTGACGGCTGTCTGATACCGGTCCGTGTTGTATGCGTCCGGCAGTTCGTCGTCCAGTGTCAGAACGACATATCTGGTCGTGTGGTCCGGAGTGTCCGCGCCGGCGGACGGTACGGGGGCGCTCAGCGAAAGCGCGAAGGCACTCAGGCAAAGCGCGACTGCGCGGCGCGGGTGACGGCGCCGCCGAGTTTTCGATGTCATCACGGCTTGATCCATGCTCCAGTCGACGGGGAAGGGCGGCCGGCAGGCGCGGGACATGTTCGTCGCGTCATTCGTCTCCGAGTCGTGACCGCGGTTCTCGGGGACGAACTCGAACTCTCCTCCGATCGGCGAGACGACGGTCTGCGTGCCGGCTTCATCCAAGTGACCGTGCAGGGCGCCTACTTGTGACAGGCGAAGCGAGCGGTCGGTGGCGGCCCGGCCGGCGGGGTCGGCCTCGAGGAGGGCGTTCGAGAAGGGTTGTTCGGGGGCGCGTTCTTGCTGCGGCTCGGTGAAGCAGAAGCATGATGGTGGAGAGGTGGACGGCGCTCTCGGAAGCGCCGAGGCGGGTCCTTTTCCGCGCGGCCTCCCGCCGAACCGGACGTGACTGTTCCCTTGTCATCCGGCTCTCCGGTGACTACTGCGTGTGTGGTTTGGCCTGCCGTTCGTGCAGGTCGGACCGCAGGGTGCCGGAGTGACCGGCGGGAACGTCGTAGGCCACGCGGACCCGCCGGTGCTCGAAGGTGGTCACGCCGTGGCGGCCGGCGTGACCCCGTTCGACGGACTGGCTCGCGGAGGTTTCCACGCCGGTGCTCGCGCCCATGCCGAAGGTGTGGCCGATACCTCCACCCCGACGGAGACGCCGACGGTGCCCACCGTGCTGCGGAAGAACTCCGCCGACCGGTCGTTCGAGACGCCCTGTTCGATCTCCTCGGAGATCTGGCCGCGCCCCGTCCGCGGAAGTCGGCGTGGCGGACGAGGTCGTGCCGGGAGGCGCGTGCGACCCGGGCCGGGGTGTACCGCTAGCGCGGTTCCGCGGCTGCGGTCGGGGGTGCGGTCGCGGGCGGGGCGGTGTTCTCGTTGCGGCCCAGGCCGGCCAGGCGGCGTAGTGCGTGCTCGGATGCGGAGCCCGGCTCGGCGGCGAACAGGTCGAGGCCGCTGTAGTCGAGGTCGCCGGGCAGAGTCACGAGTTCGCCGTACAACTCCAGGTCGCCGACGACGGGGTGGTGCAGCCGGTAGAAGCGGTGGCCCGTGCGTGCGACGGGATGGGACGACCACATCCGTGCGAACTCGGGACTGGCCGCGCGCAGCCGCTCGATGTGTGCGGTCAGGCGCGGGTCGCCTCGGTAGCAGGCGGACAACACCCTCAGGTGCGCGACGTGTTCGACCGCCGTGCGCTCCCAGTTGTCGCCGTGCATGTCGCGTATGTCCGGCCGGAGGAAGATCAGGTCGGAGATGCTGCGACCGCCCTCGGGCATGGCCGCGAAGTCGCCGAAGAGAGCGGTCGCGACCGGGTTCCACGCCACCACCTCGGTGTGCCGCCCGACCAGGATCGCCGGGGTCGCGTCGAAGGACGCCACCAGGTGCCGCAGGCCCGGGCGCGGCGGGACGGTGGTCCCGGGGCAGGTGCGGGCGTCGGGCCTGGCGAGTTGGTTCAGGTACGTCCGCTCGTCCTCGTCCAGGCGCAACGCCCTCCCGATCGTAGCCAGGATCTCCGCTGAGACGCTGTCGGCCCGGCCCTGTTCGAGGCGCGTGTAGTGCGCGACGCTGACACCGGCGAGACCCGCCAGCTCCTCGCGGCGCAGGCCCGCGACGCGGCGGCGGCCGCCGTACGCCCGCAGCCCGACGTCCTCCGGACTCAGACGGGCGCGGCGTGACTTGAGGAACTCGCTCAGTTCGATACGTGCGTCCACACCGCGACCATAACCGGGACGGTGCGAGGGTGATCACGCGGTGCGTAGGCAAAGTCGGGACCTGGGTAGCCCGCGGCGGTGCGCCCACGCTGGGAAACGACCCAGCCGCCCGCCTCACTCCCGAGGCCATTTCCGGAGGTCGGCCTCATGCCGTCGCCTGCCAACCCCGTACGCCCCACCAACCTCACACGCCCCGCCTGGACACTCGCCCTCCTCGCCCTCGCGGGCCTGATCACCGCGCTCGACTTCACGATCGTGTACGTCGCTCTGCCCGAGATCGCCGGCGACGTCGGCTTCTCCGACCGCGGGCTGCAGTGGGTCGTCAGCTCGTACGCCGTCGTGTACGGCGGACTCCTGCTGCTTGGCGGCCGCCTCGCGGACCTGCTCGGCAGACGCCGTATGTTCGTGCTCGGCCTGGCGCTGTACGGCGCCGGCTCGCTGCTGGGCGGCCTCGCCACCGCGCCGGCGGCACTGATCGGCGCGCGGGCCGTGCAGGGCGTGGGCGGCGCGGTCCTGTTCCCCGCGACGCTGTCGCTTGTGAACACGCTGTTCGAGGAGGGGCATTCGCGGACCCGAGCGCTGACCGTGTGGGCGGTGTCGGGAGCGGGTGGGCTGAGCCTGGGTGCGCTGCTCGGCGGCGTACTGACAAGTGTGTTCGGTTGGCAGGCGGTGTTCTATGTGAACGTGCCGCTGGTCGTGGTCGCCGCGTCGGCCGCGTTCGCGCTGCTGCCCGCCGACGCGGCGTGGCGCGGCGGACGTGAGGGGCGCGAAGTGCGCGAGGGCCGGAATGGACGCGGCGAGCACGACGGGCGCCGCGGTGTGGGTGTGGCGCGGCCCGGCTTCGACTTCCCGGGCGCGTTGACCGGCACGGTCGGGCTCACCCTGCTGGTGTTCGCGATTGCGCAGGGGCCGGAGTGGGGTTGGACGGATCCCCGGGTGCCGGGCGCGGCGGGAGTGGCACTGCTGTTGCTCGCGGGATTCGTCGCGGTGGAGTCGCGGACGGCCGATCCGCTGCTGCCGCTGCGCCTGTTCAAGCAGCGCGGTCTGACGGCCGCGACCGGGGTGATCCTGGTGTTCGGACTGACTCTGCAGGCCGTGCCGTTCTTTCTGACGTTGTGGTTCCAAAACGAGATGGGCTTTTCGGCGCTGCGCACAGGGGTCGCGTTTCTGGGGCCGACGCTGTCGATCACAGTGGGCAATCTCGCGGGTGAGCGCCTCGTGGGGCGCCTGGGCGTGCGTCGCACACTGATGGTCGGGTTCGCGGTCGCGGCGCTGGGGGCCGCGGTGCTGGCGCTGGGGATGACGGACGACTCGACGTACGTCGGACTGCTGCCCGGCATCGTCGCCTTCGGGCTGGGCACCGGCACCTTGTTCACCACGATGTGGGTCGCCGCCGCGTCGGGGGTCGCGGACGCCGAGCAGGGCGCCGCGACCGGACTGGCGTCCACCGCACTCCAGTTCGGCTCCGGGGCCGGCCTGGCGGTGCTGGTTTCCGTGGGCGGGATCCGGACGGCCGTGGCGGTGGTCGCGGTGGGCGCCCTCATCGGTCTCCCGGCCGCGTTGACTCTCCCGAAGGCCGTGCGGCCTTCTGCCGATCCGGCCGGGGCCGGGCCCGCCGATCCGATCGGTCGGTCTTCTTCGTCCTCGTCCTCGTCCTCGGCGCGGTCGCGCTCGGCCCGCGACGTCTCGTAGGCGTGGGCGGTCTGCTCCGATGTGGCGTCTGCGTCGGACGGGCGCATGTCGCTTCCCCGCACCACCACGCGCGGCAGCGAGTGCATGCCGTGGTGGTCCCCGTGAAGCCGGTGCTCGCCACACCTCGGTGTCAGGGATGGAAACCTCCTGCGGCATCGCACCCATCGGTGCCGGGTGCGATGCCGCTGTGTCTCCGGCGTGTGACGGATCAGGGCGGCGGTGTACCTCGGTGCCCTCGGTCGGTTGCCGCGAACGCACGAAACCGTACACACGGTCCGCAACCGGACGCCGTGTGCGCGGGCGGCGATCACAGGTGTCGGCGATGTTCCGTCAGCGGTCGAAGAAGCGAACCACTCGATGTTCCACTCCATCGATGACCTTCGTTTCCCCGGCGTTGGAGTAGAACTCGGTGGGACCCAGGGGAGTTTCGTCGGGATCGGCATCGTCGGGGTTGAGGATGTGCGCGTTGGTGACACACCGCCGAGTCGACGGCGACACCACTCAAGGACAGACGGCCCGGACGCGGCCGGCGACTTCGCGACACGGATCGCGGGCACGACCACCGGTGCGAGTCGGCGGGACGTCGGTGCTCATGACGGTGCGTCGGCGTCCGGGGCAGCACCACCGCCCGGCGGTGACGCCGCCGCAGGGAGCGATCCGCCGACCCCGCCCGCCCCCGCGGTCAGCGCCGCGCGCCACGAGGGCGCGGGCCACTCGCGGGCCCCGCGAGAGCCCCCGCCCCGGCCGATGTCGCCCGCCGCGAAGGTCGCTCGCGTACGACCCGGGGCCGCGAGGCGGCGGCTCGCACCCACGGGTTCGCCCGAGCCGACGGCGAGTGGGCCGTGATCGAAGCCCGGACCGCGTCCGCGTACGGCCCTTGCCACCACGGCAGCGGCTCGACCAGGACCGGGCGCCGTCCGCTCATCAGCACCAGCGCCCGCCCGCGCGGCATCGACGCCAGGTCGGCGACATCCAGAACCGGCTCGGACCGAGACGAACGCCCGACCGAATCGGGCCACCATGCCGACGAACGCCGCGTGGTGCTCGTGGTGCGCGGCTCGAACACTCCCGTGGCGGCGGACAGTACGCCCAGGAAGCGGGTATCCGACACGCCACCGCCGTAGACCCGGACGTTGGCCGCCCCCCACAGCTTGGCCATCCCGACCTCGCCCCACACGGCGGCGCCCTGTGCCCAGGACTGCAGGATCGTCATCATCACAATGCCCCGCGAGCCGTAGTGGCTGTACATCGTCGGGAGTTCCTGCCACGGGCAGACGTTCGCGGCCTCGTCCAACACGAACACCGTCGGCACGGCCAACCGGCCACCCGGACTCCCGATCGCCGCACCCTCGCTCGCGTAGGCGATCGCCGTGGTCAGCGCCAACACCAGCGGCGCCGCCATCTTGCTCGTCTCCTCGGACAGCAGATAGATCGTGCCGCCGACCACGGAGGCGAACCGCGCGTGCGAGAACTCGCGCCGCGCGGGATCGCCACCCGGCGTCACCCACCTCGTGACCTCCGGCGCGGACAGGAACGACGCCATCTGCAGCGCCGTCCCGTACACCCCGGCCCGCTGCGGCCCGGGTGCCGTCAACACCCCCTCCACCGCGGCGGCCGCCGACGTGTGCCCACGGCGACGCAGGATCCGAGCCGGGGTGTCGTCGGTTGCCCGGGTGAGCCAGGTGTACACGTCGGTGATCGGCCGCCCGTCGACGGAGGCGGCGAGCATCAGATGACCGAACAGATCCTGCCCGGCGGGCTCGAAATACCCGTCACTGCGCGTGTGCGGGGCACGATTGACGCTCGCGAAGATCGACGCCAACGTAATGGCGTTGACCACGTTGTCCCCGATGAACGTCAGCGGATTCCACCACCACGTCGCCGGCTCGCCCGCCTGGGCCTGCGGGTCGAACACCCACACCGGGCCTCGTCGCCCACGCACACCACGCGTCGCGTCCAGGATGTCCCGCTTGTTCGAGGTCACCACCACGGTGCCCGGCGCCGACACCACGGCCGGGATCGCACGCGTGACGGTCTTGCCGGTACGCGGCCCCCAGATGTCCACGTGCATGTCCTCCCACGAACCCCACAGGTCCCGACCGCCGCGCACGGTCCGTCCCACCCGCAACCCGGGCCCCGCGCCGCGACGCACCCCCATCCGGCGCGCCGCCGCACGAGCGCCGCGCGTGGTCGTCTCCCGCAACTCCCATCGGGAGGCCAGGTATCGCACGGCCCGGTCGATCCGGTGCACCTCCCGACTCCGCACCTCACGTCGGACGGCGAACCCGCACGCGCCCACCACGCCCGCCATCACCACCGCGGCGACGGTTGCCCACCCGCCCGGCCAGGAGTACTCGCCGGCGACCCACTCGACGACGAACACCACCGGGGGCGGCGGCGGTTGCGCCCCGTGCAAGCGTGCGCCGACGTGGGCCGCCAGCCACAGCCAGGCGCAGACCAGGACGGCGCCGCCCACCAGGACGACGAGGAAAACGACAGGATTGTGCAGGGAGGGGCCTCGGCCCCGATGGGTGGCGCTCACCGCGTGTCCGCTTTCGATCGACCGAATACCGGCAGGGTTCGATCGCGCAGATCCACCGACTACTTGCCGACGACGTCCCGTCACCACACCGCGGGCATGGCCTCACTCCCGGGCCGACCCACACACCGGGACGAGGCCGCCGGCCCCGACACCACACACGCGGCGAACACGAACGCCGCCGCCCTTTCGGCGGAAGCTACGCGTACCGGCCGCGACAACGGGTCCCCGGCGGAACCGCGCGGTGACAAAGGCGATGACGGCACCACACACCACGCCGACCGACCGAGCGGACGGGCGAACAGGACAACGCCGGGCGAGACCCACCGCCGACCGTGTCCATGTCCACCGACCTCCGAGACGAGTGCGCTTGCCCGGCGCTCGGATCACCCCACGAAAGGTCGACGATCGAACGAGCGCTCCCCCAATCCTAGACACCAGTCCCCGACTTCACGCCACACGCCCCCCGACGACGCCACACCGCGCGGGGCAACCGGCTTGACACACCGGGCCCTTCACTGGTTGTGTCCCTCGGCGTGAACGGTCACACGATCTTGTTCCGACGCACCCACGTGGACCTCGTCCGGCACGCGGGCTGCCTGTGTAGCGGCCGGCGCTGACCTCGCCTCCAGCTCTTCCCCAGCGCACTTCGCCGTTGCCCCGGCCGTAGCCGTCGAAGCGATCGAGGGCGTCGAGGGCCGGCCTTCGCCACCCTCCGCTTTCGTCGTCCCGAGGGCCTGCTGCCGCATGCCCGATCATCCCCATCCCACCGTGCGTCGAAGTCCCGACGCCCGGTGCCGGATCGACCCCTTCCGCGTCCGTCGGGAGGTCGGTGCCCGAGGTCGGATCGGCACATGAGGGAGTCACCGCGAAGCGCCGCCGCACCGATCCGAGGACTCTGCATGCCCACATCGCCCACCACCTTCGGCCACCCCGTCGTCCCGAGGTCTCGCACGTCTTCCGGTACGACCGCCGAACCCGCGGCCGTGCCGCACCCGACCGCCCGCGCCGAACGCCGAACGGACCCGCTCCTGGGCTACGCGGTCGAGACGGCGGCCGATCCCACGCTCCTCGACCGGCTGCCTCTCGACGCCACCCAACGCACCTGGATCCGCCTTTCCGCACCGGCCGGATGCGACGCCTGGCTCATCGGCTGGCCCCCCGGAACACGCACAGGATGGCACGACCACGGCGGCTCACGCGGCGCGTTCCACGTCCTGCGCGGCGAACTCGTCGAGTCCACCATCCGCGTGAGCACCCTCCCCACCCGAATCCGAGAACGAGTACCGATGGCGCCGCATCAACCCCCGCCCCTGCGCCTGACGACCGGCCGAGGCCGTGCCTTCGGCCCCTCCCACGTCCACGACGTCCACAACGATTCCCCAACGGTCCACGCCGTCTCCCTCCACCTCTACAGCCCTGCCCTGCCCCTGATGCGCCGCTACTCGATCACCGACGGCGACTTCCTCCTGGAAACGATCGAACGCGCCGAGGACTGGTGATCCCGGGCCCCGCCCACGACGGCCGCCGTACCGATTCGCGCCTGTGCCAAGGCGGTTGCCCGATGCGAGGTCCGCCACCGGCATCCTGGGCAGGGGGCGCACCGGCCGCCACGGCCTCCACGCGGTCATCCGCCCGAACACCCACGCCCACACCATCCGTTCCACGGCGCCGCCGCGGGCGTGAGTTTCCTAGTGCTGCTCCTGGTTGCGCGCCGAGGATGGCCTACCGCCGGCCCCGCACACACGTTCACTCGTGTCCCCGACGGCGTCCACAACCACGCGACATCGGACCTCGACTCGGTCATCCGGCAGTCGTCCCGACGACGGCGGGCATGTCCGGTACGACGCACGACGAGGAGAACCCGGTGTTCGGCCGAAGAAACAAGCAGCCCGAGCCGACCCTGATCACCGACGACGACGGGTACCACGCGGGTCCGATCGCCTTCGGCCTCGCCTGTGGCGCGCACCTCGCGATCGCGAATCGCGTCGCCTGGAACAGGATCGGGCCGCACTTCGAAGGACCCCGCCGTGACCGAATCTCCCTGGACCTCGCGTGGGGCATACGCGACACACGGACGTGGGAGCGGGTCACCGCGCGCCTGTTCCAGGCCGACCGCATCCCCAAGGACGCCGAACTCGCCCTGCACCTTCGTCATCGGCTCGCCCTGACCGACCCGACCCGATGGCGGTCGGAGACGGAACCCCTCCTTCCCTCCGCCGTGCCGGATCCGCGCGATCGCCAGGAGTTTCCGGACCCCGTCGGGCGCATCCTGCGCTACGAGAAGCGATTTCGCGCGGACGGCCTGCTCGCGCCGGACAAGGTGGTGACCTCGGTGGCGGCGTTCGACTTCGCCCGGGCGGTGACCATGGCCCGATGGGCGGTGGGGCCGGCTACTGCACGGTGGCGCAGGCGGTCCCGACCATCGTCGAGGCCGGACGCCTGTGCCGGGCGGCCTACGGTTCCTGGGAGGCGTTCTCGGCGGGCTACACGCTGGGACGTGTGTTGTGGTTCGACGCCGACACCTACGGACGGTGTTACCAGGAGGCCCTCGCCATCCACCACCTCCTTGCCAGCGAGCAGCACAGCCCGTGGTCGACCCTGGCGTGGACACAGCCGTGACGGACCGCCGATGGCGACCAACCGCCGGCGCTCCCACACGGCCCTCCCGTCCGATCGAGCCCGGCCCCGCGGTGGCCCTGCGACATCGGTGCCTCCGTAAACACACCCCCGCTCCTCGCCCCGTCTCACGGAGCCCCCGCCCCGACCGGTCCGCCGGGGTCGGGACACACCTTCGAACATCGTGGCCCGGGTGGACGCGGATCGCGTCGGCGACCTCGGGTCACTCGTCGCCTTCGTACGGGTTGTAGACGAAGCGCCTGCTCTCCAGGTCCAGGCTCACGGGCAGGGCTATGGAGGTGAGGAGTTCGCCGGCGCGGTTGGTTGTCCGCCAGAGCCGGAAATCGAGAAAGCGCAGGTAGCTCCGCAGGATCGATTCGTCCGCACCTCGCCACGGGGTGAGCCACGGGTTGCCCCAGTCGACGTCCGCGCCCTCTGCGCCGATGGCCGACAGGATCTCCACGTATTGTGCGGTGTCCGATTCCTCGTACGGGCCCGTGTGCGGTTGTACCCGTTCCTGCCCCTGCTGCGGCGGCCCCGTGGCTCGGACTACACCACACCGGGGCACGGGCCGTGCTGGTGGCCGTGTGTGTGCTCGGCCCTGTACACGGAACACGAGCCGGCGGAACGGGAGTACGAGGAGCCGTGGCCGATCCCGCCGTCGGCCCCGGGCCGAACACGACGGACACGGCGACGGGCGAACCGGCCCCGCGATGACAATACGAGCGTCACCAGTACCGAGGCCAGACGAGGCCCCCGCTCGGAGTTGGGCGGGGACCTGCTGGTTGTGGCCGCCAGTCGTCAGCTGCGGCGGCGGCCGCGCTTCCCGGCGACGAGCCCTGGCGAGTGCAGCCCGGCGGGCGTCTCAGCCCATGCCGTCGACGAGCGCGATGCGGATGTTCTTGACGCCGCCGCTCTCACTGAAAGTCCCGATGCTCCGGGACTGGCCGGTGAATTCCAGGTACGTGGAGGCTCCGGTCTTGTAATCACGGTTGCCCGAGTTCGCTTCGCCGGATATCACGAGCGTGTGCCACCCGCCCCCTGTACACGTTTGTGTGATGCGGCCGGTCAGCTCGTAGCCGAACCAGGAGCCGACGTGCCAGTAGGAGTAGTTGCCGGAGAACTGAGCGCAGGCGCTTTTGCGGGTGATGTTGGAGGCCGCCTGGGCCGTACCGACCAGGGGGGTTGTGAGCGCCAGGGCGACACCCCCGGCCACTGCCATCGTTGCGATCTTCTTGCGCATGTGACTCCTCTGTCATAGGACACAACAGCGCGGTGTTTGCCGATGGGCCGTTGCGCGAGCACGGGTCGTCGCTCGTGAGCGGCCCGCTGCCGGTGCGGGCCAATCCTCGAACCCACATGGCTGTCCCGGACAGGCCGAACCGCGTTCGGGACATGTCCCGAACAAGCCCGAGCCACCGCGCCGGCATGGGCAGTCGGTGCCCGTCACCCTTCCGCGACTCCCCGGCGCACCCGCGACCGCAGCCGACGTGGTCGAGGACACGCTGTTCTGAGCACAGAACTCCTGCACAACGGGCGGTGTTCGGGAACGCGGCTTCCGAAAACGGACCGTGCTCGCCGGTCGTCTGCGGACATCGGTGCGGAACAGCCCCGATGGTGTCGGGATGCAAAGACCGACCGGCCACGGCCGCCGGTTAGGATGCCGGTTCTCGTGGCACCATCCCGAAGGGCAGTCCGCCGTGGCGTTGGAAACAGAACCGGACCGTCTCGCGGCCATTGTGGCCGAGCAGCCGGATCCGCTGGTATTCGCCACCGTGTCCGGCGCGCACCTGTACGGGTTCCCTTCGAAGGATTCCGATGTCGACCTGCGCGGCGTGCACCTGCTGCCCTTGGCCGACCTCATCGGACTGCACGAGGGCGAGCACACGCGCGGGCGCATGTGGCAGGCCGACGCTGTGGAAAACGACCTCGTCACCCACGATCTGGGCAAGTTCACGCGGCTGTTGTTGCGCCGCAACGGCTACGTCCTCGAGCAGTTGCTCTCGCCCCTGGTCGTACACACCACGCCCGTGCATGCCGAGTTGGTGGCGCTCGTACCGCGCTTGGTGACTCGACACCACGCCCACCACTACGCCGGGTTCGCCCGCACCCAGACGCGGTTGTTCGACCGGACCGGCGAACTCAAACCGCTGCTCTACACCTTCCGGGTGTTGCTGACGGGAATCCACCTGATGAGGACAGGGCAGGTCGTTGCCGACCTGCGGGAACTGGCCGACCTGCACCCGGACGTGGCACCGGCATACCTCGACGACCTCATGGCGGCGAAACGCGAGGCGGAACACGGAGCGCTGAACGGACAGGTCGCGGTCGACGTGGTTCGGGCGGACATCGAACGGTTGCGCACGGCTTTGGACGAGGCCCACACGGCATCCTCGCTCGCGGAACGGCCCGATGCCCACGACGCACTCCACGACCTCCTGGTGAGAGTACGCCTGACCGGACTCTGAACCGACACGAGCGGCCCTTCACGAATCGGGCAGCATCGGCCTCGTGCCGCAACGACCCCCCGAGCCCGTGCAGCCGGCACGTTGCCCGCAAGCGTTCCAACGGATCGTCGTGTCGCGGGACACCACATCACGGTGTACGGAATCCTGTGCGACATCGAGGTCACTCGAGCGCGGCCTCCCAAAACTGTGCAGGTGGGTCGACGGCGTCTGCCCGCAACGTCGTGCCGGTCCGTGGGCGAACGAGAAACGAAAGGACAGAAGCGTGGAACGGCTCACCTGGGATGCGTTGTCGGTGCGCACGCGCACGGCCGTGCACGCGCTGACCGGGCCGATCCACACGGCCACGCCCGTGGAGGCAGGACACCACAGCGCGCTCGCGGTGCACCTGGACACCGCCGACGGCCCGGTGTTCGTGAAAGTGAGGTGCCACGAAGGTTCCGGACAGGGACCCAATAGGGTTGTCCTGTAAGGAATCGAGGAAAGCAGCACATGGCACGTCCCAGCTCGTACACGCCGGAGTTCCGCGAGGAAGCGGTTCAACTGGCGCTGAAGTCCGCTCCTCGGCCGATCGCGCAGACCGCGCGAGAACTCGATGTGCACCCGGAGACGCTCCGCAACTGGGTCCGGGAGTACAAACGCGAGCACAAGAGCACCGACGAGGCGTCCTCCGTGGACGAGCGCGCCAGGCTGAAGGAACTCGAACATCGCGTCCGTGAGCTGGAGATGGAAAACTCCTTCCTGAAAAAAGCCGTCCTGGATTCAAGGGGTCGTCGCAACAACACCGCCTTGTTGGATCAACAGTAGTTGTTCGTTGAGGACTTCGGCTGGTGTCTTCCAGTCGAGGGTTTTGCGGGGTCTGCCGTTGAGTGCGGCGGCGACGGCTTGGAGTTCGTCGGCGTTCCACCGTGACAGGTCGGTGCCTTTCGGGAAGTACTGACGCAGCAGGCCGTTGGTGTTCTCGTTGGTGCCGCGCTGCCAGGGTGAGTGCGGGTCGGCGAAGTACACCTGCAGGCCGGTGTCGATGCGCAGTTGGGTGTGCTGGGCCATTTCCGTGCCGCGGTCCCAGGTCAGCGATCGGCGTAGTTGTTCGGGCAGTGTGGTGATGGTGGTGGCGATGGCGTCCTTGACGGCTCCGGCGCCGCGGCCGGCGAGCGCCGGGCCGTTCTTCACCCGCGCTTCGATGCCGAACCCCTCCATCCGCGGCAGGTGCAGCAGCATGGTGAACCTGGTGGTGCGTTCCACCAGGGTCCCGATCGCGGACCGGCCGGTACCGATGATCAGGTCGCCCTCCCAGTGGCCGGGCACCGCCCGGTCGGCCGCCTCCGAGGGCCGCTCACTGATCACCACATCCGGCGTGACATGACCGCGAGCGCGGTTGCGTGCGCGTTCCCTCGGGACGCGCAACGCCCGTCCTGTGCGCAGGCAGGCGACCAGCTCACGCTTGAGTGCCCCACGTCCTTGGACGAAAAGCGCCTGGTAGATCGCTTCGTACGAGATCCGCATGGACTCATCATCGGGGAAGTCCGTCCTGAGTCGGCGAGAGATCTGCTCCGGGCTCCACGACGTCGCCCACCGACGGTCCTGACGGCGGGGCTTGTTCCGCCCCTTCCACCGCGACGCCTGCGGCCCTGCCGCGGGCGTGCCGTCCGGGAACCGGACCTCGCCCGCGAGGCGGTCCTGCACATACGTGCGCAGCCGCTCGTCGCCCGCCGGCTTCGCGGTCTTGGGCCGCCGCGCCGCCAACTCGGCCTTCCATTGCGCGGTCGACGCCCGGTACTCCAGCCGGCCGCCGCGCGTGGCCGCGTTGCGCCGCAGCTCCCGGGAGACCGTGGCGGGATTCCTGCCCAGGCGGCGCGCGATCTCGCGGACCCCCACGTCCTGGACCGTGAGCAGCGCGATCTCCTCACGCTCGGCGAACGACAGGTATCTACCCGACGGCGGATCCAACTGCATCGGCGGCATGCCGCCACCCTTGCGGAACCACCGCGAACCGACCGGACCCGACACACCGCACGCGATCGCGGCGTCCTCGCTCGTCAAGCCCTCGGCGATCCTCGCCCAGAACGCCCGCTCCACCTCCCGCCGGGGAGGCGGACGACCCGGCGAACGCATCGCCGGACGCCCGGTGAACTGCGTAATCCACCCGACCGGTCTTCCCATGCAACACCTCCACATCCAAGTGTTGCGACGACCAGTTGAATCCACCAACTACATGTCGGTCGAGTACGCGAGCCTGTTCGATGAACTCGGCCTGCGCCGATCCGTCGGCCGTACCGGGATCTGCTTCGACAACGCAATGGCCGAATCCTTCTTCGGGGTATTGAAGAACGAGCGGGTCTCACGCGTGAATTATCCGACTCGCGACGCAGCCCGACGGGATATCACCCGGTACATAGAATTCTGGTACAATCGCAAACGCCTTCACTCGGCTCTGGGTTACCGCCCTCCACGCGAAATACACGCCGAGTTTGAAGAGTTGCGACTGGCCGCATGAACCAACAGCCGGGCCCTGTCCGAAGAACGCGAGGCCCCTCACGGGCCGGGTGTGCTGTTCGCCCGGACGAACGCGCGAAATACCCGAGGGTGCGATGCCCGTGTCTCCACCCCCTCAACGGCGCCCACACCGGAGGGTGTTTCGATCGAAACACCCTCCGGGTTGGCCGACGGCATCGACGTCCGGCTGGAATGCGCGCCGACCCAGGCCAAGCAAGCTCAGTAATCGATGAGCGCGATGCGGATGTCCTTGACGCCGCCGCTCTCACCGAATTCGAAGTCCGTGGCGCGATCACCTCTGTAGGACAAGTACACGTCGGTGCCGTTGCGGTAATCGCCTTCGCCGCCCCCCTGCTGGTCGCCGGTTATCAAAAGCGCGGCAGACCCGCCGCCCGAGCAGGTTCGTATGAAGCTGCCGGTCAGCTTGTAGCCGAACCAGGAGCCGACCTTCCAATAGGAGTATTTGCCGTCGAACCTGGTGCAGGCGCTTGAGCGGGTGATGTTGCTGGCCGTGGCCGCTTGGGCCGTATTGGCCAGGGGGGCCATGAGCGCCAAGGCGGCACCCCCGGCCATGGCCATCGCTGCGATCCTGTTTCGCATGTGACTCCTCCGTCGTAGGTCACGGACAGACCGTGTTGCCGCCAGCGTCTGACGGCTTGGACGGGTGGGACAACACCCACGGCTGTCCCGAACATGTTCGGAACAGGTCCCGGACAGAGCTCCCGCAGTAGATGCCGGTTTCACGGTCGGCACGGTAGGCCATGCGTCCCGCCCATCCGCTCGACGGCGAGCGGGCCCGGAACCGCGACCCGCCGTTCGCGTGGTTGAGGGCGTGGGACTGTAGGCGCGACATCCGACGGACGACGGAATCGGCAGACGCAGCAAAGCCCGGACGAGCAGGTGAGGAGCACACCGCCGTGCGCATGGTTCGCTGGCAACCCTCGCAGCTGGCGAAAACCCCGCCCGCATTCATTCGTACGAGGCCTTCCACACCCCGGAGCCCCTACGCGAACTCGGCGAACAGCAAGCGCCACGGGTACGCGTCGACGCGGTCGCCTCCGGTGCCGGGCTCGTGCAGCTCGTGGACGTCGGGCCCGTACAGCACCCTGACGCCCCGCTCCCGCAACTCCTCGATGCTCCGCTCGAATTTCGGGTGGGCGGCCTGGGCGCGGTTGGTGAACGGCATCGCCGTCACCGGCAGCCCTTTGCCGATGGCCTCGGTGAGCAGCCCCAGTGCGAGGGTGTCGGCGATGCCGAGCGTCCACTTGATCACAGTGTTGACCGTGGCCAGCGCGACGACGATCGCGGTCGGCGCGGGCAACACGTCGGCGGTGCCGGGTTGTTTGTACTCGCTGCGCACCGGATGCCCGGTCAACTCCTCCACCGCCAGCACGTCCACGAAGCCGCGTCCGGCCGGGGTGGTGATCACGCACACGTCCCACCCTCGGGTCTGGGCTGGGCGGACCGGGACGGCGACGTCGCGCGCGGGCGGCGCGCCGCAGGCGATCACATACAGGACACGGGGGCTGTCGGGTGTGGTCATGCGGATAGTCCAGCCCGGTCGGCGAGTTGCCGCAATGCCCAGGGCGGGCCGGTGCGCGAGCGGCGGAGCAGGTCGGTGACCACGACCCGGGCCGGCGGTCTGCACCTCACCTCGGCCGGCGCCAGGGTCTCCACGTCGAGGATCGTGGTCAGCGCCCGGTCGCCGTCACCGGTTTGCAGGTGGGCGCGGGCGACGTCGACGAGGTGGTTCGCGCGACGCTCCGGCCGTAGCGTCGCCAGGCTGGCCGGGGTGATCTGCTCGGCTGCGGCGATCGCGGCCGCGCCGTCGCCCAGTTCCACGCACGCCGACACCCGGTGCACGCCCACGTTTGTGGGGCCGAACGCGGTCCAGTAGTCGTCGCGGCCGTCGCCGACGTGCCGGGCTGCGGCGTCGGCCTCGTCCAGCAGGTGTCGCACCTCGCGAGTGTGCCGGGAGTCGCGCGCCGCGGTCACCAGTTCGGTGCGGAACAGCCCCAGGAGTTCGGCGGTGCGGCTGGTCGGGGCTCGACGGTCGGGGGTGTCGACGATGGCGGTGGCGCAGGCCTGCTCGACGTCGCCCTGGGCGAGTTGGGCTCGGGCGAGTTCGAGGGTTTATATCCGCCGGTTGCGGTCCAGCCAGGCCGGGGCGCAGCAGGGCGAGGGCGTGGTGGGCGTCGGCCTCGGCCGCGGCCGGATCGCCCAGGGTGAGGTGGACGATCCCGCTGAGCCCGGCGAGTTCGGGCGGTCGTAGAAGCGCACCCAGCTCGGGCGGGCGAGTTCGGGGTCGGCGCGGTCGAGGTTGTGTCGGGTGTGGTCGAGGGTGCGTAGTGCGGCGCGGTGATCGCCGAGTGCGGCGTGGGCGCAGGCGGCGCGGGCGTGTCCGAGGCTTCGGTAGAGGGGGTCGCGGCGTGCGGCGGTGGTGCGGGCACAGGCCTCGGCGGGGCGGTCGCGTTCGCGGGCGAGGATGGAGGCATGGCTCCACACGCGCCACCGGGTGGGGGAGTCGCCGGAGAGGCTGGCGAGGTGGGCGGCGCGCTCGAGGTGGCGTTGGGCGTTGGTGTGGCGGGCGTCGTCGGCGGCGGCCCACATGGCGGTGCTGAGGTAGCCTTCGGTCCGCCTGCGAACGCGAAGATCCCCGGCCTCGAACGGCCGGGGACCCGATGCCCGTTCCGGGACAGTCCGCACCGCACAACCCGAGAGATGGGCGAGGACCCGGTAAGTCGGCGGCCCCGGCATCGCACCGCGCACGAAGCCTGTGCGCGAGGTTCACCCGCAGGAGTGGCGAAGTCCCCGCCGGACCGAAGCGCCGGTCGTCTGGGCATTCGGCCCATGCCTGCGGACACGGTAGCCACCGCCTCCCCAACCCAGGGGCCACGCCTCCTCGATTCCCCAGCACCCGCTCGTGCGGACGGCCGTCCTTGCGCCAGTCCCCGGCAGGCTCCCGAGCGGTACACGGAACCGGGCCGCGCGTCCGCTCTCAGCCGCCCAGCACAACCTTCGGCCGGCCGTTCCATAGCAACTCGACTGCCGCCGATGAGAGTTTGTCGACAAATGACCGTAGGGGTGGCGGAAATGATCAAAATGTTGAACACATAGAGCTATTTATTTCATACATTGAGTGATGATGCGGTTGCACAATCAGCTGTTCGAAGCGATTGGCTGTTCTCCGGGAACACCCACGTTCCACCTGCGCCGGCGCCTGCGAAACGGTGCCCGCGCGGAGTTCGAGGAGAAATGAGGAACCTGTGACAACGATCGATGTTGTCGTGGTCGTGCTCCGGACGTCGGCGATACACGCCCCCGTCCGGAACACGCCCGTGCGGGCGCAGTGTTCGGGCGAGGCCGTCGACAGCGGCTTCGTCGGTGGTGGTCGCGGGATCGCGGCGGGGGAGGTGAGGTCTCCCGGCGTGGGGGTGGGGAGATCGTGACCGAGGAGACGGCCGGCGGGATGCCCGCTGCGGTCGGCGGTGCGTCGGTGGAGGGGTTCGAGCGCCGGTTGGCGTTGTCCTTCGAGGCGTTCCACGACGTCCGGAGCCGGCCGTGGCACGAGTACGCCCACTTGGAGCTGGGCGGGCGCAGGGCGGCGGAGGAGGCGGTGCGGGCGGCGTTTCGCGAGTTGAGGGATGCCTGGCCGCGCGTGTTGGAGAGCCCGTCGGTGGAGGCCCACGCCTGGGCCCTGCTCAAGGAACACGTCGCCCGTCGCAGGAGCCGGGGCCGGGGCCGCAAGACGGTGCTCGTGCAGACCGCGGCGTTCATGCTCGCGCAGGGCCGCCCCTGGTTGGAGGAGTTGGGTGCGCTCGAGCATTCGATCGGGCTGTACACGGCGATCGCGAGATTACCGGAAAGGCAGTACGACGTGGTCATGTTGCGGTACGTCCTGGAGTATCCGGACGACAAGGTCGCGCACCTGACGGGAATGCCCCGGGCGACCGTGCGATCCAACGTACGGTGGGCCAAACGGACACTCGCACGCGAACTGGGCATCGACCACTCGGAGCCCGAAGGAGGGTGACGCACGTGCGCAGCAGGCAGGACCACGGCAGGACGGTCGAGGAAGTACTCCGCAGCGCGAGGATCCTCGCCCACGAGTACGACGACCTGGACGTGGCCGCCTCCCGCGAGGACATCACCCGCGACCGACCCGGCCCGACCCGCGCACCCGGCCGGGTGGTGGGCGTCTCGATGCTCGGCCGGGGCCTGGACCTGTCGCGGCACGAACGCGCCGCCCGCGAACTCGGCTCCACCGACGCGATGGTCCTGAACTCCCCCTACGCGGCGCACCGACTGTCACGGCTGGTCAACGACCGCCGCATCGAGCCGCGGGGAGCCCTGGTGTTCGCCTGCCTGCTGCACATCACCGGACGCGACGAGGCGGCCGGCTTCTGGTGGCGCTTTGCCGCCGGGGCCGGCAGCCACACCGCCGCCTACTGCCTCTACCTCGACCACCGCAGCCGCGGCGAGATCCACGACGCCCACTTCTGGCTCGACCAGGCCCACCAACTCGCCCGCACGCCGGCCCCGGCGGACCATCACGACAACCGGGACCGCCCCCTGTTGCCCGACCACGCCCGCGCCGCGATCCTCGAACAATGCCGCCGCGGGGACCTGCCCCGCCTGCCCCACGCCCTCGAGGCCGTCGTCCACCGACTGCGCGTCGAGGCCGACGACGAGGACTACGGCGAGATCCCCCAACCCGACGAAGACCTGCCCCACGCCCTCGTCATCGCGGGCACCGCCGGCACCTGACCCCCCGCCGCCACGAGTTCGCGGTCAGCCGAAGGGAGCGACCAGGCGCAGGACGGTGACGACCAGGACACCGGAGCTGACTTCGTAGCGCAGGACGACGCCGGCGACGGACACCTCGCGGCGATCCCGGTCGCCGCGCACCGGGGCGGAACCGCAGCCGTAGGGGTCGCGGCCGATGGAACCGTTGATCCCGGAGCGGACCTCGCGCTGCCGCGAAGCGCTCAGTTTGGTCAACTCCGCCTCGGCCGTGCTCGCGTACTGCACGAGATACGCCATCTCAGTCCCCCAACTCGCGTGGCTTTCCCTCGTGGTCGAAGAACCCGAACCTCTCACCCGCCCGGGCCTGTGCCGCCGCCTCGTCGTCCTCGGCGTCCGCCTCCGGCGGCAACGCCCACCCCAACAAGGCCCGCGCCTGGATCTGATCCAACGGCGTGGAGTACATCTCCTCGTCGAACGCGGCACGCCGCTCCTCCGGCAGCGCGGCCCGGATCTTGCCGAGCGTGTTCGGCAGTTCGACGCGTTCACCGCGAACCACGGTGGTGTACCCCTCGGCCATCGACACTCTCTCGTTCCTCGCCACGACCCGACGACTCCAGCGTGACATCCCGCCGACGTTGATCGGTAGCCGGCGCATGATGGGCCTTGTGCGCCTTCGAGCGCGCGAGCATGGATCTTGACGGTCGTGCCCACCCATCGGTCCGTGTCCGTCGCGCCCAGGAACAGGTCAGCCTTCCACAGGCCGGCGATGCTGCTCGGCAGTGCCGCGCGTGCCGACTTCTTCGTCAGCGCGGATGCCACCGAGGCGATGTGGCGCTTGAGTTTCACCGGCCGCCCGCGAGGTCCCGAGGCCAACGTCGACTCGGATGTCAGTCGTTGCTCGGCGGTGTCGATGAGCTGGAGCGAACCACTCTTCTCGGCACCGAAGAGAATGGAGGTGATGTCGTCCCCCAAACTCTGCACCGCTCCAGCGCGTCGGCCGCACGTTCGACCACAACCGGGTCCTGCCGGTTCAGCGCATCGTGAACCGCGTACTCGAAACAGATTCCACAGTCGCCGTCCCCGGGGCGCTGGAGCCGTGCGAGCGTGCGCAGCTTGATCTTGTCGTGTCCCCCTGCTCGTCTACTACTTCCCGTTTCAGCCCGTACGGGATTCCGCGCAGGATTGGACGAACGACTGCCGTCCAAGATCACGTTGCCGAAACCGGCCAGTCCGGCGGGCACACATCGATGATGTCGGCGGCCATGATGAGGATTCCCGGAATCGGCTGTGATGCACATTTCGTGATGGTTACTTCCGAAACCAAACATTCCCGAACAACCGGAGCAGGTCGCCAGCAAGCTGACGACCTGTCACGAAAAACGTTGGCTGCGGAGCGCAGTGTCGCGATTTCCGACTGGAGGGAAGTCGTCGTGACACAAGAGCATGCCGGCAAGACGCCTCACGCCCGACAATCACCGCAGCGTCCCACCCCGTCCCCCATTCCTCCGCTTCGGTCGGCCGCAGCGGAATGCTCTACTCCTCGATCCAGACAAGCCGACCCTCAGGCGAACGGACCAAAACCTGCCGATCCATGACGACGGCGCGAGTAGCCATCCAGGTGGCGAACATTTGATGCGCGGGGTCATCGTCGCGGACGCGATCGGTTTGCAGTTGCTTGCCGAATGCGAATAGAGCTTCTTCCGCCTTGTCGGCAATCCACATGAGGTACTGCGGCGCCGACAAGTTCACACTGGGCGACTCCTTCGCCAGACGCTCCCAGAGCATCGGCGGCAGGAACCGAATTCGGTCCTCCGAGAACCGCTGGCGAATCCGCGTGCCGTCGACGTCCTCGACCCTCCAACCCCCACCGCAATCATCGTCCACTGCGTACTGCCGGACCATGCGGCCTCCCCGATCGGGAACGAAAAGTACCTCTCCGGACCATGGTGACACCAAGGGCGGGTCTCCCGTCTCGTTCCGCCAATCTTCTGTACCCTGCGACGAGTTGAGTGCTCCGAGTGTTTCGAAAGCCCTCACCACACGCGCCTCGGGCAGTCCGTGTCGGCCCGGATGCCACGGAACACCACCATCGACAACTCTGCGATCGGGCGGCGATGACGAACCCTACGGGTCGGGATCCGCCACCCCACGAACGCGAACTCGTCCGTAACGACTCCGCCTCGCGTTGGCGGACCGGGGACTGTAAAACTAACGGCTCGGAAGTGAGACAGGTCCGTTCGATTTACAGACCCGCGGACCGCGGCGTCACGATTTTTGCCATCGAGGCGGAGGTTGGCCTGGGGGCGCCGAACCTGGGACTTGATCATGGTCCGGGGTCGATGATGGGTGCATGACCGGGTGGCTGAGGGCGTTTTGGTGGGGGTTGGGGGCCGTCGGGGCAGCGGCTGCGGTCGGGTTGCTCGTGTGGGTGACGGCTGCGGATCTGGAACGTTCGAGTCAGGTGTGGGGCGTGGCGGGGTCGGCTGCCGGAGTCGCGGCGTTGGGGATCTCGGCGTGGCAACTCTGGTCCTCCGGGACATCGGTGCCTGCCGTGACGGCGTCGGCAGGGTCGAACGCGGCGGGCGGGAGCATCCGCAACGCGCGAGCGCGTGACGCCGCGCCGGGAGCGGGGGCGGCGTCGCCCGGCAACGGAGGTGTTTCGGCGTCGGGCGGGTCGAACGCGGCTGGCGGCGACATCGACGGGTCGACGGCCCGGCACGGCTCGTGATGCGATGGCGCCGGAATCGCCCCTCGGAGGGCGGACCCGCCTCGGTGCCGGGTGTCTCAGCGGAGCAGGGCTCGAACGCAGCGGGCCGAGACGTGATCAACTCGGTGGCGATCCACGTGCAGCATGCGGTGGTCCTGCCGGCGGAGGCGTATGGCGCGATCCCGGAGGGCGCCGCGTCCCGAGGGGTCTCGAACATTCCCGCGACGAGGTTGTTCGTGGGCCGCGACGGTGAGTTGGACGCGCTGGACGCGGCGTTCGCTGCGGCAAGCGGGGTGGTGCTGCACACGGTGCACGGGCTGGGCGGGGTGGGCAAATCCGCGCTCGCCGCGCACTGGGCCGCGCGCCGCCCGGAACGGCTGCGGTGGTGGATCACTGCGGACAGCGCCGCCACGGTCAACGCAGGTCTGGTGGCGCTGGCCATGGCGTTGCAGCCGGGCCTGGCGGGATTACCCGCCGAGTTGCAGCGCGAACGCGCGGTGCAGTGGCTCGCCGAAAACAACGACTGGTTGCTCGTGCTCGACAACGTCGAGAATCCGCACGACGTCAGCGCGCTGCTGAACCGGGTGAACTCCGGCCGGGTACTGGCCACCAGCAGACGGGCGACCGGCTGGCATCACCTGGCCGCCACCGCGCGCCTCGGCGCGTTCGCCCCGGCCGAGGCGCTCGAACTGTTCACCCGTGTCCTGACCCACGACGGCTCCCGAACGTGCGACGGCGCCGATGCGGTGTGCGCGGAGGTCGGGCATCTGGCGCTCGCGGTGGAACAGGCCGCCGCGTACTGCGCGGAAACCGGCTCCAGCCCCCGCGACTACCTGCTCATGCTGCAAGCGTGGCCGACGCGGATGTACGCGGAGACCGCCGAAGGCGGCGACGCGGGGCGTACCGTCGCGCGGATCTGGCGCATCACCCTCGACCGCCTCGTCGACACCCCCCTCGCGGGCGACCTGCTGCGCACTCTGGCCTGGTACGCGCCCGACCGCATCCCGCGCGACCTTCTGGACGACGGCGCCGACCCACCCGAACTCGCGCGCGCGCTCGGCCGACTGGTCGCCTACAGCATGGTGACCGACAACCACGACGGCACCCTCACCGTGCACCGACTCGTCCAAGCCCTCGCCCGCACCCCCGACCCCGGCGACCCACACCGCCAGCCCGAACCCATCCACCGCGCCCGCGACCGCGCCGCCGCCCGACTCGCGGACGCTTTCCCGCGCGACGTCAACCTTCCCCGGCACTGGCCCCGCTCCCGGGCCCTGCTGCCTCACCTCGACGCTCTCGTCCGCCACGGCAATCCCGAACACGACACCCTCGCGACCGGCTACGTCCTCGAGTTGGCCGCCCTCTACCAGCAACACCAGGGCGCACTCGGATCCGCCGACACGTATCTCCAACGCGCTCTCGCCGTCAGACGGCGACTCCACGGCGAGGTGCACCCGAACACGCTGACGACGTGGCACTACGTCGCGGACGTGTACCGGGAGTCGGGGGATCTGGCACGGGCGGTGCCGATGTTCGAAGGAATCGTCGCCGACCGGGTCCGGGTGCTCGGCAACGACCACCCCGACACCCTCGCCTCGCGGACCAGCCTCGCGTTCGCGTACCAGAAGGCGGGGGATCTGGCACGGGCGGTACCGATGTTCGAAGGAATCGTCGCCGACCGGGTCCGGGTCCTCGGCAACGACCACCCCGACACCACACGGGCGCTGAACAACCTCGCGTTCGCGTTCCTGGGGGCAGGAAATCCGGCACGGGCGGTGCCGATGTTCGAACGGAGCCTCGCCGATCTGATCCGGGTGCTCGGCAACGACCATCCCGACACCCTCAAGTTGCGGGACAACCTGGCGCACGCATACCAGGAGACAAGGGACTTGGCACGGGCGGCGGGGTTGCACGAGCGGAATCTCGCCGATCGGGTCCGGGTGCTCGGCAACGACCATCCCGACACCATGACCTCACTCAACAACCTCGCGCTCACGTACCAGGAGTCCGGGGATCCGGCACGGGCGTTGCCGATGTTCGAACGGAACCTCGCCAATCTGATCCGGGTGCTCGGCAACGACCACCCCGACACCATGACCTCACTCAACAACCTCGCGTCCGCCTATCAGGCGGCGGGGGACACGGCGCGTGCGATGGTGCTGTTCGAACGAAACCTCGCCGACCGGGTGCGGGTGCTCGGCAACGACCACCCCGACACCCTCCAATCGCGAGACAATCTCGCGTTCGCGTACCGGTCGGCAGGGGATACGGCGCGTGCCGTGGAGGTGTTCGAACGAAACGTCGCCGACCAGGTCCGGGTGCTCGGCAACGACCACCCCGACACCATGACCTCACTCAACAACCTCGCGCTCGCGTACCGGTCGGCGGGGGATTCGACGCGTGCAATGGCACTGTTCGAACGGGTACTCGCCGACCGCGCCCGGGTACTCGGCGACGACCACCCGGACACCCGCCTGTCGCGAAGTGCGCTCGCTTCCGCGTTCCTGCTGGAGGCGGTGGATCCGACGCGTGCACTGCCGCTGTTCGAGCGGGTTCTCGCCGACCAGGTCCGGGTATTCGGCGACGACCATCCCGACACCCGGCTATGGCGGAATGTTGTCGCGAGCACCCACAGAAGAGTTGCTTGGCTTCGTCGGGACCCTGGGCCGAGGGGATAGGCGAGGGCCTTCGTGGGCTGCCCGGAACCCGAGACCATAGCTTTGGCTCCGGACGGCAACGGCCGACGCCCGAGTCGTCGTTCGGCCGGGGAACCGATCGGTCGCCGACGCGACAGGCGTGGGGGTGGCGGCGGGTGTCTACCGCCGCCGTGGACACGACCGAGGCCGTCCGGGTCGGGACGGTGCTCTCGTGAGGGATAGGGGTCGGCATACTCGCGGGATGCGAATGCGTGGGTGGGGTCGTGAGGAGATCGACGAGTGGTGCGTGGTGTTCTCCGGGGCGGTGGCGCGGGGGGAGTTCGGGTGGGCGCATCGGATGATGGACGGGTTGTCGAGTGGGCGCGAGGATCGCATCAGGTGGGCTTTCGGGCGGGCGATGTTGTACGTGCGACAGCGGGAGTACGCGGCCGCCCTCGATGTCGTGCGCGGCTGGTTGGAAGCGGCGGCGGCCGATGATCCGTGTCGATCGGAGTTCGAGCACATGTACGCGGACTACGCGGCCGTCGGGTTCCTGGCGGGCGAGTTCTCCGCCCCCGGGACGTCGCCCACGCTTCGCACGGCGGCCGCCGTCGTGGAGGAGGAACGGCCCGCGGGGTGTCCGGTGACGGTGGCGCTGGACGTGCAGGAAGGACGGAGCGGACGGGCGCTCTCCCGGCTGCGCCGTCATCGGCGCGGGTCGCTGCCGGGCGGGCGGTCGACGCGGGCGAACGCGGATGTGCTGATCGCGGTGTGTCTGGCGGAACTCGGGGACGTGGCCGGCGCCGGGAAGGCGATCCGTCGCGCGACGCGGCTCGCGCCGGGGTCGGCCCTGATTCCGATGGCCCACGCACACCTCGCAACGGTCGTGGCCCGCGCCGCCGGGGGAACGGGGGCGTAGCCGTTCCGCCGAACCCACCGACCCCTGCTGCCCTCCGAGGATGTCGGGCCGCCCGCCCGAGATCCGTATCGCCAACCACATGGACGACAACGTCGACCTGCATGCCCCGGCATCGGAACCGGGGATGCCACGGCGCAGTCACGGCCGCCGCCGCTCGGTCGGCCGACGCCGGCCCGTAGCCGCGGCCGGGAATCTCCTTTCGCCACTCACGCCAAGGCGGACGACGCACCGGGCCCGTCGGAAATCCCGTCGGCCTCGGTACGCGATGGTCCGTCTTCGGCGAACGCGCTACGCGCCCGGCGCGGGGGGCGACGAGTCGACGTGCGGTGACCTGGTGCCACCCGCGCAGTGTCCCCGCGACATGCCGGTTCAGGTCGGTGATCTCTCGAACCGTGGTGTCGGCCCACACCGGGTGCGGGCCCGGGACGACCGCGCGTGCTCGAGGGAAGCAGCGATAACGATCGCGGCGCACGGAACCCAGACACCGCCACCGGCCGCACCGACACCACCACGAACGCCTGCTGCGCCACCGGCCGCGCGGATCGCCGCAAGTGACCGCAGGATCGACCAACGGATCACCGCATGCGAACGGGAACTCGACGACGGCCCCGCGCCACGGGAACACAGTGTCCACCGGCCGCTGCGCAGCGGCGGTCCCCCTGCCACTGTCGTGGTTCGCCCGCCTGGATGGACTACATCTCCCAGCGTCGTTCAGGTTGTTCTGCCCAGGCCCATTGCCGACCACGTTCGACGGTGATGCCGAAGTCGTAGCCGTGGAAGCGGTGTTCGTCCTGCCATTGCAGGGCGGCGTCGACTTCGTCCCACAGCCGGCGCGGTCCGCCCTGGACGGCCTTCCCGACCCCGGGCCGGTCGTCGACCAGAGCCCAGGACCCCCCGCAGTCCCACAGTCGCCATACCGTCCCGCCACCGAGTGTCTCCAGCCGCACGTCGGGGAGTCTCAGCCCGACGGCGTGCGTGAAGTTCCCGTCCCGGTACAGCGAGTCCAGCACCCACTCCACCTCGGACTCGCCCGTGGCGGGCTCGGCCTCGCGCGCCGCCTCGAAGGCTGCCCCGGCGCCGTCGCGTTCGCCGCGCAGTTCCATGAACGCCACGCTGCGCACGAGCTTGCCGGACGCGGTTCCGTCGTCGCCTGAGACCAGGCGCAGGAGGGCGCCCGCGCCGAAGCCGGGCGACCACGGTGTGACGATCACCGCGCCGGGGCGGGTCTGTTCGATCCACGCGTAGGGGAGGCGGTGGGTGAACGCGGCGGTGGCGTGCACGCGGTCGAAGGTCTCGGCGTCGGGTGCGCCGAGGGTGCCGTCGCCGGTGATCACCGTCGGCGACAGGCCCACCCGGGCGTGGGCGGCGCGGGCGCCGGCCACGAGGGTGGGGTCGATTTCGACCGAGACGACGTTCTCACCGCCCAGCCGCCAGGCGAGGAGCGCGGCGGTCCAGCCCGGCCCGGTACCGATCTCCAGGACCCGTTGGCCCGGGTGGATGTCGAGTTCGGTGAGGAAGGAGGCGACCGCGCGGTAGTCGCTGAGCGAGCTGCTCGCCACCTTGCCGACCGTGTCGGCGGTGGCGTCGTCGACCTGGGTGACCACGGGGTCGGGGCGCAGTACCGCCTCGTCCCACGCGTGGGGGTCGATGCGTCGGTCCACTGCGGTGTACAGGCCCGTCGCGGGGTCGGCGCGCCAGACCACGTCGGGCGCGAA
Source organism: Embleya sp. NPDC056575 (assembly GCF_042793325.1). Lineage (NCBI taxonomy): Bacteria > Bacillati > Actinomycetota > Actinomycetes > Kitasatosporales > Streptomycetaceae > Embleya > Embleya sp. NPDC056575. Next base: position 198,817 of record NZ_JBHTVA010000006.1, read on the forward strand.
CGCCGCGCGCGGCACGGCGAGCATAGCCTCGCGTACCCATGGGTCGGGGAAGGCGCCGACCCGACCGTGATCCATTCGGGGGGATTGCGTCGTGCCGGTGATGCGTGCCGGATACCGATCCCCATCCCCGCATCCCACCGCTCCGGACGCGGAATCGGACCGCGTTCGGCACCACTCCCGAGTCGGGACTCGCCCCGGCTGCGCCGCACGGCACCTCGACACGCGAACGCACGGATCCCGGGTCCGGAGTGTCGTCTTCGGTCGGCCGCTGTTCACGGGGACGCGGGTTCGACCACCGGCGGGCCCCACGGATCGTCCGCCGGCGACACGACGCGGGGTTTCGGCAACTGGTGCATCGCGATCGCGTCCTCGACGCGCCCCTGTCCGATCAACATGCGGGCCAGGTGCACGCGGCCGGAGCCGGTGTCGGCGGCGTACTCCCACAGCGCGGCGATCGCCTCCTCGACCCTGCCCTCCGCATCCAGCAGTTGGGCCAACTCCTCGACGGCACGCCGCTCGTCGTCCTTTTCGATCCGGGCGACGACCTCGGCGATCGCCTCCTCACCCCGTCCGGCCTCGGACAACAACCACGGCCGCAGACTCCTCGCGTGCTCCGCGACGTGCGGATTGCGCTCCGCCGCTGCGGTCACCAGCTCCAGCGCCGCCACCGCGCCGCCGGCGGCGACCAGGACGTCCAGGAACCCGTACAGCAGGCACCCGCAGTCCGCACCGTCCAACGCCGGGCCGACCGCCTCCACCGCCTCGCCCGGGCGACCGACGCGCGCGAGCAGCAACGCCAACGCGCCCGCCGCGTAGGGCATGCGTTCCCGGGCGGCGCGGCGCCGCACCTCGATCGCCTCGTCGACGCGACCCGACTCCTCCAACCGCTGCGCCAGGGACGAGAAGGCCCAGCGGGCGTGCGGGCCGTCGGTGAGCAGCCGCAGCTCGTCCAGGCGGTCGTGCCGGGCCAGGACCGCGGTCAACTCCTCGACGTCGTTGACCTGCATGTGCGCCGGGTCGTCGATCCGCACGCGCAGCACCTCCACGGCCTCGTCCACCCGACCGCCCCGTTCGAACACCCGGGCCAGCATGATCGCGCGATTCCACGGCCCGCCCCCGCCACAGACGCGGCGCAACAGGTCGATCACGCGGGCATCACGCCCACGACCCTCGGAAACCTCGACCAGGGCCTCGAGGTGGTACCAGTCGCACAGGCGCGGGCGCAGCGCCTCGATCGCCTCGTCGATACGGCCGTCGTCGGCAAGGAGCCGGGCCAGGGTGTTCCAGGCGTCTCGTACGCCGCCCTCGGCGTGCGCGCGCACCATCGCGATCGCCTCCCCGCCACGCCCGAGGGCGCGCAGGACCGGGGCGGCCTCCCGGACGGCCGACCACCGACCGGTCGCCACGAACGGCGCGATCACCCCCCACGCCTTCCCGGGTTCGTCGCACGCCAGGAAGTGCTCGACCGCGCCGCGGGCGCACTCCCACTCCCCGCGGTGCGCCGCCTCGACCACCGCGTCCACGTGTCCGCGCTCTAGCAGGAAGGTGACGGTGTTCGGTGGCACCCGGTCGAAGAAGTCCTGCTGCGGATGGCGAAGTTCGATGTCCATCCGCCGCACCGTAGGGGCCGGTGCCGACAATCGATCCCGCGCGTGCGCGCCGCGGCCGACGGCCGGACGGCACCCCACGGCGCGGGCGGGCGGGACGGCGCCCCGCCTGCCGGAGTGCGGACGATCCCGGGGCGGGGGCGTGGTGGATGGTGACGGTCGGTCCGGGGCCTCACGGGCTTGGTGTGCCCGGGAACTCGGCCGAGGTCGTTGCGGAGAAGGGATCGACGGGACGGGGTTGACGGGGCGGGGCGCCGGCGACGGGCCCGTGCGGGCGGCGGGCGGCGTGACGATCGTCGTTGGACTCGGTGTGTGAATGATTCGAGCGGTCGTGGCGCCGATCAATCCAGGCTCCCGGCATGTCTGGTCCGACGTTGGTGATCGAGTTGGCGCAGCCGCTCTCCCCGGCTGCGCTGCGGGAGTTCCGGGCGTTGATGGTGGGGCTCTCCTCGCATTTCGCCGAGGAGCGGCCCGGGTTCTTCGACGTCAACGTGCCCGCGGAGCGCCTGGGTGTCGAGGACGGGCGGGAGGAGGACCGGCGAAAGCCGTTCCCGCTTCCGCTCCTCGGCAACGCCTTTGCGGACCAGGAGCTCACGGCCATGGTGGGCTTCGATCCGCAGCGCGAGGACCGGCGTCGGCCCTTCCTGGTCCACGTGATGGGGCCGGGCGTCGGCGACGAGAGCGTCTTCGAGGCCGCGCACGCGGACGAGCCGGAGGTGGAGGCCATCCTCGGCTTCGGGCCGACCCATGCAGTCGATGTCGGCGCCGGCTGCGATCGCGGGATCGACCACGTGGCCACGGCCCTGCTGACCGCCGCTGTCATGGACGTCATCGGGGGCGTGGCCAAAGCCGAGCCGGCGGACGGGCAGGCGTCGGTCGTCGCCGGCCTTCCGGGGGCGCTGGGGATTGCGGACGACGACCGGATGGCGCTGGGAACGGCGGAGTTCCTGCGGGCCTGGGTCGGGCATCCCGCCCTTCGACTGGTCAAGTAGCCCGAACGGATCCGCGGCGGAGGTGGTGCCGTGACCCGGACCGTGCAACCGGTGACGAGAGATCCCCGCCCCGTACGGACCACACTTCCTCGAAGGCAAGGTCCGGTAGGCAGGTGCCGGTTACGCTCCGGACTCGCGATCGGGCGTCGTGAACGAGCGGGGGAGTGGGCGGTGGCGGTGGGGACTTCGGTGGGTATTTATCCGGACTGCCGGGGTATCCGGCGCGGCAAGCAGGGCGAGGGCGGCGGCTGTCGCGTCGGCCAGGGTGGTACACACGGGAACGCCATGGCGGCGAGCCACGTGGATCAGGTAGCGGTTCCTCTCCGGGTCGGGGCAATCGGGCGGGCAGCCGAGGACGGCCCGGCCGCTTCTCACGTCGAGGCCGAATTCAACGTTCGTGGTCATGCCGGGCATGGTCCGCAGGTCCCGAGGAATCCAGAACAGGATCGCGTCGGCCGTGGCCCGGGCATCGGTTTCCCAGTCGACCTGGTCCTCGTAGCGGGCGGCCCGACGGCCGTCGCGGGATTCGGGACTCAGCACGGTGAGCAATCGGGTGCCGGTCCATTGCTCCGCGAGGGCGGCAACGGCGGCGGGACGCCAGGACGGTACCGGGGTGGCCCGGTCCGGGGTGGGCCCGGCCAGGAACACACTCGGGCCGGTGGGGATCGGCTCGCGGGCCATGACGAGGTCGACGGTGGCGGTCACTTCGTGGCTCCGTTCCGCGCGGCGGTGGCGCGGGCGGTGTGCTGTGGGGTCCAGGGCAGTGGCAGGGCGTCGTCCTCCCGGCGAGGCACGACGTGGACGTGCAGGTGAAGGACGCTCTGGGACGCCGCCTTCCCCTTGCTGGTGACGATGTTCGCGGCGGGATGCTCCGCCATCAGCTCCGCCGCCCGGCGCATCACCGCCGCAGTCGTCTCCGGGTTGGTGCCGGCGTCCTCGACGTGGACACGAGGTAGGACGAAGACGTGCCCGTTGTTCACGCCGCCGCCGCGCGGGCGGACCGCGAGGGTCAGGCCACTCACGGATGACGACGGCCGGATCCTCCCCGACGGCGATGGCACGAAAGCGCAGTTCTTCAGGTGCTGGTGATCACGACTCGTACGAGCCCTGTGTGTCGTCATGGATCCAAGCCTGGCCGGCTCGCTCGGCCACCGGCAGGGGTTGCCCGTTGCCCTCGAAGGGTGGCCACGACTGCCGATTCGACCTTCCACAAGCCCGCCGAGTGCATACGAGATCACCCGAATCGGAGGAGCACCACGACCCGCCGCCTCGAGCAGGGCGACCCGAATCCGGTCCGTGTCGGTCCATCCCGCCATGCGTCATCGCCGTCCGTGTGGGAGGAAGCGGCCGTGACCCCCGTCGAGGAACGCTCCGCGCACCACTGGCGTCCGACCGCGTGCACCGCGTTGCGCAGCGCGCTGATGACCCGCGCCGGATTGCGGTGGAACGCGTACGGATCGCGGGCCCGTCTCGTGCCGCCCCGACGCAGCAACACCACCCGATGCCTGCGCTGGGACCGCGGCCACGACGGCGACCGCATGGTGATGATCCTGACCACCGGCGCGGTCGCGATCGACGGGGCTGCGCACCTGGCCGGGCGCGACGAGTCGAACGTGAGCGTGTTGCGGCTCGGGGAGGCGGCCGTCGAACTCGGCGGGCCCTTCCGGCGCGACCCCGCCCCGGCGGCATGAACCTCGGGCGAGGACACACCTGCGATTCCCGGTCCGTTGATCTTGGGAGGCCACCTCGAAGAGGCCGCCGTCCGGGTTCCCGGGTGGCCGAAGCAGCGGTCCCACCAAGTGGTCGGCCGGCCGGTGACCCCTTCTCTCGGGCGCCCCTTGGTTCCGGCACCGCCGTCGACCGTTCGAGGGACCCGACCTTGTGCCGGCGCCTTCTCGAGCCGAGGAAGGTCGAGTGAACGATCCGGAACCCAAGCCTGTGCCGCTCTTCTCGTGTCCTTCGTGGTGCAACATGCGAGACACTCCCGACAAGCACCCCCGGGTGCGAGCGGATGATCCGACCCGAGTGCACGTCGGCGAGAACGCAGGAATCGACCTGTACCCGTTCTCGCCCCGGCACGTCCACGTCGGGTACTCCGCCGATGTCATGGCCTACTCGCTTGCCGATGGTTCTCCAGGTCGACCGTTCCTGCGATTGCGCTCGGCCGAGGAGCAGTTTCCCTTCGACGAGGACGGAGACGACCGCAACTCCTTCTTCGACCTTCACGAACTGCGCGACATCAGCGAACTCATGGCCCAATATGCGGGGAGCCTCGCCCACCTGGCGCTGCTGCAGCGCCGGATCATCGACTGGGAGGCGCAACACCCCTCCGCGCCCTCACGGTTGCACCCCGACGGCCTATTGCCCGCGCCGATCGGCCCGTTCCGGGAACACGTCCGCGATGCGTTCGATATCCCCCCGAGCCACGGCACATCCTCGACGTAGGACCCACAGCGGCGGACGAGGGCACAGCCGCAGGCTTCGGCCGCTTCGAGGAGGACACCGACCCGGTGCGGCCCCGCCATGTGTGCGCTCACATCCTCCCCCGTCATTTGAGTACTTGGCTGAGTATGTGTGCGGACGCCCCGGAACGGGGCGGGCTCGTAGCGTGCTCGGCATGGAGAAGAGGGTTCCGGCGCCGCGCGGTGGAATTCACGGGTTCCTGGCCGCGCTGGCCGGGGTCGCGATGCTCGGGGTGTTCGTGGTGATGGCGATGGCGGATCTGATGGCGCTCTACGGTGTCGCGGACGGGTCGGGAGTCTGTGATGACGCCGCGTGTCGGGCCCGGTATCGAAGTGACTTCCGGTGGACGCTCGGGACCTGCGGGCTCAGCTTCGTGGTGACGCTCGTCGGGTTCGCGTCGGCCGCGTGTCTGCGGCGGTGGCGGTTCGCGATCGGGGTGCCGGTGCTGGTTTCGGGGCTGGCGCTTCAGTTTCCCGGGCTGGGGTTGGTCTAGCCTCGGGCTTTCATGACGGCTGGCCGACTGGCTCGTCGTAGGTCCTTGGCACTGCCTGTGAACTGGGCATTTCTGCCTTTGCCCAGGTGTCAGCTCGAGTGTGGTGCGTGCATCCGTGAGGTGAGCTTTCATGGGTCGGATGCGGTAGCTGGCACGCTGTTTCCATGGACATGGAAGTGCTCAGCGCGGATGACTACGAGTCGGTACATCGGGCGAGCCGGAGACTGGCCGACCGGTACGGGGTGGTGACGCTCAACGCCATGGTGGAGGCGTGGGAGGCGTTGGTGCGGGACGTTGAGGAGGGGTTCGACGCTGAACTCGTCTGGGAGTACCCGCAGATGCTTCGCTGCCGTGCCTGGTTGGCAGAGGCATGGCCCGAGCTCACCGACAGGATTCGGGCCGAGCGGCAGGCAGAACTGGACGCGCTGGATGTCCGCTTCGAGCTGGCTACCGTGCCACTGCACGGCCAGACCGACGAGGCGAAGTGGCACTCCCGCCGACCGCTGCGGATTGTCGGTGGCTCTTCGCTGGAACTGCCGACGTCCTGGCGCGTGTGAGACCTCGCCCGGCCTCCGGGCCCACCCGGAACGATGCCGCATGGCCCCACTCCTGTGACACCCGGTCAGCGCTCCACGCACCTGGATCGGAGCCGAAACCCGCGAACATGCGCGACTGATCTCGTAGGGAATGACGTGCTCGTCATGGCTGTGGATGTGGACGGTCGGTTCCAGTTCGGGGTCCTCGTCGGGAACGAAGGCCACCAGGAAGGCGGTTCCCGGCAGATGAGTCTGTGCGTTGGGGGCCTCGGTCCACGCGGCCGGCGCGGGCTCGGCCTCGCTCAACTCCACGGCCCACGAGTCGTCGGGCGAGGTGTAGTCCTTCGCGTAGTCCGGTGGCGAGGAGTGGGCCGTGGACGACGTCGTGGTGGGGGAGGTCGAGGCCGAACACGGTCTCGGCCATGCGCAGTTCGCATCCGTGCGGGGCGTCGTCGTCGGGGCGTGTGCCGTCCGGTGCGAGGAGCCCGGCGGTGATCACGTGAGGGAGGAGGCGGTCGGGGTCGGTGCCGATGCGGTCCTCGGGGGCGTCCTGTTCGAGACCGCACACGACCTCGCCGTCCTCGGCGCAAATCAGGTACGCGACGGGGTTGCAGTCGCTGTGGACGAGTACCGGCCTCGGTGCCGGCGGAGACCGCGTCCAGGGCACCGTCCTCGAATCCGCGGTTCCCGGTGGTTTCCACGGCGTACGCCCATCCGTGCGAGGTGCCGGCCCGGATGGTCTCGACACCGGTGTCGAAATAGGTCTCGGTGGCGTCGACGAGCCCCAGCGGCACCGCTGAGTGTGCGAGCGACATCGGACGGCAGGATCGGGCATCGAGGTGGGCGCCTGTGTTGCCCGGGGTGCGTCTGCTTCGGTGTGACCACGAGCACTGCCCCCGGCGGTCAACACCGCAGCGGTGGCGCTTCATTGCGGGACCCGTGACGCGGGTCCTGGGGACAGCCCCGCGTCCGGTGCACACGGCCGGTCGAAGTTGCCCGGGACGGCGAACTCCCACGACGTTGTGTCGCCCCCGTTCCGACACAATCCGCGCCGACGGAACGTGGATCCTCCACTCACGGCGGCGTCCGCTTGCTCGTCCGTTCGACCGCGGCATCACCGCGCCCGGCGGCAACGCCCCCGGGCGGTCGATGTGTGGCCGGGCCGGCGACGCGCGGTCGAAGCGGGACGGGATCCGAGGGATGCTCGTCCCCGAGTCCGACGGGGCGGTGTGGTCGGCGACTTCGCCCCGTCCGCACCCCCCGGTGCCGTACCCGCCGGCATGGGTGATGCCGTGTTCGACGTCGATTCGCGACCGCGGGGGCCGGAAGTCGCGCCCGATGTCGCCCGGCGGGACGTGCCTGTCGTGGGGCGGGGGCGGGCCGTTCTCGGGGGATTCGGCTCCCTGGTGTCGGTGGTCGTTGGGAGGGTGTGTGCATGAATGCGGCGACTGCGGCCGACTACGGCTGGATACGTTCCTCGTTCGTGTTCCCTCTGGGGATCGAGGTCGGGTACTGCCTGACGCTGGTGCGGGGTGTCCCGCCCGAGGAGGTGTTGCGGGTGATGGGGGCCGAGCCGCGCGGGGGGTGTCGGGGCGCGGTGGAACTCTTCGAGCGCCAGGAGGAGCTTGTCGTCGGGTCCGACGAGTGGGACGAGTCCTTCCTCGCCGGTGTGTGCGCGGTGGCGGGCGAGGGCGGGGACTGGACCCTCGTTCTGCACTTCGACGGTGGCATCGGCATGCGGCCGCGGTTCCTGGAGGTCCTGTCGGCGGGGTCACGCGCGGTCACGCACGCGAGCAACGGGGGAAAGCCCATCCACACGTTCGCATGGTACGAGGACGGCGAATTGCGGGCCGGTTTCGAGTGGCCCACGGTCCGCCACGGCAGCGCCCCCGACGACCTGGTGCCGCTGATGCACGAGGCCGGGTTCGACATGGGCGAGGAGTCCGGCGCCGACACCTTCGACCGCAAGGCCGCGGTCCTGGCACTGGCCGAACGGCTGACCGGTGTGCGGCTGACCGAGGACCTGCTGGACGCCTCCGCGTACCGGCTGGGGCATGTCCCGGAGGAACCCGCCGACGAGGATGGGACCGGCGTCGTGATCGACCTCACCGACGCGAACGGTGAGGGCCTCCACAAGGAAGTGACCCTCCAGCAGGTCGAGCACGCGATGGAGCGCCGCCGGGCAGAGTGCGACCGGCCGCTGCACCCGGACGAAACATAGGAAGCGCCGGACGGTCGCGCGAGAAGCCCCTCGACGCGTGTGACGGGTCCGCCATACGACCGGGCAGCGGTCTGCGCCGGTTGCGGTACTGCACGGTTGGCCCTTCCCGTGAAGACGGGCGCCGGCGACCGGCATGTGCTCGACGTTCGGCGAACGCACGGCGGCATGTTCCTCGGGTGGCGGCAGTGCGTCATGCGTCCGTAAGGTGTGCGTCGATGTATCGGGCGAGAGTCAGCGCGTCCTGAGGGTTGTCTGCCTGGAAGGTGACCCGGCGCATCAGACTGACGCCGTTGGGCGTGATGCCCTCGCGGGCGAGGACGAAGAGCAGGGCCAGGAAAGCGGATCGGGCGTTGCCGTCGTCGAACGGATGGAAGAAGCAGACGTCGAGGTAGGCCCGTGCGGCACGCGCGGTGACCGGCGGTACCCGCCCGTCGGCCGCCTGGCTTTCGCTCAGGCAACCGTCCATGCGTGTACGGGTGTCCGGGTTGATGCCGTAGCGTTCGCGGCCGCCTTTGGCAAAGGCCGGAAGGCTGCGAAACTGTGGCGGCTCGGGTACGCCCAGGACGTGTTGCTGCCATCTGCGCAGCAGTTCGAAGTCGAGCGGGGCGCCGCGCGCAGCGTCGAGCCGTACCAACTCCAGGGCGGCCAACAGCCCGTCGGCGCGGGCAGGATCGATGGCCCCGTCGAAGGCGCGAATGTCCTCCGTGGCACCGTCGCGCGACACGGCTGCGGGAGCGCCCGTGCCACGGTCCGATGCCTCGTGCCAGGGCACGACCTCCCGGAGCTCCAGCCAGCGCTGGAGGTGGTCGGGCGCGACTGCGGCGGGCCGTGCCCCGGTGTGCGGGCGGACCGACAGCGCGAGCCGCTCGACGACGTCCTCGATCAGTACCGTGTCGGGCCCGGTCCAACTCTCGAACCGGCCGCCGATTGCCCGCCGGACCATGTCCCGCGCGACGTCGGGAGCCACTCCCCACCGGCTGAGGAACCAGGTCAGCACCTGCTCGCAGTGCCCATACCAGCCGCTTTCACAGCCGGTGCGATCGACCACGTGCCGGATGAGGTTCCGGGCGGCACATTCCCACAGGATCCGCTGTTCCTCCACGGATTCCGGATCCAGCGGGTACGTCTCGAACCATCCGGCGAGGCTCTCCAGCCACTCCCGCCACTCGCACAGCGCCGTCACCACTTGCGCGAGCGTCTCCGGCGGGGTGGTGATCGAATCGCGCATGCCGCACCAGCTCCCGACCGGCCCACCGTCGAAGTCCCCCTCGCCCTGCGACCATCGCCAACCCACCGCCCAGCGCCCGTACCGCTCGACGAGGGCATGCGACATGGCGTCCGCCCACGGCCTGGCCACCTCCCAACTCCAGACGTTCATCGCCGAGTCGGCGATGGAGACATCGGGCCTGCTCGGTATGCACCGAGCCGGCCCGAGCGAACGCACCACCTGCGTCGCGGACGCGGGGTCGAACGGATGACGGGCAGGGTCCACCTCGTCCCACATCAGATGGCCGGGAGCCAGGTCGGGGATCATTGCGCAAGCCTGCCATGCCCATCCGGGGTGCACTCAAGCGGATTGCCGCGCACCTGCGCCCGTCCCCTGGGGCCTGCGCGTCCGCGTGGTCGGGGGCGCGTGAGAGTGTGGATTCGTCGGTGACGGACGGGAGTTCGGGGGAACGGATGCACAGTCGGGCGAGACGAGTGGGTGCGGCGGTGGTCGCTCTGGCGTCGGTCGGGGCCGCGGCGGGGTGCTCGTCGGGGGGCGGGTCGGGCAAGCCGGCCGTGCCCAGCACGTCGGTCGTGGCGCCGGCACCCGATCCTGCCGTGATCTCCGAGGCCGAGGCCCGAGCGGTCCTGGAGCGCTACGACACCGAGAACAACACGGCGAACGCGACACTCGACGGCGACCGCCTCGCCGGGGTCGAGGGCGGCGAACTGCTGGAGGCATCCCTGGCGGGGTACCGCGCCGACCGGGCACGCCCGGACCGGGAGGCGTACAAGCCGTTCACCCACCTCGACCCGCAGTTCTGGATACCCCGGGCGAGCGGCCATCCCCGCACGTTCGTCGCCCTCGCCGCCACCGGTGCCGACAGCGAGGACAAGGCCGTCGTCCACTTCGTCCAGGACACGCCCGGCGCGGCGTGGAAGGCCGTATTCACCGCCCACGCCCGGGTGGGCGACCCACCCGCCACCGCGAGCGCGAGCCCCGAACGCCAGGCCCGCCCCACACTCGACGACGTCGCCCGCGACACCTCCGGCTCCGCGCGCACCACGACCGCGGGCGACACCGCGACGGTGTGCGGGCGATACGCCGCGGTGATGTCGGTACCCGCCGGGGCCCGGCGCGGGCGAGGCCCGCCTCGCGCCGGGCAGTTACACCACCGACCTGCGCAAGCGGATCGAGGACGACGCCCACCGGGACGAGCGGATGTCGCAGACCACCACCGTCACCGCCCGCCCCATGGCCAGGCAGACGTTCCGGACCGCCACCGGCGACCCCCTGGTCCCCTGCGTCCTGGACAAGACGATCGAGGCCAAGGCCCTGATACCCCAGGCACACCTGACCGCCACCGCCCCCACCACCATCGCGTTCCCGGGCCGGAGCGGCCCCTTCACCACCGTCAAGGAAACAGTCCTCGCCTGCGTCCTGATCCGGGTCCCCGCCGCACCCGACGCGCCGGCCACCGTCCTCACCGGCGGACTGGCCCAATCACACCCCCTCGACGCCACCGGAACCTAGACGCGAACCCGGACCCAGCCCGCGGGGCGGCCCTGTTCGATCCATACCGGCCGCCACGCCCGCGCCTCGGCCGAATCCGGAAGGACGACCCCGTGACGACGGACCCCGCCGGCTACGCCACCCCCTGGTACTTCGCCCCGGCCCCGGACCAACCGTGGGACCTCGCCGTCGAGCAGGTCATCGCCAGGTTGTCCTCCAGGTCCCATGCAGTCCTCGGGGGCTCGTAGCGCGGGATCGACAGCGAACATCGACGGCACCGGCTCCCCGATCGACGTCGGCCCCATCGGCAGCGCCGGCCAAACCCCACGACGCGCCGGACCGGCAAAGACCTCGGGCAGCAGTCGAGGAGGGCACCGGTCACCTGCCGATCGATCGGCATACCGCAGCCGACGCTCACGCCCGACCCGAATCGGGCTGTTCCTGCGAGAGCGCGGTTCGGGGCGGGCGTAGCGTCCGCGTGATCTTGTCGATCGCCGCGCGGGCCGCCGGGCCGGGGCGATCGATGTCCGCCAGGCCGTGTGCCGCGGCTTCCGCGCCGGAGCCGAAGAGCGGCACCGGGGACGTGTACTCGATCGCCGCCCATCGGGTGTCGGCGTCGATGCGACCGTCGAGCAGGGCCAATCGCAGCGCCAGGAGGTCGTCACCGCCGTGGCAGCCCACCCACCCGGCACAGACGCGGGCGCCCGGCGCGTCGCGGTCGATCACGTGGCATTGCCGCAGTGCCGCCAGCCGAGCGGGCGTCGGCGCATCGTACGGAGGGAGCTTGGCGTACTGCTCGGGCGCCCAGATGCCCGAAGGCACGTCGCGCCGATACGGGCAGGTGTCGCAGGGACGGGGCGCGGGCGGGCCGTGGGTGGGCGAGACGCCACGCCCGGTGTCGTCGGGTTCGGGGGTCGGAGGCCTGTACGAATGCGACATGTTCGGCCATTGTCCTCGGTGACGGGTGCGGGCGGGTCGATGCGAGTCGGGATCACGATGGCACGCGGCGTACGGTCGGGTCCCGCCGAGGAGCCGGCCGGGTCACGGCCTCGGATGGCAGCGCGTGGTCACCAACCGGACGCCACCTCGATTCATGAGGTTTTCGTCGCGTCGAACAGCACGAACCTCGCCGTGGTGGCGCCGGGGCGGATGCCGGACGAGCGCGGTTGTCGCGACCTCCCGGGCACCCAGGGCACGGCCGCGGCCGATCGGCTCGGGCGCGACAGCGTGTTGTGCGTGCGCACCGACAACAATCGTGTGGCCCGTATCGACACCGTTCGTTTCCCCACCGGCAAGGGCATCCTGGTCCACGTCACGGTCTGGCCGCTCCCGGGCCGAGGCATGGTGCCGTCGGAGGTCCTCGTCCTCGGCGACGGCCCACGGGTTCAGCGCATCCCGCGCCGTCGGCGACGGCGTCGCGGCCCGGGTGATCTGCGGCGGCCCCCGGGAGGCGCCTCGCCGGGATGGTTACGAAGTTCGGGCGCCGACATGCCGGGCCGGATGGGTGGGCGCGGGAGAGGCCGTCGCGGGTCACAGGCAGCTCCACGGGCGGTTGCCGCCTGCGCAGGTCGCGGGTGGTCGGGGAAACATCGGGGTGTGCGACGGGGTGGGCTTCGGCCTGGTGCGTTCGGTCCGGTAGTGGATCGTCACGGATGCGCGGACGACGAACGGGTGCTCGGTGTAGGCGTGTTGCCAACGCACGGGCTCGGCGTACACGCTGCTCCCGCTCCCTCCGAGCGGGCCGTATTGCTCGCCCGCCCCCGGCGGGGGCGTCGGGTCCGGAGGGCGCAGGTCCGGAACCGGTTGTGGCCGCGCCCAGGTCGCCGTGTCCGGCGTCGACCCGAGCCTTCGTGCCTCGCGTTCGAACTCGGCCGTCGCCGTGGTGGGATCGTCCGCACCGTAGAAGTACACGACCGTGGACGTGCATGTCACGCCCATCATGCCCGCCTGCGGCTTCATCCGCGGTGTGGTGTCGCGCCAACATCGATCGAAGACGAAGCGCTCGAACTCCGCACTCGCCGGCCGGCCGAAGACCCGGAAAGGCGCCTCCACATCGACCCGGGCACGCCATTCCTCCGCGCGATGCCTCTCGTGTGCTTCCCGCTCTCTCTCGGCCGCCGCGAACTGCCGCTGACACGCGTACAGCCCGCCGAGGAAGGTCACGACCGCCAGGGTGATCACGGCCAGGACGAACCGGCCGAGCCACAACAGGCAACCACCCATCGGCCGCGTATCGGGACGCGAAGACATGCGCCCATCGTGGCCCGCAACCGCGCCGGTATCGGCGGTCGTTGCGCACTCGCAACCCACCCCGCCGCGCACATCCGCTCGGTGCGCCAGAGGCGGCAAGCCCCCGTCCCGGCGCGTGACGTACAGACGGGCCCGTCGGCCATGGTTGAGGCCGTTACCGACGACAACTCCACTGCAGGCCGACGGCGTTGGTACAGAGCCGATCGGGGCGATCCTCCGCCTCGGCGCTCTCGGTATCGAACCGGCCGGCACTCCGGTGTCCGCCGTTCGGGTCGAAGTCACCGGGATCGACAACGGTGCCCGGGTCCGGTCCGCATTCCACCGGCGTCTTCGACAAAGCCATCGCCCACTGACGACCCGGGTACACGAAAATCAGGAGCCCGGCCACCGGCCGGGCTCCTGAACACTGGTAGCGGGGGCAGGATTCGAACCATGCGACCTCTGGGTTATGAGCCCAGCGAGCTACCGAGCTGCTCCACCCCGCGTCGGTACGACCAGTCTACGGATTCCGAGCGGCGGGCGCGTCTCCTTTTCTCCGGGCGGCCCCCCGACACCACCCTGGTGGACGAAGCCCTCGCCCGGGCGCCGAATGCGAGTAGCCTTCCACCTCGACGACAACCGCGGGCAAGTGCGCCGTCGCCCCCGAGCCCGTCGATGGTGCTGTTGCGGTGACGGGGGCGGGGCACGGTGGTGGCGTTCGCGCCGTTGGAGGCGGGGGATCCCGAGCGGATTGGCCGGTACCGGATCGTCGGGCTGCTGGGCCGGGGTGGCATGGGCCGGGTGTACCTGGGCCTGTCGTCGAGTGGTCGCGCGGTCGCGGTGAAGGTGGTGCGGGTCGAGTTCGCGGACGATCCCAGGTTCCGGCGGCGGTTCGTGCGGGAGGTGGAGGCGGCCCGGCGGGTGACGGGGTTGTTCACCACGGCGGTGGTGGACGCCGACCCGGAGGGCATGCCGGCGTGGCTGGCCACCGCGTACGTGCCCGGCAGGTCCCTGGAGGCGGCGGTGGCCGCGCACGGCGCCTGGCCGGGCAGGGCCGCGATGGCGCTGGGGGCGGAGTTGGCGGAGGCGCTGGACGCCATCCACCGTGCGGACCTGGTGCACCGCGATCTCAAGCCGTCGAACGTGCTGTTGGCGGCGGACGGGCCGCGGGTGATCGACTTCGGGATCTCCCTGGCCGCCGAGTCCACCATGCTCACCGAGAGCGGGGCGGTGATCGGCACACCGGGCTTCATCGCGCCCGAACAACTCGTGCACGGCCGGGCGTCGGCCGCCAGCGACGTCTTCGCCCTCGGCGCCGTCCTGGCCTACACCGCGACCGGACGCAACCCGTTCGGGACCGGCCACGCCCACGCCCTGAACGACCGCGTGGTCCACCTGGAACCGGACCTGGGCGGCCTGCCGCCCGAGGCGGCCGACGTGGCGGTCCGCTGCCTGGCCAAGGAACCGGGCCTGCGCCCCACCGTGGCGGAGCTGATCGCGGAACTGGGCCGGTTGTCGGAGGTCGAGGGGGTCGACGGTTTCTTCACCGAGGTCGCGTGGCTGCCCGAGCCGGTGGCCGCGGAGATCGCCCGCGCTCGGGCCGAGCCGCTGCCGACCCCGATCGCGCCCGCCGCCACCGTCGCGACGACGTACTTCCCGCCCCCGACGGCCGTGGACCTGCCACGTTCCGGCACCGCGTCCGGTGGCGGGTACCGCGGAGGCGCCCGGCGTCGGATTCTTGCGGGGCTTGCCGTGCTCGTGGTCCTCGTCTGCGTCGTCACGGCGGCGCTCGTGTTCGGTCGTTCGTCCGGCGACGACCGGGGCGCCGCCGGCCACCCGTCCGGCGACGGCCGGACCGGCGCCCCCGGGTTTTCCTTGCGACTTTCGGGTGGGGTTTGTTGATGGGGCGCCGGGCCTGTCGGTGTGCCGAGGCACGCTGGTTGTCACAAAGGCAGGTTTGTTGTCGTCGGGATGCCGGTGCGTGGATCGCTGTTCGACCGGACACGTCTTTGGGCAGGTCAGGGTGCGGCTGGCGCGGTCCGGCTGGTGACAACACGTGCGCCTTGTCGGCCGTTGGTGACAAGCAGCTCGCCGATTCGGTGACAACAAACGTGCTTCGCAGGCAGGGAAATCGCGGCGCGGGGCGGGTCGTTGGTGACAACCAGCGTGCTTTGGCACACCTCCGACAGCGGTCGCGCGAATGGGTTGATGGCTCGGGGGGTGCGAGGATCGGCGGATGGTACGCATAGGTGAGTTCTTCCTTGCCGGGGACGACGCGTCCGCCCTGCGGGTCGGCCCCCGCAGAAGTCACGACTTCCCGGCCGTGGCGTGCGACGGCATCCACCCGGATGACGCGGTGCCGAGATGGGAGGCCGAACTCACGGGCGCCGAGAGCGCACTCCGGGACGTGGTGCCCATGGCGAACGACGGGTTCACCGTCTTCGCCGTGCCGGAGCCACTGTGCACGGCCCTGGCCGCCGCAGGGAGGGATCGGCTCCGAGTCACGGCTCTCGCGTGCCGAGGCCGTCTCCGAACCGGGCGACGAGATCTCGCCGGACGACGCGGTGGACCTCCTCGAACGGGTGTCGGCCCTGGCCGGCCGCCGCGTGGGGAAGCACCTCCACCTGTACCGCTGGTACTTCGCGGTATGACCCCTTCGCATCGACGCATCTCGATGGTGATCGGCCTCGGTGAACCGACCCCCGCGTCCGTCGGTCGTGCCGAATGTGAGCAGCGCAGGGGCGAGCGCCCTGTTGCCGATCTCGCCGTACTCCTCGCCGTCGACAGGACCGCGGCCCACAGCGTTCCGAAACGCTACCGGACCTCGGTGACGCCCTCGGCTTTCGGCGGGCACTGACGTGCTCCCTTTCGTCTACCGGGTCACCAAGTACGATCCCGCCGACCGCGACGAACGCGGCCAGTACATCGGCACCGTCGATTCGGACAGCGACCGCGGACCTGTCGAGTCGGCCTACCTGCGGGCGGTGGCCGCCTTCATCGAGGACACCGACATCGACCACCTGGCCGTCCGAGAGCCGCAAATCTCGTCCGATCTCGTCGACTTCGGCGCGGAGCCGACCCCCGAAGGGCACGGACCGGCCGGGCTCTTCCCGCCGGGTCTCGCCGGATTCCACGACGGCGCGAGGGTCTCGCTCACCCTCGGCCTGGAACTCGTCCGGGCGATGCTCCGAGGCGACGGTGTCTGGTGCCGACTGGAGGTGGAAGGCGCGTTCACCGTGCATGTCGGTTGGGACCAGTACGTCTACATCGGCAGCAGCGAACCCTGCGAGGAAGCACTGGTCCGGACCCGCGAATTCGGCCTGTTCCCGGAACGCCTGGATGCCTCCCCCTACCAGGCCCACTACGACGAGCCGGGTGAACAGCGCCCCGCCGACGACGCCTTCTGGGCCCGGCTGCGCTGGTGTGTGGCCACGCGACAGGCGGGGATGCTGGAGGAGACCCACGCCGACAACGCCACGCGTTGGCACCGGCTCGACGACGGATCCCTCGACGGGGTACGCGCTCGACTGACCCCCCGGGCCCGGCTGGAGGTCTGGCCGGACCTGTCCGCCGACGTCGCCGCGGTCCTGGCGAGTCTTCCCGAAGAAGGCCTGATCGAACTCGTCTGGGAGGACCCGGACGGCCGCATCATGAGCGCCACCGCCGACGAGACCCGGTTCGCGGACCTCGCGGCTCGGGTCACCGGCGCCCGTGCCGCGGCCGCTCTGTCCCTGTACGTCGACGAACGCCGACCCCTGTTCACCGCCGTCCTGCCCGACGACGACGGCGTCCTGCGAGCCCGCTGGCGGACCGAACCGACACCGAGCGACCGTCACTGGGCCATCCTCAAGACCCTGCGCCCGGGGCGGATCGTCACCGGGACGGTGACCGAGATGGCCGGCGCCGATGTCACGTCCGTGGACATCGGAGGCTTCATCGCGACGATCGACCCTCCCAAACCATCCCGGCAGCGCCTCGACCACTCCGCCGACATCGTCACCATCGGTCGGGAGATCAGCGCAAGGATCCTCGACGTCGACATGGTGCGCGAGCAAGTGCGGCTGTCACCAGGCACCGTTAGGCCCCTTTAGTTAGACGATCAGCGACGTCCGTCGCGCGGTCCGGGACGGATGCTCGCATCCGTTGGGAAATCCGGTGGCTGGAGGACGGGGTTGCCTCGAGGACGCCGATCTCGACCGGACTGCGGGCGGTTCATCCGAACAGGCCGATCGCCTGCCCGCCACGTCCCCGGCGCGGTGAGCGCCCGGACCCACTCGGCGGACCACGTCGACACCGAGTCCACCGCTGCGGGGTCGTCCGCAGCGCCGGCACTTCGACCACCACGGACACCGACTCCGGACACAGCCTCCTGCTGCGCCCGCGCCTGCCTGGTCGAGGACGGTACGACGGCGCACGTTCGCCCGCTGCGCCCCGCGTGCTCGACACCCTCGACGTCACCGAGCCCCCGCAGCCCCTGAGCCCCCACCACAGCAGCGCCTGGCGCACCACCGCCTGGAAGATCAAGATCGCCACCGAACCGGCCGCCGTCGCCTCCCTCACACCGTCGTGGGTGACGGGCCGACCTGCGCGATCTGCCGGCGGGGACGGAACGAGGGCATCGGGAGGAACGTTTCGTGATCGGCGGTGGCTCAGTTCTCGAGCCACGCCCCTCCGGGTGTGTTGCGGTGGCCGCGCCACGCCGGGAGGCTGTAGCGGTTGACCAGGGTCCACGCGGTACGGGTCGCGTCCTCCACCCAGGCGTAACCGGCGGCCGGGACGGCGCCGACACCCCGCAGGTTCTCGGTGATCCGATCCTCGGTGATGTGGCCGTTGCCGCGGCCGAGGTACTTGAGGATGTACACCGCGAGGTAGTCCACATCGCGCGCGTTGCCCTGCCCGGCGAGGATCGGTCGGAGCCGATCGCCGATCTTCTCGTCCAGCCCGCCCCAGAAACTCCGCGTTCCCGGGCCCGGGAGCATGTCGATCAAATCGACCAGGTGGGCAAGGTCGGCATCGTCGGCCAGGGCGATGGTTCCGCGCATGAAGTCCCCTCCGTCGTCGGCGGCCGCACCGCCGGGCTCGGCGCCCAGTCTCGTACCCCTGCTTCCCCCATGGAGGCGAAACGGCGAAGGGCCCGTCGACTCCCGGAAGAGCGACGGCCCGGTGATCGAGTTGCCCGCCCGCGCACTCGGCCGACTCCCGGAGGGCGTCGATCGTGACCTCGCCGACTTCGTCGCCCCGGCGGCCGACTGGGCATTCCCCGACCACTCCACGCCTTTGGTGGCCGCCCCGTCCCGCCCGCTCGATCCGCCGGTGCCGACCGGGTGGCAGCAACGGTGGAGCCGGGAAGCCGGTTCCGCCGAACAGGCGAGTGGGCGAACGGCACGGTCCGCCGTGAGCACGTTCACGTGTACTTCGTTGGGCGCCGACGAGTACGCCGACAGGCCGGGCTCCTCCGGAGGCGTCCGCGGCCCGCGCCGTGGCGCTTGATCGGTTTCGGGGCGGGAGGCCGGGAAGTCGGTGGACGTCGGCGGGATACTGTCGTCGTGGCTGTCACCCGGCAACTCGCCCGCGTCCCGGTGGAATACCTCGCCGTCTGCCGCCGGTCCGCCGTCACGTCCGCGGACGGCGATCCGCACTGGGATCCGCCGTCGGCGGATGTGCTGGATCTGGACTGGGCACCTCCTCTGCTGCTGCGGGTCGGCGAGTTGGCCGGGCTCGACAGCGTCCGCCTGGACGCGCTTCGCCGGGCCACCGACGGCGACACAGCCATCGACGTGGGCTTCCTCGACACGCACCCGCACGAAATCGGCCCTCTCGGGCCGACGCCCACCGCCCTGTCCGCTGCTCAGGTGGCCGACGTCGCGCAACTGCTCGCACGGATCCACATCTCGGCTCTCCTCGCACTCCTGCCGGTCGACGATCGGGAGGCCGGTTCCCTGATCGGCCACGGCGCCGACCGGATCATCGGCGGCCCCAAGGCGTATCTGAGGACACACTTCGACGCCCTGCGTGAGTTCTACCTCGACGCGGCCCGGCGGCAACTGTTCATTGTGCTTTGGTGTGACTGACCGACACCCTCGCCCCGAGCGAGCTCCCGCGGAGGATTCACCTCCTCCGGGGGGCCGCGCGCCGCACGGGAACGGCCCCGCACCGCACCCGAAAGGGGGCGGTAGCGGGGCTGTTCCACGTCATCCGCCACAGAGGCACAGCCCGCGCACCACGGCGCGAGGCGACGGTGCGGATCCCGCTTCCGAAGCACGCACCGCCGAAAGGAACGTCGCTGCCATCGGGCATCAGCTCACGCGTCGTTGTGCGAGCAGGTCGTGGAACGACTCGGACTGGAGCTGCACGGGCGGAGCCATGTCGCCGAAGGCGCCGGCGAACGCCCGCGGCGAGCAGTGCGGTTCCCTGAGCACCTGCTCCGCCGTGTCGTCGCCGGCGAGGTTGGGCGCCAGGGCCGCACAGGCCCGGACGCCCGCATGCGCATCGGTGAGCCAGGGGCGCGTGTCGCCACCGAGGTGGCCGACGGCGATGACGATCGTCGCCAGGTCGTACGGGGAGTCGGCGGCCCCGGCCATCGACGTCAACCGTTCCCGTAGCCGCGGACGTTGCGCGTGGGCTGCGGGATGCCGGGCCAGGGACCCGATGGCCGCGGCGGCGCAGGCCCTGCGTCTGGGGCGTTCCGACGCGAGGTGGGGCAGTGTGCGCCGCAGGAGCTCGGGAACCGCGTCGAAGCAGGCGAGCGTCGCCCGGTCGAGGACGAGTTCCCCCAGCCCCGTGCCGTCCCGCCACATCCGGGTCCTGCCGTCCGCGTCGGCCGACACGTACTCGGCGGTCCAGGCCCGCAATTTCGGCGCGTGGTCCCGGACCCGGGTACGGATCTCTGCGGCCCGGTCGCCGAGGTCGGCGGCGACGCCGACCTCGTACAGATAGGCGAGCATGGCATCGGGCAGCGTGGGATCGTCGCGCCCGAGCAGCGGGTTGTCCAGGAGTTCGGTGACAAGCCTCGCCGTGGGCGCCGTCGCGGGCCAGGCCCCGCCCTCGCGGCGAAGCGTCTGCGACCACAGGTGCGAGTACCCGTCGACGAGGGCCCACGCGTCGTCGCCGAGAAGGGCCGCCAGGCGCCGCGGTGTGTCGCCGGCAGTGCCCGAGGCATGGAACAGGCCGGACCAGTCCACGTCATGCGCACGGTCATCCACGACGGGGATGCTGCCACAACACCTCGACGGGCTCACACCGACCGGACGAAACGGACAAGGCCCAAACGGAGGAGCAGTTCGTCGTCACTCCCTGGGGACTGCCGGAAATCCCCAATATCGACGTCAAACCCGCCGGCCCCGGTTACCCGACCGTCTTGTAACGACCGTGAAGGTCGCCGGAAGTTGCGGCGTTCGGCCGCAAGCCGGGCGCGTGGCGTCACGCGCTTCGTGCGACGGGCACGCCGAACACCTCGTCGAATCGGTGTGCCCGGGCGGTGCCGACCAGGTGATAGGAGCCGCCGGGCGGACGCCACGAGTCGGCGGTGTAGTGCGCGACTTCGGCGGGGGTGAGCACGCGCAGGTCGCCGAAGACGTAGAACAGCGGCATCGGGGCGTTCGCCCCGACGAAGACCAACCCGGCCCGCACACACGCCCGCGAGACGGCGTACCGGCCGGAAGTGGTGCTCGGCAGCGCCGTCTTCGCGTCGATGGCCACCAAGTCCCGACCGCGCGAGGCGATCAGGTCGGGAAACTGCCGCAGCGCCGTGTCGGAGCACCTCAACGCTTCCCGGATCGCGGCGGGGTAGGTGCCCTGTCCGCACCGGTGCGCGGTCCAGCCGCGGTGTTCCAATTCCCGCATGACGCGGACTTCGTGCCGTTCCCCGATGGTCTTGCGCGTGTGCCAGTCGGACATCGGTCTCTCCCCGAGAAAGTGGCCGTGGTACCAAGTCGAATGGTTCCGTCCCACGAAGGTACCGGCTAGCATGCCGTCATGACGGCATACGTTGACCCACGCTTTCGTCCCACGCTCTGGCCGGGTGTCGTTGTTCCCGCGCCGCCGATCCGGCCGTTCGGCGAGGTCTGGGTCGACGGTGACTGGATCTGCTGGGGCCCCGGAGGACTCGGGAAGCGGCCGGAGCCGGCCGAGCTTCCCGAGGACTTCTACCTGCGGGAACTCATGGAGACCCCGGCCGACGATCTGGACGCCGCAGCACAGCTCTTCGTCGACTACGGATTGCTGTTCGACCTCGATCGTCGCGACCTCCGGCTGGTGAACCTCGCCCAGGAGGAGATCGACCGGATCGATGCCATCCCCGATCCCGGATTCGACGACGACGATCGTTACTGGCTGGGCGTTCACCGCGACCTGGTCCGCCTCCACCTGGAAACCGCCCAGGAAGCGATCACGACCTGGCTCGCCTGCCAACGCGAGGGAGGCCTCGAAGAACTCGTGGAGCCCGGAGTCACCGACGCCGAACTCGCCGCGGTACGTGCCCAGAACCCCACCCATGACCCGCCGTGGCCGGCCTCCCTCGACGAACTGCGCGCTGTTCGGATCTGGAGCCGCGTGCAAGGCCTCGAGGACGCCCTTGCCGGGGCGCTGAGCCGGTTCAGCATCGGACCCGGCGACCTCGTCGACCGCAATCCCAGCGTCTACTCCGTCGCGTTCCTGCAGCTGTACAACCACATCGCCGAACAAGCGACCACACGACGCTGCGCCAACGAGAACTGCGGACGACACTTCGTACGCCAACGCGGACGCGCGACGTACGGCCAGCACCGCACCAGCGGCGTCCTGTACTGCTCCCGCGAATGCGCGCGCGCCCAGGCCCAACGCAATCTCCGTCGACGGCGCCGGCAAGAGGCGGATGCCTCGTGACCCGAACCGAGACGGTATCGGTGGTGCTTCCCGGGCCCGACTGAGCGCGTGACCGTCGCCTGCCGTCGGCAGAGTCCCCGAGGACGGTACGTTCCGATACCAGCCCCACCAGGCACGCATGACCGCACAGATGTGCACCGGCGCAGGAAGGTACCTCCAGGCGTTTGCCGTGGCATGGATCCACGAACCGGAGGAGTTCGCCTCCTCCAGGCGCACGATGCTGGACGACGCGGCCGAAGGCCCCGACGAAACCGGGAGAAAGTCGTGAACGAAGACCCGCAGCACACACTGATCCCGCTCGACGAGGCCCGCGTCGCCTACGCCGAGTTGCTGGTCGATCTCATCGAGGACGCCTACGAGGCGTTCCCCACCCAGGGCACGAGTGAAGTGGCCACCGCGCTCGCCATCGCCACCAGGGCGATGCACCTCCTGCGCGCCGCAGTCGTCCTGCAACGCGAACGCGGTACCTCGTGGGCGGACATCGCGCACGGCACCGGTCGCGACGAGGCCCGGGTCCGCGAGGATTTCGAGGACGCCGTGCGCACGTGGACACAACAGGGCAGGCGACGCCACCGGGGCGATGCGGACACGCTGATGGTGGCCGGCCTGATCGACGGCTGGTACCGGCAGAGCGCGGACCCCGACGTGCCCCGCGTGATGACCGACCTGCTCGACCCCGCCGATCACGACGCCCGCGACCGCGCCAACCACGACCGCGCGCAGAGCGAGGCCCTGCGCGCGGCCAACGCCGAACTTTCCCGGCCGGACGACGTTTCGCAGACCGCGGCCGTCATGGACGTCCTGGCGGACCGGCTCGCCGGCCACGAACCGCCTCTGACCGACGAACACCGCTGGGCCGCACAGGAGATCCGCACGGGACTGACGCGAATCGTCACCGAGCCGTAGCCGCCGTGACCGGCCCGAATGCGGACACACCTTGTTCGGGTCGGCGGTCCGGTGCCGGTGTCCGGCCGGGATCGGCCGGCGGCCGGTCCCGGAATGGTTGTGCACCGGGCCGGGGTCGGTCGGCTGTGTCAGCCGATCACGACGGCTGTCGCATCGTCGCGGTATCCGGCTGCGGTCGTCTCGGCGGCGGCCACGAGCGCGTCGGCCAAGGCCTGCGGAATGGTCCAAAGAAGCTTACCGTTCGAATACTGACGGCATCGCGTATTTGTTCGTCGCGAGTTCGAAGCACCGCAAGTAGCGCTTTCTGGCGCATGGGCTCAATCGGGGTAGCTGACGCCGGGGAGTCCCACTGCGTCGTAGAGATGGTGCAGCCAGCCGCTGGCAAAGGCGTGCTCGATGCCGGTGGGGTTGGCGGTGAGGCCTGCTTCGGCGGCCCAGGCGACGGCTCCGGCGACTGCGTGTTCGCGCCGGTAGTCGGTGGGGAGTGCGTCGGGGTAGTCGCTGAGGATGCATTCCTCGGTGAAGACGCCGTCCCAGCGCAGGCCGGAGGGTGTGGCGGCTTCGCCGATCGCGCAGTCGTCGGCCATGACGTAGAAGGCCATCGCGGGGGCGCCGGTCGCGGCGACCACGGCGGTGATGTCGGCGTCGTCGCCGGGGCGGGAGTACATCCAGATCTCGCGCCACGAGCCCCTGGGGTAGTCGTCCAGGACGCCGTTGCCGAACGCGGCGACGGCAGGATGCTCGGCGAGTTTGTGGTCGCCCTTGGCGACGACGATGTAGCCCCAGTAGCCCATGGCGGGAACGTAGCGGCGCGAGATGACAGAGGTTCGGCGGGCTGTGGCAACTGAGCAAATTACCGCTAGAAGATGGTGAGTTGCCCTGTTTACTGGCGTCTGTATGAGGCATAGCTGACCCAGTGGGTGCCTGCATCGCGGGCGTGTTGTTTGGCGACTCCGGGGCTGAAGCCGAGCGCCTGTGCGGCGAGGACGGGTGGCACCGCATGGACCAGAGCGCGGAAGGCTGCGGTGCGGGTGCCGCGTAGATGGATGCCGTCGTCGTCCGGCCCGGCCGCGATCCACCGCCCGTCGGCGATCTCGGCCGCGATTCGCTCGGCCGCCGACGCCACCGCCGTCGTGTCGTCGGGGGAGCCGTGCGATCCGATGCCGTGCCACTCCCCGGGATCCCACACCACCAGCACCTCCCCGAGGTGCACCGCGCACCCGAGCGCGGAGTCCTCGGCCCCGCCGCACGCGGCCACCCACCCCAGCAACAACTCGCCCGCGTCGTCGACCGGCCCGTCGCAGACGTGCGACGACCGCGCGCCCAACGGACACCGCTCCCCACCGCCACCGCCCGACTCGTCGTGCTCGCGGTCCTCGATGTGCTCGGCCACGCAGGTCCCTCCCGTAGTGGACGGAGCCCACATCCTCACCCGCTCGCCGCCGTCCGCGCGGGGATTCGAGTGATCCGCCACCCCGGCCGCCGAACGCGGCACCGACCCGCGACCCATGGCCCGCGATGCATGTGGCCACACACGGGGCGAGAAAGGGTCACTACCGCAGGTCGAGCACGTCGTCTCGCCTGTGTGTGGGACGTCGTTCGCGGCGGACCCGTCATGCAGAGGCGGTACGAGCCAGGATCTCCGTCATCTCCCGGGCGGTGTCCATGAGCTTTTTCGCGAATCCCGGCTCGTCGTCCACCAAGAGCATGAGTCCGGAGGAGAAGGAGACGAGGGGATCGCTCGCCCGATGACGTCCCGCAGTTCGGCGATGTGCCGGTCACGGATCTCGGTGTGGTCGGGCGCAACGGCCATGATCGGATCTCCTCGGGATTGCCGGTCGCGGACGGGGGTCGGTGTCGTGCCGGCCGGCGCCCGCCCGCGATGTGCCGCTCGGCTCGGGGGATGGGCCGATCGGTGTCGCCGGCCCGACGACGGGCAGACGCCGAACCCCCACACCCGAGCCAACGACCCAACCGCCCCCGAGGTGACGCCCCGGGCGGGGTCGGCGGAGGCCGGGCCGACGCTTCAGCGCGGCCCGGCCGGGCCCCAGAAGCCCGGCCAACGTGTCCAACGCGGTGTTCGCCGCGCCCCGCCGATCGTCCGGCGACATCGCGCCGACAGTCGCGAAGTGCTTCGTACGCGCCGGGCCGGCCTCGACGTCGGCCGTCTGTGGACCGCCATGACCGGGCTGCCCGCTGCCGCCGCCGACGTGCTCCGATTCCTCCGTATTCGATCCACGCCGACCAACCGCCGCAGCAGCGTGTTCCCACAGTCGGCTGTGGTTCGGCCGGCCGTAGGAGGTCGATGTCGGTGAGCGGCGGTAGCGTCCGCCGGATGAGTATCGATACGACTCCCGGTGCCGAGGTCCGTGTCCAGCTCTCGCCGGAAGCGGTGGGGCGGGTGCGGGAGTTGATCGGTCTCGGGCTCGCCGCGTCGGTCGAGGACTACGTGGCCGACTCCGTTCGCAACCGCCTTGCCGGATTCCAGGACCTCACCACCGGTCGGCCCGGCGGGGATCCGAAGGAATGGGTGGTCCCCGGCCGCCACGCGTGACCCCCAGCCGAACCACAGGCCCAAGGGACGACGATCGTCCAGGGGCTGCTCCGCCCGCTCCGAGCGTTCACCATCCGGATCCTGTGTGCCGGCGTCGGCGGCGGGCCGAGGCCGGCAGCGACGGCTCGACGCACCCGGGTGATCCGTGGACCCCGCGATATCCGGCGCCGGCCGGGCGAAACGACGCCATGTGGAGCCCACGCCCGGCAGGGCACGCCGATCGACGGGGGAGAGCCATGAGGGGATGGAGACGAGTGCATGGGAGGCGGAGTCGTCCGGTGTCGGATCAGCCGTCGTGCGGGCGAATTTCGGGCGGCGGCTCCACGATCACCGGTTACGGGATCGGGTGGGTCCGCACATCCTCCTTCTACGCAGCACACGATCACGACGCTGCTCCCGCGCGCCGCCGGGGCGCGTTCACGACGGGTCGGGCGTCGGTCCGTGTGATGGTGTCGTCGGTGGCGCGCACGTCGGCGGGTCGCAACCGGGAGGAGGGGTGTTCCCCGGGCCGACGTCCCGGAACCGAGACGCCCAGGCTCACGGGACGGCAGGGCCGCGTGGATCGGGTCAGGCGTTGGTGGGCCATCGGGGTCCGGTGTCGGGGTGGTGGGCCCACACGTACTGCGCGTCGGGTGTGACGGTCATGCCGTGGTCGTACAACCCCGGCCCGCCCTCGGCGATCCACCGGTCCCAGGCCGTTTCCAACTCGTCGCCCAGGCGCCGTGTCCCGCCCTGATACAGCGTGGTCCCGCCGCCCGTCGAGGCGGAGTACACGGCCCAGGAGGCGTGGCCGTCGTGGATCCAGGCGTTGACGCCGTCGGCATCACGCGCGGCCTGTATACGCAGTTCGGGGAGGGCGACGCGCAACGCGAAGAGCAGGTCCGGGTCGTCGCACAACGGCGCCAGGGCCCGCGTCGCGCCGCGTTCGTCCTCGGCCGGTGCGTCGCCGCGGACGTCGACGAAGCGGGGTTCGGCGCGGGTGCCGCGGGCGGGCATGAACGTGGCAAGTCCCTGGACCCAGCCGGAGGCGGACAGCCCGTCGTCGGCGACGGTCAACGCGACATGCCCCAACCGCCCCCACGGTGTGACCAGGCGACCTCCGGGGCGAGTGTGGGCGATCCACGCCCACGGCACCCGCTCCACCGCGTACGTCGAGACCACCCGATCCCACGCCGGCTGCGCCGGGAGGCCGTGCGCGCCGTCCCCGACCTCGACGCGCACGTCGACCCCCGCCGCGGCGAGGGCCTTGCGGGCCCCCTCGGCCAGGTCGGGGTCGACCTCGACACTGACGACGTTGCCCGCCCCGGCGCGGCGGGCGAGCAGGGCCGCGTTCCACCCGGTCCCGGTGCCCAACTCCAGAACCCGGTGCCCAGGCTCCAGGAGCAGCGAGTCGAGCATGTCCACCACCACCGCCTGGCACGACAGGCTCGAGGTGGGCACTCCGTCCACGACCTGCGTCACCGCGGCGTCGTCCGGTCCGGCGTAGACCAACGACAGCCACGCGTGTTCGTCGACCGCGCGATCCACCGCGACGTAGCCGGCGCCGTTCCAACGCCAGAGCCGATCGGGCGCGAACGCGTCCCGCGGCGTTGCCTCCACCGCGTCACGGATCCACGGCGCGCGCCCGGGCCAGTCCCCACGCCGTTCCATCTCGCCCGCCAGGCGCGACCGCGCCTCGATCGGGTCCACGGCGGTTACTCGTCCTTCTTGTGCCGGCCGTTGGACGGCGGGGGAGGGGGGACGCGCCCGTCGGCGTTGTCCGGCGGGGGAGTGCCCTTCGACGGATCCGGCGGCGGCTTCTCGTGTTGTCCCATGAACGCCTCCTCGGTCACGCACAGAGACCCCATGATGACGCGGCAACACATCCACACGGAAGACGTATCGCACTGCGAGGACGCGTCCGCGGTGCGCCGTGTCCCGCCGTGTCCCGGTCGGTGTCGACGATCGCGCCTGGCTACTCCGGTGTGTCTGCCGTTTCGTTCGCGAGGGCGGCCGTGGCGGCCTTCTTGAGGGCCTGGCGGTCGGGGGCGCTGTCGGCGCCGGCGTCGGCGCGGGCGGTGATCAGCGCGCGCATGGCGTGTAGGCGTTCGGCGCGGCGGTGGTTGAGGGTGTCGTCGTCGCCGGTCTCCGCGGCGCGCAGGCACGCGAGGTGGGCCCGTTCGAAGGCGAGCTGGTGGTCCAACAGGGGCTGGAGGTGGTCGGGCAGCGACGGCGACGAATCTTCGGACATGTGTTCGACCATACGCGACGGTCGCACCGACCCGATCGAGGCGCCCCGCAGGCCGTGCGCCTCGTTCGGGTGAACCCCGAACCCGCGCATCGCCCCCAGCGGGCCCGGCTGCGCCGGTCGGCTACCGCGGGTCGCGGCCGATGATCTGCGCGACGTGCATGCCACCTCCGCGTCACCTTCGTGCACCTTCCATGCACCCGGTCGGGTTTGCCGAAGGGACGCGGTCTCGGTTGTGATCACCCACAACCCGGTGGTACAACCGAGTTGTAGGTGACGATTCGACGAGAGGCCACCCGCCGTGAGTGCCGACCCGCACGCCCTGCCCGACATCCCCGCCGACGCCACCGACGAACAGGTGGCCGACCTCCTAGACGCCGCGCCCGTCCCCGAGCCGCGCGGGATGAGCCACGACCACGCCCGCGAGTTGTTCGCCCACCTCAACGCCCGGATCGCGGACGGGGAGACCGCCGGGGAGGAACGCAAAGCTCTCATCGCGACCCTTGTCCGGTTCGGGTGGACCCAGACGACGGTGGCCGAACTGGCCGGCATGAGCCAGCAGGCGGTGTCCAAGAGCCTGCGGACCGAGGACGCGTTCGTGCGGTCCGACGAGGACGTGTATGTCCTGATCGGTCGGCTGCTGGGCCTCGCCGAGTACGCGGCGGGCCTGCGGTGGGGGGTGGAGACCGAGGAGTCGCCGAGCGAGAAACTGGTGTACAAGATGGCCGGCCCGGCCATGTACCCCGTCACCCCGGCCTCCCTGGGGCAACTGTCCGCGATGCTCGCGAAGGAAGTCCCCGCGCGCGGATCCGACGCCCTGTCCGCGGCCTACGCGGAGGTCACGGCCGCACTCGCCCGCGTCGACCTCCCGGCGTCCGTGCCCCACACCGACGGTGTGTGGGTGCGCGTGGTGGCCGGCATGCACCGGCAGAAGGCGGAGCTGTACCGCGACTAGGTTCTGTTTCTTGGATCATGTGCGGAGCCAGATGAAGAGTGCGGCGATGGCGACGGTTCCGAGGTAGACATAGGCCCGTTTGTCGTATCTCGTGGCCACGGCACGATGGGTCTTGAGGCGGTTGATCGCTCGCTCGACGACGTTGCGTTTTCGATAGAGCTCGGCGTCGAAGCCGACCGGACGACCACCCGCAGAACCCAGTCGGAGCCTGTTGCGTATCTGGTCCGCAGGTTCGGGGATGACGTGTCGGATCCTGCGTCGTCGCAGGTGACGGCGGTTGGCGCGGGAGCTGTAGGCCTTGTCCGCGCTGACGCTGTCGGGTCTGGTCCGGGGCCTGCCGGGCCCGACGCGCGGGACCGAGATCCCCCGCAACACCGCCTCGAACTGCGGCGAATCGCCGTGTTGACCCGGTGTCAGGACAAGGGAGAGGGGCCGGCACCGTCCGTCGGCGGCGAGGTGGAGCTTGCTGGTGAACCCGCCCCGGGAGCGTCCCGGGCCCTCGCCTCCCGGACCACCTCCGCCAGCCGGTCCAGGAGACTCCGCAGGCTCGGATCGCCCGGGTTCGTCCCACCGCCCACCCCCTTTTGAGGCACTGCGGGCGGTGGGGGCGAACTCCTCGCGCCGGCTGCGTGGTGATGCGCGCGAACGGTCGTCGAATCCACCGACACCTCCCAGTCGATACCGCCGCGCGCGTCGCTCACCGCCTGGA
>NZ_JBHTVA010000007.1:0-4489 GCF_042793325.1 Embleya sp. NPDC056575
GGGGGGGGGGGGGGGGGGGGCGGGGCATTGGGGGGGGTGGTGGGGCCCGGGGGGCGGGGGGGGGGGTGTGGGCCCCGCCCCCCCGGGGGGCCCCGCCCACGACCGTGCGGTCACGAAGCGGTGAAGGCGGCCGCGTTCGTGGCCGCGCCTTCGGGGCTAGCCCAGGCCGTTGTGGATCGCGGCCGCGAGTTCGCCGTTGGTGGTGTCACCGCTGAACTCCCAGAAGAACGCGCCGCGCAGGTTCTGCGCCTTGGCCCAGTGCATCTTGGAGGCGACGGTGGCCGGGGTGTCGTAGCTCCACCAGTTGCTGCCGCACTTGGCGTAGGCGGTGCCGGCCACGAGGCCGGTGGTGGGGCAGCTGCTCTTGAGCACCTTGTAGTCCTCGATGCCGGCCTCGTAGGTGCCCGGGGCGGCGCCGGTGGCGGTGCCGCCGGGCGCGTCCTGGGTGACGCCGGTCCAGCCGCGGCCGTAGAAGCCGATGCCGAGGAGGAGCTTGTTCGCCGGTACGCCCTTGGTCTTGAGCTTGGCGATGGCGTCCGAGGAGTTGAAGCCGTCCTTGGGGATGCCGGTGTACGAGGTCAGCGGCGAGTGGGGGGCGGTGGGGCCCTTGGCGTCCCAGGCGCCGAAGAAGTCGTACGTCATCACGTTGTACCAGTCGACGGACGCGGAGGCGCCGCCGTAGTCGGCCGCGTCGATCTTGCCGGCCGAGGAGGCGTCGGCGGTGATCGCCGCGGTGACCAGGTTGTTGGCACCGAACTTGGCGCGGGTGGCCGCGAGCAGCGTCTTGATCGACGCGGCACCGCTGGTGTCGCAGGTCAGGCCGCACGCGTTGGGGTATTCCCAGTCGAGGTCGATGCCGTCGAACACGTCGGCCCAGCGCGGGTCCTCGACCAGGTTGTAGCAGGACTCGGCGAACGCGGCGGGGTTGGCCGCGGCCTGGCCGAAGCCGCCGGACCAGGTCCAGCCGCCGAAGGACCAAAGGACCTTGATGTTGGGGTACTTGGCCTTGAGCTGGCGCAATTGGTTGAAGTTGCCGCGCAGCGGCTGCTCCCAGTTGTCGGCGACGCCGCTGACGCTTTGATCCGCCGTGAACGCCTTGTCGTAGTCGGCGTAGGAGTCGCCGATGGTGCACTTGCCGCCCTGGACGTTGCCGAAGGCGTAGTTGATGTGGGTGATCTTGGCGGCCGAGCCGGACGTGACGATGTTCTTCACGTTGTAGTTGCGGCCGTAGATGCCCCAGTTGGTGAAGTAGCCGAGCTTGACCGCGTTTCCGCCGCCGCCGGGGTTGCCGCCGCCGGTGGTGTGCACGGTGACCGGGGCGCTCGCGGGGCCGGTCTGGTCGGCGTTGTCGCGGGCGACGACGGTGTAGGTGTAGTCGGTGCCCGCGGCGAGGCCGCCGTCTGTGTAGGTGGTCGTGGCGACGGTGGCGACCTTGGTGCCGCCGCGCAGCACGTCGTAGTTCTTGACGCCGTGGTCGTCGGTGGCCGCGGTCCAGGTGAGCGTGGCGCCGTTGTCGCCGACGTTGCTCGCCACGGGCGTTCCGGGCGCCGATGGCGGGTTGTCGCCGGGGTTCGTGGGTCCCCCGTCGCAGGAGGCGCCGTTGATCTTGCAGCCCGTGGGGTTGCCGGGGCCGGTGCCGTTGAAGCCGAAGGTCACCGAGGCGCCGGGGGCGACGGTGCCGTTCCAGCCGACGTTCTTGGCGCTGTAGTGGTCGCCGGTGCGCGTGACGGTGGCGTCCCAGGACGAGCCGACGGCGGTGCCGGCGGGGAAGTCCCATTCCAGGGTCCACGAGCTGATCGCGGCGGTTCCGGTGTTCTTGACGGTCCAGCTTCCGCCGAAGCCGGAGCCCCAGTCGGAGGTCTTGACGAATGTCGCGGTGGTGCCGGCGGCCTGTGCGGGGGACGCGAGGCCGACCATCGCCGCGAGGGGAAGCAGCAGGGCGCTCATCATGGCGACGAGAGTGCGTCGGGACAAGGTGGTGCGTTGTTTGGTTCCTGTGCTCAAGGGTGCTCCTCGAGTGGGGCCAGACATGCGGGGACGTGCACCAGCCGGTGGGGAAACGATTCGACCACCACCCCACCGGGGTTCCCGTGAGCGTAGGAAAGGTCTGGACCAGAGGTCAATGGTCTGTACCAAAATGGTCTGGACCAACCACCGCGCCCGGCCCCGAAAACGCCGCACGCGGGCCCCGAAGGACCCGCGTGAGCTGGGGTTTCGACGAACTTGCCAAAATTTTCGGGCAGTTGCTCGGGAACGAAGTCAGCGACGGGCCGGTGCGTACGGCGCGCCGGGAGCCGGCGCGGTGCCGTCCACGGCGGCCCGCCAACGGTCGTGCAGCCACATCTGGGTGCGCCGTCGGGCGGCCCGCTCGTCCCACTGCACGTCGCGCTCGTAGGTGAGCACGGACAGGTCCCCCGCGAGCACCGCCCACGTGTAGAGCCCGTTGATGTGACGCGCGTTGACCCTCATTCCGCTCACCGAACCGGCCCGACCGGAGGCGGTGGCGATGGTCTCGTCGTGCTGGGCGACCCACTGCACGGTCAGCCCCTCGGCGTGCAGCGGATCGACGTGGTGCCAAAACGCCTCGGCGGCGGCGTGCGCCTCCTCGGTGCCGGGCAGCGGCCCCGGACGCGGGCCGTCCAGCCGGGTCCAGCCCAGCAGGGTGCCGTCGGCGCGGTCGACCACCACGCTGGCGTGCGCGCCGCCGGGGCGCGGATCGCCGGCGGGTTGGTGGCGCAGGACCACGACGGGGCGCTCGTCGTGCCACGCGTAGTCGAGCGCGGTGAGTATCCAGGTGCGGGGTATCGACAGTCGGCACTTCGCCAGCAGAGCGGCGACGGCGGTGGTGACGTCGGAGTCCCTGCCGGGGAACAGGGTCATGGTGCGTCCTCGCGGTCGTGCGGGATTCGAACGGGCTCGAAGCGGATCAGGTCGGTGTGGCCGCCTCGCCACCGGGGCGCGGCGCCGCGAACTCGCGTACCGGATCGGGACCGAGCCGCCGGCAGGCGACCTCGATCACGCCGCGGTGCGCGGGCGCCGCCAGTTTGCCGCACACACGTTCGCCTTCGCCCGTGAGGGTGAGTCGACCGGGCGCGGCACGGGCGGGCGGTGCGCTCGCGGGGCTAACCCGGGGCGGGCCGTGGCGCCGAGGCCGGGCGCGACCGTGGTCCGCGCCCATCGCGATCGGCGCCGAAGGGCCGATCGTCGCGGCGGCGCGCAGGAGAACTCCATGGATGGGACCCTAACGACCGGCGAGCCGGATGAGAACAAGTTCCACGGTTTCCATACGCTCACGTATGGACTTTTGCCCACCGTTGGGCTACCTCGCGTGCGGTTGGTGCTTCCGTTCGTGTGACGCGGGGCACGAACTCGGCGAAGGCCGTGTGTCCTTGGGCTAGTGTCCGGGCAACCCCGCTCGGGAAGGAGCGCGTGTGTCCACCACCGTCGACACCGATCTGCTCGTCGTCGGCGCGGGCCCGACGGGCCTGTACGCCGCCTACTACGCGGGATTCCGGGGCCTGCGCACCGCGCTCGTCGACTCGCTGCCCGAACCCGGTGGGCAGATCTCCGCGATGTACCCGGAGAAGATGATCTACGACGTCGCGGGCTTCCCCGCGATCAAGGGCCAGGACCTGGTCGACGCGCTGGTCGAACAGGCCGCCCCGTTCGAGCCGAACTACCTCCTCGGGCACCGCGCCGAGCAGTTGGCGCAGGACGAGGAGGGCGTCACGATCACCTGCGCGAGTGGCCTGGTGGTGCGCACCAAGGTGGTGTTGATCAGCGGCGGTATCGGCACCTTCAGTCCGCGCCCGCTGCCGGCGGCCGACGCGTTCACCGGCGAGGGTGTGCGCTACTTCGTGCCGCGCCTGGCCGATCTGGCCGGACTCGACGTGTTGATCGTGGGCGGCGGTGACTCGGCGTTCGACTGGGCGACCAGCCTGGAGCCGATCGCCAAGTCGATCACCCTGGTCCACCGGCGGGACAAGTTCCGCGCGCACGAGCACACCGTGCGGCGGGTGTTGGCCTCCACCACCGAGGTGATCACCTCCGCCGAGGTCACCGCCCTGCACGGCAACGGGCAGGTGCGGGCGGCGGATGTGGTCGGCAAGCTCGACGGCGCGGTACGCACCCTGCCGGTCCAGGCGGTGGTGGCCGCGCTCGGCTTCGTCGCGGACCTGGGCCCGATGACCCAATGGGGCCTGGAGCAGCGCAAGCGGCACA
Organism: Embleya sp. NPDC056575; assembly: GCF_042793325.1. NCBI lineage: Bacteria > Bacillati > Actinomycetota > Actinomycetes > Kitasatosporales > Streptomycetaceae > Embleya > Embleya sp. NPDC056575. The sequence continues at coordinate 4,222 of NZ_JBHTVA010000007.1, forward strand.
TCGTGGTGAACCAGGCGATGCGCACCAACCTGGAGCGGGTGTTCGCCGCCGGGGACATCGTCGACTACGACGGCAAGGTCAAGCTGATCGCCACCGGCTTCGGCGAAGCGGCCACCGCGGTCAACAACGCGATGACCGTGATCGACCCCTCGGCGCACGTCTTCCCGGGCCACTCCTCCGACGTCCCGTAGGCCGCCGGCGACCGGCGCCGGCGTCCCCCCCCGGGGGGGCACCCGCCGAGGGCGGTTAGGCCGCGCCCGGGGCCCCG
>NZ_JBHTVA010000007.1:4499-12734 GCF_042793325.1 Embleya sp. NPDC056575
CGCCGGCGACGGGCGCGGTCGACCGCGCCGGTCGGTCCTCCGGCGTCGGCGATATCGCCGGCGCCGGGGCCGCGGGTATTGCCGCCCGATGCGGGTTTTCGTACGCCCGCCACCGAAAAGCGGAATTACCACTTGTTGTCGCCACTACGGACTCGATAGGCTCGCGCCGGTACGGATATCGATCCATTGTTGTCGAAGGACGTCATGACGCTCGTGGTGCCGGTCACCGCCTCCACCCCCGGGGTCTCCTCGCGGCGTGTCGAGGCCGTCGCGCCCCTCGGCGCGGCCGTGCACCGCCCGCGAACTCCCCTGTGCACGCGCAGGCATGTCGATTTCGGCCGGGTCCACAGCTCGGCCTGTCGAGCCCGCTGACCGCCGCGGACCGGACTGCTCCGCCGCCGGACCTCCCTCGTCGATCCCGTCGATCCCGGTGATCGCGGGGCGTCCGCCCGCCGTTCCCCATTCCTCCCCTCGATTCGCCGCGTCCCGCGCCGGCCCGATTTCCGTCGGGTTCCACCCGCCGCCGCGCGTGCGTGAATCGATGGATATCCCCTGCCCGAAATCACGCGCGCCGCCGCGTGAATTCGTCCTGCCCGGAGATATACATGCGCTTTTCCCGCCTCGCCGCCGACCCCTCCTTCGCCGCCTTCCGAAGACTGCGCCGCGCCGCCGGCTCCGGCGTCGCCGCGACCGCCGCCCTGGCCCTGGTCGCCGCCTGCAACGGCGCCGGCGGCACGGCGGCGAGTTCCGCCGAGGTCGGCCCGCCGAAGGCCGGCGGCACGCTCACCTTCGCGCTGGCCGCCGACCCCACGTGCCTGGACCCGCAGCAGTTCGGCACCAACGCGAGCCTGAACGTGGGCCGCCAACTCGTCGACTCGCTGACCGACCAGGACGGGCGTACCGGCGAGATCAAGCCGTGGCTGGCCACTTCGTGGGAAGTGAACCCGCAGGCCACCGCGTTCACCTTCCACCTGCGCCCGGGGGTGACTTTCGCCGACGGCGCCCCGCTGGACGGCGCCGCGGTCAAGGCCAACCTGGACGCGGTACTCGCGCTGGGCGCCAAGGCGACCGTGGCGAGCAGCTACCTCGCCGGCTACCGGGGCACCGCGGTGCTCGACCCGACCACCGTGCGGGTGGAATTCGCCGCGCCCAGCGCCCAGTTCCTCCAGGCCACCTCGACCATGTCGCTGGGCCTGCTCTCCCCCGCCACCCTCGCCAAGACCCCCGAACAGCGCTGCCAGGGCGACCTGGTCGGCTCGGGCCCGTTCACACTGCGCTCGTACAAGCCGAACCAGAGCGTGGAGTTGGCCAAACGTGCCGGGTACGGCTGGGGCTCGTCGCTGTTCGCCCACCCGGGCGAGGCGTACCTGGATCGGCTGGTGTTCAAGATCGTGCCCGAGTCCGGGGTGCGCGCCGGGAGCCTGGAATCCGGTCAGGTGGACGCGATCAGCGACGTACAGCCGCAGGACGAGGCCCGCTTCGCCGCCGGCTACACCGTGTTGACCCGGCCCAACCCGGGCGTGGTGTTCGTCCTCCAGGCCAACGTCTCGCGCCCGATCCTGGGCGAGGACGCGGTCCGGCGAGCCATCGCCAAGGCGGTGGACCGACCCGAGGTGGCACAGACCGTACTCACCCCGAAGTACAAGGCGGCCACCTCGCCGCTGGCCTCGGTCACGCCCGGCTACGTCGACCTGTCCGCACAGCTGGGATACGACCCCGAGGGGGCGAAACGGCTCCTGGAGGAGGCCGGTTGGCGGGCCGGCTCGGACGGCGTCCGGGTCAAGGACGGGCGCAAGCTGAGCGTGGACGTGATCTTCGCGCCGCTGTTCAACGCCAGCCAGTCCGTCCTGGAGCTGGTCCAGCAGCAGCTGCGCCGGGTCGGGGTGGACCTGCGGCTGCGCAAGTTGGCCGCCGGTGAGCAGAACCAGGTGCAGAACGCGGGCGACTACGACTTCGCCTACTACAACGTCACCCGCTCCGACCCGGACATCCTGCGCACCCTGTTCGGCACCAGGACGGTGAACCGGCTTCGGATCCCCTCCGGCGACCTGGACACCGTGCTCGACGACCAGGCGCAGAACCTCGACCCGGCGCGGCGTTTCGCGAAGGTCGCCGAGGCGCAGCGCATCGTCACCGATCGCGCCTATGTGGTGCCGCTGTTCGAGCTGGCGCAGGTGCACGGGCTCGGTCCGAAGGTGCACGGGCTGACCTTCGAGGCGTCCTCGCGCCTGCAGTTCCACGACACGTGGGTGGGCTGATGCGCGGATATCTGCTGCGCCGGCTGCTGCAGGCGGTGGTGGTGTTGTGGGCGGCGTTCACCGTCTCGTTCGTGGTGTTGTATCTGCTGCCCGGGGATTCGTTGTCGATCAAGCTGGGCGGCCTGGAGGGCACCGCGACACAGGCGCAGGTCGACGCGGTGCGCGCCGAGTACGGCCTGGACGACGCGCTGTATCTGCAGTACGCGCACGCCCTGGGTGACGCGCTGGGCGGGGATCTGGGGCGGTCGGCACAGACGGGGGCGCCGGTGGTGCGCACGATCGCCGACGCGCTGCCGCAGACGTTGGCGCTGACCGGGTTCGCGATGGTGTTGGCGGTGCTCGGCGGTGGGGCGGTGGCGCTGGCGGCCACGTTCACCCGGGTGCGGGCGCTGCGTCAGGTGTTGTTGTCGTTGCCCGCGATCGGGATTTCGATGCCGGGCTTTTGGGTGGGTCTGCTGCTGGTGCAGGTCGTGTCGTTCCAGTGGGGGCTGCTGCCGGCGATGGGCAACGAGGGATTCGAGAGCCTGGTACTGCCGGCGATCACGATGGCGCTGCCGGCGGGCGCGATGATCGCGCAGGTGTTGGCGAAGAGCCTGACCACCGCGTTGGCCGAGCCTTATGTGGAGACCGCGCGGGCCAAGGGGGCGGGCCGGGTGCGGATCCATCTGCGGCACGCGCTGCGCAACGCGTCGTTGCCGGCGCTGACCCTGGCGGCGGTGGTGGCGGGGAATCTGCTGATGGAGTCGGTGGTGGTGGAGACGGTGTTCTCCCGAGCCGGGGTGGGTCGGTTGACGGCGGCGGCGGTGGACACGCAGGACCTGGCCGTGGTGCAGGGCGTGGTGTTGCTGGCGGCGGTGGTGTTCGTGGTGGTCGCGCTGGTGGTGGATCTGCTGTATCCGCTGCTGGATCCGCGGGTGGGGAGGACGGTGTGACGACGGCGACCGGTTTCGGCGCGCGGGTGGGGCCCGCGGCGCGTGGGCATGCGTGGTTCGTGGTGCGCCGGCCGGGGTTGTTGCTCTCGTTGGTGGTGTTGGCGCTGGTGTTGCTCGCGGCGCTGGTCCCGACGTTGTTCGCGGACGGGGATCCCCTGGTGGGCACACCGCGCGAGCGGTTGCGGGGGCCGAGCCGGGAGCACCTGTTCGGTACCGATCAGCTCGGGCGGGACCTGTTCACCCGGGTCGTGCACGGCAGTTCGCTCTCGCTGCGGGCGACGGCGGTCGCGGTGGCGGTGGCTCTGGTGGTCGGCGGCGCGCTCGGTCTGGTGGCCGGGTTCGTCGGCGGGTGGCCGGACGCGGTGTTGATGCGCACGGTGGACGTGGTGCAGGCGATTCCGCGGCTGTTGTTGTCGCTGGCGCTGGTGAGCGCGCTGGGTTTCGGCACCACGAAGGTGGCGATCGCGGTGGGGGTGGCCAGTGTCGCGTCCTTCGCCCGGGTGATGCGCGCCGAGGTGTTGCGGGTGCGGTCGTCGGTGTATGTGGAGGCGGCGCGGGCGAGTGGGGTGCGGTCGGGGGCGATCCTGGCGCGGCATGTGTTGCCGAACGCGTCCGGGCCGGTGTTCGTGCTGGCCGCGTTGGAGTTCGGGGTGGCGATCCTGGCCGTGTCGGCGCTGAGTTTCCTGGGGTTCGGCGCGCCGCCGCCGACCCCGGAGTGGGGCGTGTTGGTCGCCGACGGGCGCGGGTTCGTGGCCACGGCGTGGTGGTTGACCACGTTTCCCGGGCTGGTGATCGCGGCGACGGTGTTGTCGGCGAACCGCGTCTCGCGGGCCCTGGATGGAGAGCGGAGGCGGGAGCGATGAGCGGCGGCTTGGTACGCGGTGGGCGGGCTCGGCGGGTGGAGGCGGTGGTGGACGGCGTCCCGGGAGAAGCGGGGGTGGCGGGTGTGCCGGGTGCGTCCGGGACACCGGGTGCGCTCGGTGCGGCGGGTGCGTCGGCTGTGGCCGCGGTGCCGTTGCTGGATGTTCGCGGGTTGCGGGTGTCGTATCGCACCTCGCACGGGTCGGTGGACGCGGTGACGGGCGCCGATGTGAGCGTGGTGCCGGGTGAAGTGGTGGCGGTGGTCGGCGAGTCGGGGTCGGGCAAGAGCACCATGGCGCACGCGATCGTGGGGCTGCTGCCTGGGGGCGGACGGGTCGGCGCGGGGCGGGTGTTGTTCGAGGATCGGGATCTGCTGGGGCTGCGCGAGCGGGATCTGCGTGCGGTGCGCGGCCGTTCGATCGGGCTGATCCCGCAGGATCCGGTGGTTTCGCTCAATCCGGTGCGGCGGATCGGCGACCAGGTCGCCGAGGCGCTGATCGTGCACGGGTTGGCGAGCGGGAAGGAGGCCGCCGAACGGGCGGTGGCCGCGCTCGACGAAGCGGGCCTGTCCGAACCGGCGTTGCGCGCCCGGCAGTTCCCGCACGAGTTGTCCGGAGGCATGTGCCAGCGGGTGTTGATCGCCATCGCGCTGGCGTGCCGCCCGAAGCTGGTGATCGCCGACGAGCCGACCAGCGCGCTCGATGTCACCGTCCAGCGGCGCATCCTGGACCACATCGAGGAGCTGACCCACGCGCACGGCACCGCGATGTTGTTGATCACGCACGATCTGGGGGTGGCGGCCGACCGGGCCCGGCGGGTGGTGGTGATGTCGCGCGGCGAGGTGGTCGAGCAGGGACCGGCGGAGCGGGTCCTGAGCGATCCCGAACACCCGTACACGCGCCGGTTGATCGCCGCCGCGCCCAGTTTGACCCGGCGGCGGGCCCGGCCGCGTCCGGTCCGCGATCCGGTGCCGCGGACCGAGCCGCTGTTGACCGTGACGGGGCTGGTGAAGGAGTTCGCGCTGCCGAGGACCAAGGAGGGGCCGCGCACGTTGCGCGCGGTGGACGACGTCTCGTTCACCGTGCGGCGCGGTGAGACGTTCGCGCTGGTCGGCGAGTCGGGCTCGGGCAAGTCGACCACGGTGCGGATGATCCTGGGCCTGGAGACGCCCACCGGGGGCCGCGTGTCGGTCGAGGGCCGAGACGTCACCCGGCCCGGGCGCGGCGAGGCACGGGCGCTGCGCCGGCGTATGCAGTTGGTGTATCAGAACCCGTACGCGTCGCTGGATCCGCGCTTCACGGTGTCCGAGATCGTGGAGGAGCCGTTGCGCGCCTATCGGGTCGGCACCCGGGCGGAGCAGCGGGCCCGGGCGGCGGCGCTGATCGATCAGGTGGCGCTGCCGGCGGACGTGTTGCGTCGCAAACCGGCGGAGTTGTCGGGTGGGCAGCGGCAACGGGTGGCGATCGCCCGGGCGTTGGCGCTGGAGCCGGATCTGGTGGTGTGCGACGAGCCGGTGTCCGCGCTGGACGTCTCCGTTCAGGCGCAGATCCTGGATCTGCTCGCCCGGCTCCGGGAGGAGTTGGGGGTGAGCTATCTGTTCATCTCGCACGATCTGGCCGTGGTGCGGCAGATCGCCGACCGGGTGGGGGTGCTGCGCGCGGGTCGGCTGGTCGAGAAGGGCACCTGCGAGCAGGTGTTGACGGCGCCCACCCATCCGTATACGCGCGAGTTGATCGCGGCCATTCCGGGGCGGCGCCGCCCGCGACCGCTGGGGGCGGTGTCGTGAAGTTCGCGGTGTTCACTCTGGGTGCGAACGCGCCGCATCCGCTCACCGGCGAACAGGCGCCGGCGCACGAGCGGTTGCGGGAGTTGGTGGAGAGCGCGGCGCTGGCGGAGGAGTTGGGGTTCGACGCGTTCGGGGTGGGTGAGCGGCACGGCGAGCCGTTCCTGTCCTCGGCGCCGCCGGTGATCCTGGCGGCGGTGGCGCAACGCACGTCGCGGATCCGGCTGTTGACCACGCTGACGGTGATCAGTGTGTTGGATCCGGTGCGGGTGGCCGAGGACTACGCGACGCTCGACCAGCTGTCGCGGGGCCGGCTGGATCTGATGGTCGGCAAGGGCAACGACCCTCGGCACTTTCCGCTGTTCGGCCTCGACGAGGCGGATCAGTGGGAGTTGCAGGAGGAGAAGTTCGAGCTGCTGCGGCGGTTGTGGAGCGAGGAGAAGGTGACGTGGTCGGGGCGTTTTCGCACCCCGCTGCACGAGGTCACCACCCAGCCGCGCCCGTTCCCGCGTGCGGACGGGCGGGCGCCGGTGATCTGGCACGGCAGCGCGACCAGCCGGGCGTCGACGGAGTTGGCCGCGAAGTGGGGGGATCCGCTGTTCACCGCGAACGGGTTCCATCCGATGGCCAAGTACGCGGATCTGATCGAGCACTATCGCGAGCGCTGGGCGGCGTACGGGCGTGATCCGGCGGACGCGGTGGTCGGTTCGGGCGCGGGCGGCTGCTATGTGGCGCCGACCTCACAGGAGGCGTTGGCGCGATACCGGCCGTACTACGACGCGTTCGCGAAGTCGGCGGCGGCGCGGCACAACGGTTCGCCGTTCACGTCGCTGGAGGACAACGTCGCGAACGGCCCGGCGCTGGTGGGCAGTCCGGCGCAGATCGTGGACAAGATCGGTCGCTACCACGCCGCGTACGGACATCAGGTGCAGGCGATCGGGACGGAGGGGCTGGATGGGGCGGAACGGCGGGCGGTGTTGGAGCTGTTCGCGGACGAGGTGGCGCCGGAGTTGCGTCGTGCGTTGCCCTCGCGGGTGTGGGAGGAGGCGGGTTCGGGAATCGGTGCCGGGGATCGGTGAAGGCCCTTGCGGGGGCGGTCCACAGCGCGAATAATCCGAGCCATGGACGGCTGCGTGTGTCACGCGGGCCCCCGCCCGGTTCTGCCGAGGGCGCGGGTCCTGATCGCCGTTCACCTGTTGATCCGCCGCCACATCGACTTCCTGCGCGTGTGCAGCGCGAGTTGTCGCGCGGTCTGAGTTTCACGCCACCGGTCCGCCCGGATTTCGGGGTCGGGCCGCGCCGTGCCGTCTCGACCGTTGCCACACTCAACGACCCGCGCGAGGGAGACCCGTATGTCCACGACATCCCCGAAGGCCGCCGGACCGATCGACTTCCGCACCCACGGGCGCTACCGTGCCCGCCACTCCGGGTCGCCGCTGCCGGGCCTGGAGACCATCCGCCCGCCGATGCAGCGTTTCCGCGGCCGGATCGGCGCCGGGTTCCGCGCCGAGCCGTACCGCTTCCACCTGTACCTGTGCCTGGCCTGCCCGAAGTCGCTGCGGGTGGCGATCACCCGGGACCTGAAGGGCTTGGGCGACGTGGTGGGCACGTCGCTGGTGGACCCGGTCCGCGACGGGCGCGGCTGGGCGTTTCGCGACGGGGACGGCCACGGGCTGGACCCGGTCGGCGGGTTCGCGTTCCTGCGCGAGGCGTACGAGGCGACGGAGTACCACTACGACGGGCCGGTGAGTGTGCCGGTGTTGTGGGATCGGTGGAGCGGACGCATCGTCAGCAACCACGCGCCGCACGTGCTGCGGGACCTGGCCACCGCGTTCGGGGGCGGGCCGGATCTGTATCCGGCCGATCGGCGCGAGGAACTGTGCGCGCTGGACACCCTGTTCGAGGAGGACGTCACCGACGCGGCGCAGCGGGCCGGGCGGGCGCCGGCCGGGTCGCGGCGGGCGGAGGCGATGGACACCGTGCTGGCCACCCTGGCGGTGGCCGAACGGCGGCTCGCGGTGCGGCCGTTCCTGTTGGGCGATCGGCTGACCTCGGCGGATGTACACCTGTGGGTCACCCTCGTGCACCTGGACGCGGTGCACAAGCGGCACTTGCACGCCGCGGACGTGCAACGGCTCGCGGCGCACCCGCATCTGTGGGCGTACGCGCGGCGGTTGAACCTGATCCCGGCGTTCCGCGACAACCTGCGCCTGGACCACATCGCCCGAAACCACCGGAGCCACTGTCGTGGCCCGGCGGCTTCGGGCGTCTCGATCGCGCTCAACGACTGGAGCTGAGTCGGCGGGGGCGGTGGGGGCCTCGGTTTCGGGCCGGGGGCCCCCCCCCCCCCACGGCTGGTGGCCGCGTGGCTCTCAGGCCCGCACCTGGATCAGGGCGTGTG
>NZ_JBHTVA010000007.1:12744-136111 GCF_042793325.1 Embleya sp. NPDC056575
GCCCGGGGGGCGCGGGGCGCCCCGCCCGCCCTCCCCGCGGGGCGGGCGCGGGGGGGGGGGGGGGGGGCCCGGGGTTGGGGGCGGGGCCCCCCCCCGCCACGTCGTCGTGGCGGTGGGTGCCGGTCGCCGGGCCGGGGGCGGGCAGGTTCAGGTGTTCGCGCAGGGTGGTGCCCTCGTATTCGGCGCGGAAGACGCCGCGCTCTTGGAGAATGGGCACCACCTGGTCGACGAAGTCGTCGAGGCCGGTCGGGGTCAGGTGCGGTACGAGGATGAAACCGTCACTCGCGCCGTCGCGCACGTGTACCTCCATCCGGTCCGCGATGTGTTCGGCGGTGCCGATGAACGTCTGGTGCGCGGCCACCTCGATCACCACCTCGCGCAGGCTCAAGCCGCCCTTGGCCGCCGCGAGTTCGCGCCAGGCGCGGGCGGTCTCCAGCGGGTCGGTGCCGGAGCGGACCCGGCCGCGGCTGATCGAGGCGGCGTCGGCGACGGGGTCGAAGTCCGGGAGCGGGCCGTCGGGGTCCAGGTCGGACAGGTCGCGGCCCCACACCTGTTCGGCGCTGTGGATCGCGTTGCGCGGGCTGACCTGTTGCCGGCGGATCCAGGCGGCCTTTTCCCGCGCCTCCTCGGGGGTGGCGCCGACGACGGCGGTCACCGCGGGCAGGATCCTGATCTCGTCGGGGCCGCGCCCGTGTCGGGCGGCGCGGCCCTTCATGTCGGCGTAGAAGGCGCGTCCCGCGTCGTAGTGGCCGTGCCGGGAGAAGATCACGTCGGCGTACGCGGCGCCGAACTCGCGGCCGTCCTCGGAGTCGCCGGCCTGGATCAGCACCGGCCTGCCCTGCGGGCCGCGTGGCACGGTGAATCGGCCCTCGATGGCGAAGTGCCGTCCGTGGTGCGCGAATCGGCCCGCGTCGGGGGTGGCGAACGTGCCCGTGTCGCGGTCGGCGAGGTGTGCGTCGGGGGCCCAGCTGTCCCACAGGGTGCGGGTGGCCTCGACGAACTCGGCGGCGCGTTCGTAGCGTTCCTCGCGGGGCAGGAAGCCGCCGCGGCGGAAGTTCTCCCCCGTCCAGGCGTCGGGCGAGGTGACCACGTTCCAGGCGGCGCGGCCGGCACTGAGGTGGTCGAGCGAGGCGATCCTGCGGGCCAGCTCGTACGGCTCGTTGTAGGTGGCGGTGGCGGTGGCGGCCAGGCCGATCCGGTCGGTGACCGCGGCCAGGCCCGCCAGTACGGTGAGCGCGTCGGGGCGTCCGGCGACGTCGAGTTCGAGGATGCGGCCCTGGTGTTCGCGCAGCCGCTGGCCTTCGGCGAGGAAGAAGAAGTCGAACCGGCCGCGTTCGGCGGTGCGGGCGAGGTGTTCGAACGAGTCGAAGTCGATCTGGCTGCCCGAGTGCGGGTCGCTCCAGACGGTGGTGCTGTTCACGCCCGGGAAGTGCGCGGCGAGGTGGATGCGCGTGCGGCGGCGGGAGTGCTGGGAGTGGGGCATGCGTACCCTCCTCAGGTGTGGGCGTAGCGGTTGGCCGGGCGCGGCAGGTCCAGGTGGCCGCGCAGGGTGTCGGCGGTGTAGGCGGTGCGGGCGAGGCCGTGCGCACGCAGGATCGGGACCAGGTCCTCGACGATGCGGTCCAGGTCGTACGGCAACACGCCGGGGACGAGGGTGAAGCCGTCGACGGCGTTGCCCGTGTACCAGGCGGCGATGCGGTCGGCGAGGACGGCGGCGGTGCCGACGAAGGCGAGTCCGTCGGGCACGGGGACGTCGGAGCGCGCGTCCAGCAGCGCGCGTTGCCGGCGCGCCTGGGGTTCGCTTTCGGCCAGGTGCACGGTGATGTCGGCGAGTACGCGCAGTTCGGCGGGGTCGCGGTCGTTGCCCTCGGCGATCGCGTGGGCGCGTTCGCGCAGCCGTCTGGCCTCGTCCGGGCCGGAGACGTCGACGAACAGCACGTCGGCGAACCGGGCCGCGATCTCCAGCGTGTCCGGGCCGTCGACGGTGATCCCGATCACCGGCCGGCCCTGGGGCGGGCGGGGGGTGATGGAAGGGCCGCGGACGTCGAAGTAGGTGCCCTCGAAGTCGACGTAGTGCAACTTCTCCCGGTCCAGGAAACGGCTGGTGGCCACGTCGCGGATGATCGCGTCGTCTTCCCAGCTGTCCCACAGCCGGCCGACGACGTCGGTGAACTCGCCTTGTTCGTCGACGAGTTCGCCGTCGGAGGCGACGGTTTTGCGGCCGAAGTGGCGGGCCTCGGCGGCGGTGCGTGAGGCCTTGGGCCACCAGCCGGACCGGCCCCGGCTGACGTGGTCGAGGGTGGCGATCGCGGTGGAGACGTGGAACGGCTCGGTGTGGGTGGTGGTGGCGGCCGGGATCAGGCCGATCGACGCGGTCGTCGGCGCCACGCGGGCGGCCACCGAGACCGCGTCGAGCCGGCCGGGAAGGCGCCCGGACGGTGGGCCGAGCGAGTCGTCGAGGCGGATGAAGTCGAGCAGGCCGCGTTCGGCGGTGCGGGCGAGCGCGACCCAATAGTTCGGGTCGAACAGGTCGGCCGGGCGCGCGTGCGGCGAGCGCCACGCGGCGGGATGACGGCCCGCGCCGTCGAGGGCGACGCCGAGGTGGGGGTGGCCGGTGGTCATGCGAACTCCCTGGGGTGAGGGGCGGATCGGACCGGGCCGGTCGGCGGGGCGGGGCGCCGAGCGGCGCGGATCAGGCGACGGCGGCGGGGCGGCGCAGCCGGGCCGAGAACGCGTCGGCGAGTTCCTCCAGCGGCGCCACGCCCTCGGCTTCGATCCCGCCGGCGGCGGTGACGAAACGCTCGTGGACGAACCAGCCCTGCGCGACGTGGTCGGCGCCGAGCGAGGTCAGCACCGGGCGCAGCGCGTAGTCGAGGGCCAGGACGTGTGCGGGGGTGCCGCCGGTGAGGACCGGAAGGATCTCCTTGCCGCGCAGGGCGAATTGGGGGAGCACGTCGAGGAACGTCTTGAGGACGCCGCTGTAGGCGGCCTTGTAGACGGGGCTGGCGATGACGAGGGCGTCGGCGGCGGCTACCTGGGCGAAGGCCGCGCGCAGGTCGGGGTCGGCGAAGTCGGCGTACAGGAGGGCCTGGGCGGGCAGGTCGCGCACGGCGAGGGTGGACACGTCGTGCCCGTCGGCGGCCAGCCGGGCGGCGACGTGGCGGGCGACGGCGCCGGTGCGGGAGGTCGCGGAGGGGCTGCCCCATACGGTCAGGACGGTTGCCATGGGATTACCTCGGTTCGGGTGGTTCTGGGGCGGGGGTGGGGTGCGGATGGGGCGCTTGGTCGTGGGGCGCGGGGCCGGGGGCACCGGCGCGCGGCGCCGGGGCGGGGCGGGTGCCGGGGGCGGGGCGGGTGCCGGGGGCGGAGCGAGGGGTGCGCGGCGGGCGGGCGGGCCGTGGGTGGCCGTCCGTACCCGGGTGGCGACTCGTGTGCCGTGATCCGTCCGACATCGGGGTGTCCGCCGCCGAACGGCCGCCTGAGTGGGCCGTGGCGGGTCTACCCGTGTGCCTCGACGGCGGGTCGGGTGTGGCGACGGTGGTGTGCGACGAGTCGATCGGGTGCGCCGATCCGGGACGATCGGGCGCCGGCCGCGCGGCCTCGGCCGCGTGCGCGCATCCCTGCTGCGGTCAGCGACAACAGGCGGCGCTGGTGACGCGCCCGAGGTCGATGTGGAGGCGGGCGGACAGCAGCCAACCGGCGGCGGACCTGACCGCCCCGTCGCTGCGTCGCGCGTGGTGCGCCACCGGGATCCCCTCGCTGGGCCGTGGCGGAATGCCACGGCGAGATGGTCCGGAACCTAACCCGCCGGGCGGTGCTCGGTCAATTGTCCGAAGCCGGCCGGGGTGGTCGGCATCGGGCGTTCGTCACCGCGGGCCGGACGCCCGCCGCGCTGCGGACCCACCCGATCCGAAGGGGAACCAAGCGGTTCGTGGTCTCCTGGAGCGTGGCCGCGCCGGGGGTCGCCGTACGCGAAGGGTTCGCTCCGTGGACAGGGACGGGTCGGGGCACACGTTCGGGTGCGCCGCGAAGTTGGCGACGCTGACCGTGTTCCGTGTCTACGACTACGTGTTCCAGGCGCTCGAACTTCTGGCGTTCCCAAGGCATTTGGTGATCGTCGAGGGCGCGGCGCGCAGCCGTTCGAGGCCGTTCGACGTTGACAACTCGTCGGGCGGCTCCGTAGCGTCGACGTCGTGAGCCCCGACCTCTTCCTCGTGTCGTGCCGCCCCATCGACCTGTGTCGTGTGGCCGGCGGGCTGTGTCGTCCGCGCGGCTGACCTCGCCGCCGCGCTCCTCGGTATGACCGTGCGCCGCCGTTCGCGGTGCCGCCCCGAGGACTCCTGAGCTCCCGCCCGGGTTGCGCACCCGGTGCTGTGGCGCAAGGCCCCTCTCACCCGATTCCCGCCGGATTCCCACCCGATCGAACCGCTGCCGCGTGGCGTCGCCTTCGTGCGGACGCCGGCGCGCCGGTTCGTGTACTCCTGCTGTGCCCCACGAGGGGAGAGCCATGCCCGACCATCCGTCCGGACGCCTCCGCCCCGTCGCCGTCTGCATCGTCGGCGCCGGTCCGGGCGGCGCGTCCGTGCTCGAACGCCTGTTGGCCAACGTGCCCGAACTCCTCGGCGACCGCCCGCTGCACATACACGTCGTCGACCCCTACCCCCCGGGTGCGGGTCGGGTGTGGCGGCGGGCCCAGTCGCCGCTGCTGTGGGCGAATTCGTTGGCCGCCGACATCACCCTGTTCACCGACGAGGCATCCACGATCGAGGGGCCGATCCGGCCGGGACCCTCGCTGGCCGAGTGGGCCGCGGACCGCGCCCAGGAGTTGGGCGAGGATCGCGGTTCCGACGAACTGGCGCCGTTTGCCGCTGAGTTGGCCGACTGCACGTCGACATCGTTTCCGTCCCGGCCGTTGCTGAGCGCCTACCTGGCCTGGTTCTTTCGGGCATCGGTGGCGGGGGCGCCGGCGAACGTACGGGTGGTGGTGCACCAGACGGTGGTGGTGGACGTCACCGACGGACCGCGTCGCCAGCGGGTGCACCTGGCCGGGCGCAGGCCACCGCTCCAGGTGGACGCGGTGATCATGGCCCAGGGTCATCTGGACGTCGAACCCTCGCCGGGCGAACGTGAGCACATCAGGTTCGCCCGCCGGCACGGGCTGGCCTACATCCCGACGGGCTACACCGCCGACCTCGACCTGGACGCGCTGCGCCCCGGCGAGCCGGTGCTGGTGCGCGGGATCGGGTTGGCGTTCGTCGATCTGATGGTGCGGCTCAGCCACGGACGCGGCGGTACGTTCGAGCGCGACGCGGAGGGTGTGTTGCACTACCGGCCGTCGGGGCGTGAGCCGCTGTTGCTGGCGGCGTCGCGGCGCGGGGTGCCGTACCGGTCCAAGACCGGCTATGCCTGGTCGGGCGAACGGCCGCCGCTCCCCCGGCACTTCACCGTGGCGGCGGCGCGGGAGGCGACGGACCTGTGGCCGTTGATCCTCCGGGAGTTGGCCGGCGCGCACTACCACCGGCTGTTCACCGCGCACCGCGAGCGCACCACGATGGACTGGGCCGAGTTCGACGCGGAGTTCGAGGCGGCCGAGGATCCCGACGAGGTGGTCGCCCGGGCGGTGCCGGATCCGGCCGACCGGTTCGACCCCGAGCGGGTGGATCGGCCGGTACAGGGACGTCGGTTCGCCGACGAAGGCGCGTTGCAGGACTGGATGTTCGCGCACATCGAGGGCGATCTGGCCCGACGGCACGATCCCGGGTACAGCCAGGATCTGGCGGTGATACACGCGTTGTTGAGCGTGTACGGGGTACTGCTGCGACTCCAGGACGGGGGCGAGGGCGGTGCGCGGCCGTTGGCGCAACTTCCCAGACTGCTCGGCTTCTTCAGCTATCTGGCCAGTGGTCCGCCGGGGCCGCGGCTGGAGGAGATGTTGGCGCTGGCCCGGGCCGGCGTGGTGCGTTTCCTGGGCGAGGATGTGACGATCACCGCCGACGCGGAGGCGGGCGGGTGGTGGGCGTCGAGTCCGACCGTGCCGACGGCGCGGATACGGACCCGGGCGCTGGTGGAGGCCCGGCTGCCCGAGCCCTCGCTCGCCCGCACCCGGGACGCGCTGCTGCGCCGGTTGGCCGCGCGCGGCGACGCGGCGGCGGATCCGAGCGGGCGACTGGCGACTCGGGCCGGCGACCGCAGGTTGGTCGACGCGCGGGGCGCGGTACATCCGGACCGGTTCGCGGTCGGGCACGGCGTGGCGGGCGGTGCCGGGAGCGCGGGGTTTTCCCGGCCGCGCTTCGACGCACCGTCGTTTCGGGTCAACGACGCCTTGGCCCGGAACGTACTGGATCATGTACGGGCCGTCGATCCGACGGCGGAGCGGGCGGTCGACGGTGCCGCCGACCGGGCGGGGGCCCGGATCGGGAGGCGGACCGGTGCGTCGAGCGGCGATCGGTTGGAACTGGTGACAGGAGCAAGTCAGTGACCACACAACTCGGTTATGCGAGTCCCGTCGACGTCGACCGCTACGGACCGTACGGCGTGACGAACCCGGAGTATCCGTTCGCCGGTGCGATCGGTGACGCCGAATTCCCGGCGGAGGCCGGGCGATATCACGTGTACCTGGCGCATGGTTGCCCATGGGCGCACATCGTCGCGATCGTCCGACATGCGCGCGGTCTCACCGGGATCGTCGGCGCGTCGTACGTGGACGAGGAACGCGACGCCCGGGGCTGGGCGTTCCGGGAGCGGTTCGGCCCGGATCCGGTGAACGGGTTCACCCTGCTGCGGGAGGCGTACGAGGCGACGGTGCCCGGGTACGCGGGGCACATCTCGGTCCCGACGTTGTGGGATGGCGGGACGCGGCGGATCGTGTCCAATGCCTACGACTCGATCCCGAACGATCTCGCCGTCGCCTTTCCGGAGTTGGTCGGCGAGCAGGCCGCGGACCTGTATCCGGAGGATCTGCGCGAGGCGATCGACATCACCGACACCGACTTCGCCACCGCCGCGCGCAAAGGCGGCCTGTGGACGTCGGAGGAGGGCGAGACGATCCATACCATGGAGCGCTCGGACGCGCATCTGGCCGACAAGCGCTACCTGTTCGGGGATCGGCTGACCATTTCGGATGTCCGGTTCTGGGTGAAGCTGGTGCGCTTCACCGAGACCTATCGGGCGGCGATCGCCGAGGACGGACGCACGCTGGTGGACTACCCCCACCTGTGGGGATACGCGCGTGACCTGTACAGCCGGCCGGAATTTCGGGAGACCACGGATCTCGCGGTGCTGGCGGAGAGCCGGCGGCGGCGATTCCCCGAGTCGCCGGCGTCGCCGACCGCCGCGCAGTGGGCGTCGGCGCAGGATCGGGCCGCGTTGGGTTGAGTCGGGCGGGGCGTCGAATGGTGCGTCGAACTCGCGGAGTTCGTGGAGTTCGTCGAGTTCGCGAAGTTCGTGGGATTCACGGAGTTCGTGGAGTTCGCCGAGCCGGCTTCGGTCGGGTCGGCGCCGGTCCTGTGGGAGCCGCGCACGTCGGGACGCGTGCGTGACGGGGATCCCGAGGTGCGGGACCGGTTCGAGGATGCGTCGCCGGACGGAGGGGGCCGGCGGCGCAGCCCCGGAGGGTCCGGGCGATCCGGTGTGCGGGGCCGGCGGATCGCCCGTCCGGGGGCAACGGTGCCAGGTGACAACGGAGTTGGGGAGCAACAAAGGCTGAGAGAACAAAGGCCCGGTGGAGTGGCCGAGAGGTTAGGCAGCGGCCTGCAAAGCCGTTCACGCGGGTTCGAGTCCCGTCTCCACCTCGTAGTCCCGATGGAGTGGCCGAGAGGCAAGGCAGCGGTTTGCAAAACCGTGTACGCGGGTTCGAATCCCGCCTCCATCTCCGAAGCGGCGCACGGGCGTCGCGCGGATGTCGATGTGTGCCGGCTGCTGCTACGCGCTGCGCGTGCTGCGCTGTGTGGTGCGTGGCGTGGTGCTTGGCGCGTGGTCGTGCGTGGTGCGTCGTTGTGCTTGGTGCGTGGTCGTGCGTGGTGCGTCGTTGCGCGAAGGCCGACGGGCCCGGAGGGGTCGGGCGGAAAAGATTCGGACGCCGGGTGAACCTTGGCCCCCTTCGGGCCGCCCAAACGATGGACGCCGTTCACCCGGAGTCCGGAGAATGTCCCGAACCTGTCCCTTTCCCACTTCGGAGGCTCTGGGTGACATTCCGTCAGCAATCGTCTCGACGACGATCCGCGTCGGGGTCGCGGCGCCGGATCGGTGTCGTGGCCACGACCGTGGCCGGCGCCCTCGCCGGCACCGCGCTCGTCGTCGCGCCCGCTCCGGCCGTCGCGGCGCCGGCCGTGGACGTATTGCTCGCCGAGGTCTACGGCGGCGGCGGCAATACCGGCGCGACCCTGACCAACGACTTCGTCGAGTTGGCCAACAAGGGTTCGGCCGCGGTCGCGGTCGACGGTTGGAGCGTGCAGTACCTCCCGGCCGCGCCCAAGCCGACCTCGGCCTGGCAGGTCACCGCGCTGACCGGCTCGGTGGCCCCGGGCGGCCGGTACCTGATCGGGGAGGCCAAGGGCGCCGGCGGCACCGTCGCGCTGCCCGCCCCGGACGCGGCGGGCTCGATCAACATGTCCGGGACCGCCGGCACCGTCGCCCTGGTCCGCGGCACCACCGCACTCACCTGCCTGACCGCCGCGGACTGTCTCGCGGACGGGCGGGTCGTGGACGTGGTCGGCTACGGCGACGCGGTGGTCCGCGAGGGCGCCCCCGCGGCCGCCGCCACGAACTCGACGTCGGTGGCCCGCACTTCGGCGCTCGCGGACACCGACGACAACGGCGCCGACTTCGCGGCGGGCGCGCCGACGCCGCTCAACGCGCACGGGCAGGGTCCGACCGACCCGGGCGGCGGCGAGCCGGAGCCGACCAGTGCGCGGATCCACGACATCCAGGGCACCACGCGGGTGTCGCCGAAGAAGGGCGCGCGGGTGACGAGCGTGCCCGGCGTGGTCACCGGTGTTCGCGGTTTCGGTTCCGCGCGCGGCTTTTGGTTCCAGGACACCCTGGCGGACGACGATCCGCGCACGTCCGAGGGGCTGTTCGTGTTCACCGGTTCGGTGACGCCGAAGGTCGCGGTCGGCGACGCGGTGAAGGTGACCGGTCGGGTCGACGAGTTCTACCCGGGCGGCGCGGACATCGGCGGCCAGTCGTTGACCCAACTCGCCGACGCCACCTGGGTGATCGACGCGTCGGGTCAGGCGCTGCCCGCCCCCGTGCTGCTGGACGCGGCCTCCGTACCGGATGCGTACGTGCCCGTCGGGGCGCCGTCGATCGAGGCACTGCCGCTCGAGCCGACGAAGTACGCGCTGGACCTGTACGAATCGCTCGAAGGCCAATTGACGCGCGTAGCCGACTCGCGTGTGGTCGGCCCGAGCAACACGCACGGCGAGTTGTGGGTCACCGTCGAGCCGACACAGAACCCGACCGCGCAGGGCGGCACGCTGTACGCCGGTTACGACGCGCAGAACAGCGGTCGGATCAAGGTCTCCTCGCTGATCCCGTTCTCCCAGGAGCCGTTCCCGCAGGCGAACGTCGGCGACACGCTCACCGGTGAGACCACGGGCCCGTTCACCTACGACCAGTTCGGCGGGTACACGCTGGCCGCGACGACCCTGGGCAAGGTGACCAAGGGAACGTTGACGCCGGAGACCACGCGGGATCAGAAGAACTCCGAACTCGCGGTCGCCACCTACAACGTGGAGAACCTCTCCCCCAAGGACCCGCAGGCCAAGTTCGACCGCCTCGCGAAGGGCATCGTCACCAACCTCTCGACGCCCGACGTGGTGGCCCTGGAGGAGATCCAGGACAACAGCGGACCCACCAACGACGGTGTGGTGGCCGCGAATCAGACCCTGGACCAGTTGGTCGCGGCGATCAAGGCCGCGGGCGGGCCCGCCTATTCGTGGCGTTCGATCGAGCCGGTCGACGGCAAGGACGGCGGCCAGCCGGGCGGGAACATCCGCACCGCGTTCCTGTTCGACGCTACGCGCGTGGAGTTCGTGGACCGTCCCGGCGGCGGCTCGACCAGCGCGGTGGGTGTGCGCAAGGACTGGCTCGGACGTACCCAACTGACCCAGTCTCCGGGCCGGGTGGCGCCGACGGACGCGGCGTGGGACAACAGCCGCAAGCCGCTCGCGGGCGAGTTCCGCTTCCGCGGCAAGACCGTGTTCGTGATCGCGAACCACTTCGCCTCCAAGGGCGGCGACCAGGCGCTGGACAGCCGATTCCAGCCGCCGACGCGCGGTTCCGAGGTGCAGCGGGTGGCGCAGGCGAAGGTGCTGCGCGGTTTCGTGGACGAACTGTTCCGCTCCGATCCGCGGGCGAACCTGGTGCTCCTGGGCGACCTGAACGACTTCGCGTTCTCCCCGACGCTGAAGACGCTCACGGACGGCGGGGCGCTGCGCACGATGGTCGACACGCTGCCGGCGAACGAGCGGTGGGGGTATGTGTTCAACGGCAACAGCCAGATGCTCGACCACATTTTGACCAGCCCTCGGCTCAGCCGGTTCGAGTACGACATCGTGCACGTGAACGCGGCGTTCGCGGACCAGGCGAGCGATCACGATCCGCAGGTGCTGCGCGTGCATCCGAGTACGGGCAACGACTTCCTGGACCGGCTGGAGCGGCTGTGGGAGGAGTTGTTCGAGCGTTCGTAGCCGGAAGTTCGGGGTGATGGTGCGTCGACTCGCGCCCGGTGTCGGTGGTTTCGGCATCGGGCGCGAGGCGTGTGCGGGCGCAAGGCGTGTGCGGGTGTGGGTCGGGTGTGGGCGTGGCTCGGGCTACTCGGGTTGCTCGGGTTGCTCGGGTTGCTCGGGTTGCTCGGGCTAGTCGGGCTACTCGGGTTGCTCCGGCGCCAGCGCCCGGGCGGCGGCTTCGGCCAGGGCGCAGGCGTCGGCAACGCAGTCGTAGTCGAGGTGTTCGGGCAGGTCGGTGTGCAAGTGGTAGTGCGGGATCAGCTTCTGGTCGTCGATGGAAACCAGCGTCGCTGTGGGGTAACCGTGCCGGTTGGGCACCACGCCGTCGGTGGAGCTGCGCGAGCGCAGGCCGGTCAGGACCTTGATGTCGTTGCGGGTGGCACACTCGGAGAGCAGGTTGTTGAACGGGACGTCGTAGGGCTCCATGCGCAACGGGCCCTCGGCTTCGAGGAGTACGAGGTTTCCGGAGCCGACGGTGTCGATGTTCAGGAACCAGGTGCGTTCGCGGTCCAGGTCGGGGAAGTGTCGGCGTGCGAAGCCGCGGATGCCCTCCTGCAGGGCCTCCTCGGCGCCGGCGGAGACGAGCAACACCCTGACGCCGTCGATGGGTTCGTCGCGCAGTGTGCGGGCGAGGGCGACCAGTACGGCCACCCCGGACAGGTTGTCGTTGGCGCCGGGGACCGCGCGGCTGCGGCCGATCTGGGTGAACGCGGCGGTGGACAGGGCGGCGAGGCCGATGCCAGCGCGACGCAGGCTCTTGGCGCCGGTGGCCGTGCCGAGCGCGATCAGGGCCGGGCCGGCGACGACCGGCCACCACAGCGGCGGATTCTCGCTCACCCGGTCGAGCAGGTGCGGGTAACGGGTGGCGAACCAGCGTGCGGCTCGTTCGTCGAACACCGCGCCGGTGGGCGCCGCGTCGTGGTGCGCGGTCACCACGAGGGTGCGTGGCGCGTCCGGGTCGCCGACGGAGGCGACCACGTTGTGGGCGCTGCGCCGGCGACCGCCGAGGGCTCTGCGGGCGTATTGGCGGCGGTAGGAGATGTCGTCGGCGATGCCCAGTGCGGCGGCGGCCGCGACCGCCGTCGCGGCGAGGCGGGAGCGGCCGGCGAGCAGGCCGGCGGCGGTGGCCAGGGCGGTGAGGGTGCCGATCGGGCGCGCGTAGGACGTGTACGCCGGCTCCTCCTCGACCGCGGCGTCGGTCGCGCCCAGTGTGCGCAGCAGGTCGGCTATCCGGTGTGCGGCCTCCCGCTCACCGGCCGAGGTGGGCAGCCGTTCGATCTCGGCCAACGGCTCGATCACGGCGCGCAGTTCGGCTTCGGTGGGCCGGCGTGAGCGGTGCCTTCGGCCGGTGCCGCCTCGGTGCGGATCGATTCCCCCATGGCTCGTCATCCCGCCACGATGCCACGCGGGGGCGGGCGGTGTCCGAGGGGAACGGGCGTTTGTTACCGATGGGTTGTGCCGGGGCGAGTGCTTCCGGGGACGGGGGCGAGTCCTTCCGGGGACGGAGGCGGGCGCCTTCCACCGACCGGGGGTCAGCCGCTCTGCGTCGAGGCGTCCATCGCCCCGGGCAGGTCGTCGGTCGCGGCACTCGCCTCGGTCGCCTCGATCTCTCCGGCAACGGGCGCGGCGTTCTTGCGGGTGGCCAGTACCGCTCCGCCCAGGATCAGGACGAACGACGCGCCGATCGCGAGGGTGAACGTCTCGTCCAGGATCAGCACGCCGGCCGCCACCGCGACCGCCGGGTTGACGTACGTGATGACCGTGGCGCGGGCCGCGCCGACCTCGCGGACCAGCTCGAAGAAGATCACCATCGCGATCGCCGTGCACACCAGGGCCAGGACGCCGATCGCGCCGAGCGCCTTGCCGCCCGGCACGTGCGCGGGCCACTGCACGGCGGCGAGCGGTGTGTACACCAGCGCGGTGAAGCCGAGGCAGACCACGGTCATCGGCAGACTCGGCACGTCCTTGAGCCGACGCTCGGCCACCAGCGCCGCGCCCGCGTAGCACAGGGCCGTGGCCAATACCTCGACCGCCGCCCAGGGGTCGCCGCCGCCCAGCGTCGGCCCGGCCAGTACCGCGACCCCGCCGAACCCGATCGCGAGCCCGGCCCACCGCACCGGCCCCATCCGCTCGGTGCCGCCGGTCAGGTAGACCAGTACCGCCCCGAAGATCGGCACGGACGCGATCAACAGCCCGGTGGTCGAGCTGGACAGCCGCCGCTCGGCGTCCGAGAGCATCCACCACGGCCCGACGAACTCGGTCACCGCGAAGACGAGCAGCGGCCACTTGTACGGGGTCAGCCCGCGCATCCCCCCGCCGCGCAGCGCGAACGGCAGCAGCAGCAGGGCGCCGAGCCCGGTACGCGCGAACACCAGCACGCCCGGCGACACCTCGTCCACCGCGACCTTGATCAGCAGGTACGGGATCCCCCAGATCACGCACATGCACGCGAACAACAACGCCCCACGACGACTCACGGCCGTGTCCCCTCAATCTCTGGATCGAAGAGGATGATCAACCACGCGGGGCCGATCGGTCTAGAACGTTGTTGCGCAGCACGCTGTCGCGCAGCACGCTGCTGCGGTAGCCGGCGGGCGTGACGCCGAGTACGCGGCGAAACCACCGGCCCAGATGCGCCTGGTCCGCGAAGCCGACGGCCAGGGCGGCTCCGGCGGGCGTCATCCCGCGGGCCAGGAGCTCCTGGGCGCGGGCGACACGGTGCTGGGCGAGCCAGGCGTACGGGGGCAGGCCCGCCACGTCGCGGAAGGCGCGCAGGGTCTGGTAGCGGGACAGGCCGATCCCGGCCGCCAGCTCGCTCAGCGACGGCGGCTCGACGAGCTGGTCGGCCAGCCGTTCCCGGACGGCGCGGGCCACCCGGGCGGCGTCGGGCGAGGTCCGGCGGCGCGCCTGCTCGCGGACCGCGTGTCGGCCGACGAGGGCGCGCAGCACCTCCACGAGCCGGGACTCGCCCTCGAAGGCGTCACCGCCGGTGGTCAGGTGCACGTGTACGGCGACCATCTCGGCGGCGAGCGCCGGGTCGGCGACGATCAGCGACGGGAAGTGCGGCGCGGGGCCGGGCAGGTCCTCGCCGACCAGGGTGGTGGAGGGGTAGAAGACCCGGTAGGCGTACCCCTCGGGGATGCCCGGCCCGCCGGTGTGCGTCTCGCCCGGCTCGGCGACGACCACCGCGCCGGGGCCGGAGCGGTGTACGGCGCCTCGGTAGTTGATCTGCTCGATGCCCTCGACGCAGACGCCGATCGCGTACTCCTCGTGCGCGTGCGGGGCGTAGCGGTGCCGTCGGAAGCGGGCGGTCATCAGGTCCAGGGGCGCGTCCTGGACACCGTGTACGCGGGTCCACACGGCGCGGTCCACGGCGGCGGGGCCGAGGA
Organism: Embleya sp. NPDC056575; assembly: GCF_042793325.1. NCBI lineage: Bacteria > Bacillati > Actinomycetota > Actinomycetes > Kitasatosporales > Streptomycetaceae > Embleya > Embleya sp. NPDC056575. Next base: position 26,864 of record NZ_JBHTVA010000007.1, read on the forward strand.
CGTCGCCGCCGCCTCGGCCCGCGCGTCGTGCCCCGGGGTCGGGCTCACCACTCATGTCGGTTCGCTCTCAGATATCCGTGGACGGCCCGCCCGGGCACGATGGGGTCGAACCACTCCTCCGGGCCGGGGTCCGACAGGCGCGGCTCGACGGTCTCGGGGTCGTCGGATGCCGCGTCGCTGAAGGTCACGAAGGCGGCCTCGACGTCGTCGTCGTACAGCCCGTGCCGCTCCAGCAGCGACGCCGCCTGATCCACCAGCAGCCGCAGCGCCATCTCCTCGGCGAAGCAGCCGGGCGGCGCCCACTCGGTGCCGGCGAGCCGCCCGGTGACGGTGACCGCGGCGACCACGAAGCGGCGGACGAACCCCTCCTCGGTCAGCGGCAACGCGTCGAGGACGAAGAACGAGGCGCCGTCCTCCTCGCGCAGATTGACGAGGTCGGTGAACAGGAGGTCGATCAGCACCCCGACGGAGGCGGCGACGGCGCCCGCCGCGAGTCGGGCCTTCTCCTCCGGCACGTCGGGCTGCGCGGTGTCGGGCTCACACCCGAACGCGTCGAGCCCGAACGCCCGCACCCCCGCGGCCTGCCGCTCGATCCGCAGCCGCTCCTCCGGCATCGGCCGCCGCGCCCGCATGGTCGGATCCTCCGCGGGCGCGTCCGGCCCCTCGGCGGCCAGCAAACTCTCGTACACGAGCTCGTCGTGCAGCTGCACCTCGCTTCGCACCACCCGCCAATCCGCGAGCAACACGCTGGCCTCCAACACCGCGAGCACGATCTGCCGAGCCGTCCGCTCGGCCGCCTCCAGTGTCGGCGCGTCCACCGACAACAACACCCCGGCCCCATCCGACCGAGGCGTGACCCGATGGTCCACCAGATCCACCCCGACCCCGTCCGCCTCCTCGAACCCCTCCACGGCATCGAGCCCGTCACTCAGCAACGCCCCGACCCCGAGCCGCTGGAGTTCATCCAGATCGGGATAGGTCTCGAGGGGCACGACATCGACATTCACCGGATAAGCCACCCGAAGATCTTCCCGGACCCACACCCCTTGCCCACCCCCGACACCACCGAACAACCACGTGGCGGACCACCCCCCCAAGTGCGATATGGTTTCCGTGTTCGGCCAACCGAACACCGGGACGTGGCGCAGCTTGGTAGCGCACTTGACTGGGGGTCAAGGGGTCGCAGGTTCAAATCCTGTCGTCCCGACGGTGTTCAAGAGGCGCTGACAGGGGCAAAAGCCCAGGTCAGCGCCTCTTGCAGGTTTAGACCACTTACCGGTTGGAAGAGGCCCCGGAAACCTCTTGGGGACCATTTGGGGACCAGCCCGGGTTCAAATGCACCTGAAGCGCCTCGGATGCACTGGTCACCAACCGGAGTTCCGGGTGTAGATATCGCTGCGTCGTCGACAGCGATCCGTGCCCGGCGGTCTTTCTCAGCACGTGCACCGGAACCCCGGCGTCGGCCATCCATGTCAGCCCCGTGTGCCGCAATCCGTGCCGGAGCAGGAACTCGTAGCCCTGCGCAGCGACTACCTCGTCCCAGTGCGTGGCATCACGCAGGATCGCCGTCGTGATCCGCCCTCCACGCGGCCCGGTGAACAACCGCGTCATCGGGTCGGGGTCCGGCCCGGCGAGCGCGATCCGGTGGAGCACAAGGGGACGCACCTGCGGAATGATTGGCACCCATCTTCGGCGCTTGCCCTTCGTGCCCTTGTCCACCAGCCCACCGGGCGAGGTGGTGGTCTGGCGGCACGGGTCCCACATCCACGTGGTCGTGTCGATGTCCTTGATGCGCACACCCGACACCTCCCCGATGCGAGCCGCGGTGCAGCCGGCGAATCGCACCACGTCACCTCATCCCCGAACGTCCGTGTGAGCGCACGACGAGGGCGTCGGCCAGACCGTCCAGCGCGGCCCAATGCTTCAAGGCGAGCGCACGGGGGTTTCCGAGGAGTTCCGCAGGGTGACGAACCCGGTATGCGTCTGGCTCGAGGATCCGCTGCTCACCCACGCGGACTTCTCCGCGACCTTCACGTCGGCGGTGACCGGAGTCGTCATGTTCGTGATCCTCTCCGGGGACGTCGGCATACCCGGATCACGACAGGCAACGGACCCGCCTCCTCCCGGTGACGGGCATCAAGGTTGGCCGATCCGCCATGGATGTGGCGCGATCCAGCCCGACCCGGCCCGGACATCCGGGAACGAGCCGTGTATCCCGTGGAGTTCCGGCCGCAGGGCGACCCTCGACAACAACGCCCGGGCGAGCCGAACAAAACCGGCGTCGCTGGACAGCGCGCTCAGCCGCCGAACCGCGCTCCGGGGTGCGTCTTCCGTCCGGCAATGTACCGGATGGCGGTCGGGTCCGATCGGCCGGCGTCGGTTCTGAACTCTCCCTTGATGTGGACACGTTCGGCGGTGAGTTGTCCGATGACGCGTGCCTGGCCGGTGGAGAACTCGTTGGTGACGACCTCGGCGAGGAGTTGCCCGGTGGCGCTGACCTGGCCGGTGGTCGTCGTGGTGACGTCTCACAGATCGGCGGTGATCGCGGTGAGGTCTGGTACGTGTGCCGGCCCGGCGGTCAGTTCGGTCGCCTCGGACCTGGCCGCCCAGAGTTCGTGGTTCACCTGCGCACGATAGGCGACCAGTCCGTTGACGTCGGCGGCGGCGGTGAGGTTTACACGTCGGCCGCCGGAGTTCTCCGTGATCGCCGGCCGGACCTCGGTGGGGCCGGACGTCACGTCACTCGCGCCGGTGCCGACGGGCACCTTGACCTCGATGGTGAACCACTTCACCGTTCCCGCCCGCGGATGCGGGTTCGACACGACCACCCGCACCGTTCCCACAGCCGGCGTCCCGGGCCGGGCGAGCAGCGGCGTCGGGTCGGTGACGACCTCGTAGTCCAGTACCGACGACGCGATCGGGACCTCGCGGATTCGACATTCCATGGGCAGGAACAGACACGTCCTTCGGGTGATCCCATCCATTCACCACGAGCGCTAAGCGTTTCCCCATCATTGATCCGGTCAATTTTCCGTGGTTTTCGGTCGGCGTCGGTCGGTAAGCGCCCAGTTGGGGTGGGACGCAGTCGGCACCCGGCCCGGCCTCGCCCCCGCGGTCGTCATCGGTGTTCACCGGAGACTGTGACGTTGTGGGTGGGGCGTACCCGGAAGGACATCCGCAGGTTCGCCCCACTCACATCACCCAAAGCCGGCAGCCCGCACGACACCCTTTCAGTCGACGCAGCGAGCCTCGAAGTCGCCTACGAAAACCTCGGCCGGCAACGGGCGGGCACGGCTCACCGGGTCCGGCGGACCCCACCACATCCTGGCCACCCACGTGTAAACGGCGGTCGGGGTGTAGTCGACGTCGGCAAAACGTCTACGTGTCCTCGCCCAACGCGTGGTGTTCAGCACCCCCGCCGAGCTCGTCCATACGTTCGTCACCGCGCTGCCCGCCACCCGGCCGTGCACGGAGCGAGCCTGACGCAACCGGCGGCCGAGCAGACCCGACATCGAAGGACTCACCTGTGCACCTGACTCTCCTCCCCTCGCCCGCCCGCCGTCTCCCGACGAGCGCCCCGCCTTGACCGGCATGGCCGCATCGTCGCGACAACCGTCGCGTGCCCGTACGACGATTTCGACGCCATGGACAGGTCCGAGAACGATTCCTGTTCATCGCCTACGCCCATCAATGGACCACGAACGTGCTTGAAGACGTGGCTCTGGCCTGACCGGTCCACCGCTCGCCGGCGATCGGCGCACGGCACCGCTCCGCACCGGCGCCTGACTGTGCCGGAACCCGACGGCGGGCAAGACTCGATCCGGCCACGCCGAAGTAGGCCCGGAATGCGCCGAGCCGCCGGCATGATCACCACCTGCCCCACGACTTCAGGTGCGTCGGGAACAGGTGCACGGCCCTTGCGCCGGGGAGGTCTCGTCCGGAACGTGGAACGTCGCTGTTCGGCCATTCGGTTGCCGGTTTCCGGTGATTGGGTCGATTCCGGTGCTGTGCTGCCGAGGACGGCCCTAGCGTTCGAGGGGACACCGACCGTCGAGTTCAGGGAGCGCCCGTGACCCGTGAAGACGCGCAATCCGCCACGCCGCCGCCGTCGGCCGGATCGGGGCCGCCACGTGCCCGGGCCGCGACGGGCGGTGTCCTCGTCGCCGCCGGACAGGACCACGAGCAGCAGGTGTCGGGGATCCTGCGCGCCGCCGAGGGCAGGAGGATCACGGCCGTGGCCGCCGGTTCCGCCGTCAGTGCGGCGGTGACCGAGGACGGGCAGCTCCTGGCCGTCGGCGAGGACTATCGGGAGCAGGTGTCGGGGATCCTGCGGGCTGCCGAGGGCAGGAGAATCAAGGCCGTCGAACGCGGGGATGCCCTGCTGTTGGCGGTGACCGAGGACGGCGCGCTCCTTGCGGCCGGATGGGGCGAGAAGGAGATCCTGACGGCGGCCGAGGGCAGGAAGATCACGGCCGTGGCCGGCGGCAGCAGTTACGCCCTGGCGGTCGGCGAGGACGGCACGCTCCTGGCCTTCGGGGGTGCCGACCGCCTGGAGGTACCGGGGATCCTGAAGGCGGCCGAGGGCAGAAGGATCACCGCCGTGTCCGCCGGCAGCACCTTCGCGCTGGCCGTGACCGACGACGGCGCACTGCTGATCTCCGCCGACGCGCCCCCACACCTGGCACAACTCGCGCGGGCCGCCGAGGGAAGGAGGGTGACAGCCGTGTCCGCCGCGCAGGTCGCCCTGGCGACGACCGACGACGGCACATTGCTGGCCGCCGGAGGCTCCGAGCAGGTGCCCGGGATCCTGCGGGCCGCCGAGGGCAGGAACATCACCGCCGTATCCACCTACGGCCTCGTGAGCCTGGCCCTGACCGACGACGGCACACTCCTGGCCGCCGGAAGCGACTACCACGGGCAGGTGTCGGGGATCCTGGCGGCCACTGCGGGCAAGAGGGTCACGGCCGCGGCCGGCTCCTCCCACATCCTGGCCGTGGCACTCGAACGCGACCAGGGCTGCGGGCCGCTCCGGCCCCGCCAGATCTGCGCCTCGCTCCACGCGTCCGACGGAGACACCTACGCCCTGGTCCTCAAGGTCGGCGACGACCAACAGATCCTGACCTCCGGGGCGCCGTGCAGGGCCCTCGACACCCAGACCGTCCAGACGACACACGCCGTCGTCCGACGCGTGTCCACGTCGCAGGACATCGCCACCGGATCGGTGTACTTCACCCACGACCAGAACACCGGCACGGTCGCCATCGACCCGAACAAGAGCCAACTACCCGAAGGACTCACCCACGGGACGTCCGCCGGCAACCGGTTCACCTTCACCTGGACCACGTGACCCGCCGACCCCGACACCCGTGCTCGGGGCGGCCTCCAGGTACCACCGGGTATGACCAATCGGGCGGGATCACCACTGATCTCGTGTGACTGCCGGTCGGGCGAACGATTTTCGCCCGGGAGGCGGACGGACATCTCGCCTCGGTTCTCGCGGACGGACGGCTGCGCGAGACTGCCCTGGAGGGTTCCCCCGATTTCTGGGCGCGCTATCGGTGGTTGGACATCCGCGGGCGGGTGGTGGGCATCGTCGTGGTGGTGGACGCCGGCACGTCACAACGCCGGCAGGGACGGGAACCGGAGCGGGCGCACGACCGTCTGGCCGTGCTGGACGCTGCCGCAGAGCGGATCGGCACGACCCTCGACATCGACACCACGCGTCCGTTGTCGACCTCGCCGTGCGGCGTACCCGGCAGGCGGCGCGCAGCCAGGTCGAGTCGGAGAGAGCGGGCGGCGACCGTGGCGCCGACTCCGGTGGCGCCGATGCCGCCGAGCGGACCACTTCTCACGGAACGTTGCATCATTTGTAATGAACTTCGCAGGCTGAACGGGTGATACCGACACTTTCTCCCCCATGATGTGGTCGTTCCCCACCCTCCCTCCCCCGAGGAGTACGACCATGTCCGAGACCACCGAGCCCGAGATCGGTCCGATCAGCATCGGTGACCCGCTCGATGCGCCCACTCATCCGATCGACGTCCCCGAGCACGAGGTGTGGGACGACATCGAGAAGGGCTTCGCCTGGGTCTTCCACGCCGGCGACGACCACCGCCTCACCCGGCCGATCATCATCGCCGACGGCTTCAACCACGGCAGGAGCAACCTCGAGAATCTGTACCAGTTCCTGGACGGCGAGGCCTACCCTCTCCTTTCCGAACTCCGGAGCGGCGGCCGGGACGTGATCCTGCTCGGCTTCGACGATCGCACCGCGTCCATCCTGGAGAACGCGAAGGCGGCCGAGGCCACCATCCGCAAGGCCATCCGGCTCCGCGAGGGCTCCGAACGGCTGATCGTCGGCGGCTTCAGCATGGGCGGATTGATCACCCGCTACACCCTCGCAAGGATGGAAACCGACTTCCACGAGGACGAGCACCAGACGGGCGTCTACTTCTCGTTCGACACTCCGCACCGCGGCGTGGGCATCCCCGTCGGCGTCCAGGCGTTCGCGTACATGCTTCCGCCCGTGAACTTCAAGCCCAACCCCTTCAAGCAGCAGATGAACAGCCCGGCCGCGCGGCAGATGTTGTGGCGGCACTACGACGACGTGGCCAAGGAGATCGGGGTGGCCCCCGAGCGCACGGCGTTGCTGGAGGAGTTGGAGCGGGTCGGCCAGTGGCCGCAGATCCCGCGCAAGCTGGCCGTCTCCAACGGCCGCGGCGACGGCATCGGGCTGCCCGACGTCGGGCCCGGCGAGGTGGCCCTGCAACTCGACGTCCTCTACCCCGGCACCACCTTCTACACCCAGGCACAGGGCGACGACGTGACCGTCGCCTACCTGAACCGACTGGTGCCACCGACGGAGCGGACCGTGAAGACCAGCGGCTTCCCCGAGTTGGACGGTGCTCCGGGCGGTACGCTCGCGACCTACCAGATCCTCGCCGACTCGATCGTCGAGAAGGGCGGCAAGGCGGACCTGCGGCACCCGAAGGTGTGCTTCGTCCCGTCGGTCAGCGCGGTCGACATCCTGGACTTCGAGCGCCAGGAAGACCTGTACGCCAGGGTCGACGGCCTGGACCCCTCCCAAAGCGGCCTGGACGCGTTCCAATGCTCGTCCACGACGACCCCGCACACCCTCCCGACCGAGGAACTGTGCACCTGGCTGCTGAAGCGATTCGAAGACTGACACCGGGCCGACACCGGAACCGTGGACGCCGCCCCTTGCCGTTTCGACGGGACGCGGCGGCGTCCCCGACGCGTAGGGCCGGATCGGCAGATCACCCGGGTGGGCCCAGCCGCCCGAAGCGGCCGTTCCGACATCGAGTTCCGCCTCGCCGGACAACGCTTGACGCCCGGGCGTACGACCGCCTCACCCTGGACGTCGGCGAAATCACCGGCGAACACGAACAGTTCGACACCCACTGCGACCTGCGCCGGAGCGCCCCGTGCCGCGTCCCGGCCAACCCCACGCGACCGATTCGACGGCAAGCGCGCGATGTGCACGCGCCGAGGATGTACCGCCGCTCGTTGGCGGCGGTAGGCACTTGCCCGTCCGCGCGTCGCGGATGATGTAGGTGTAGGTGCCGTCGTCGACGGCGTGGGCGGGGGTGGCTTGCGCGAGCATGGCGGCGACGGCTGCGGCGAAGGCGAACTGGGGCGGACACGCTTCACGGTGCGGCCTTCGGAACTCCGGACAGGTCGGGCATCGACTCGACGGGCAGATGCTCGCACGCTCCGGCCACCAAGGCCGCGAGACCCACCACCACCGGCCCCGCTTTCACCCGTTCGGGTAGGTGCGCTCCGAGTGCCGACTACGGGCTCGGCGGCCATGTACCGGACTGCCCATCGCACATGCCGTCTCGAAAGGCGAACCGAACTCCCCCGCGCGTCGCAGGAAGTACGACCTCCTGCGGGCCGATCCGTTCACCACGTCGCAAGGCCGGGCCAAGGAGACTCGGTGTACCCCCGAGTTCGGCCACGGGTGCCGGGGCCGGCCTACCCCGGCGTTGGTGGGTCGGGTTGGGCGTACACCATGTGGACCGGGTGACTACTGCGGGAAGTAGGCGCTCTGGCCGAACTCGAAGGTCTGGGTCTGTCCGGGCGGCACGACGCCGACGACGTCACCGGTGCAGTTGGGCTGGTCGAAGACCAGCGCGGGCTCGGAGCTGTTGTTGGTGACGACGAAGGGCCACCGGTCGGCGTTGACGCAGCCCGCCGCCCGGGCCGGGGCGATACCGGCGTGCGCGGAGGTGTCGTGTCGGGGGGCTTCGGCCGAGGCCGTAGGGGCCGCAGTGCCCGCGGCCAGGAGGGCCGCGCCGAGAGTGGTCGTGAGGATGATGCCGATGCGTCGCATGGGAGTACCGCCTTGGCTCGGGGGGGGTGGGACGTCGGCACGGTTCCCCGTGACACGCGGGCGCATACGTCACCGGCCCCGACAACACCCGTACGCCACCACACGAACCGCACCCGACCGCAGCGAGGCACACAGAGGGCGAACGCCTACACCGACCGAGTTCGAGGGCGGGGCGACACCGAGACCCGCACCGCGGCCCGCACACGCGGGCAACCCGCCCCGGGTCTCGCCGTCGAGCGCGGCGGGGGCGTGGAGTTCGCGTGTCGGCTTCACCCCGCGCATCCGGCGGATCCTCCCGATCGGTCACGGGTGCCAGGCGCCGCCACGGTAAATGCGATCGGACAGCTTCTCGCAGGATTCCCCGTGGCACGAGATCGAGGCGCGGTCAGTGCTCCACGTTTCCGTGTCCTTCGTGCACGTCGCGGGTGTGCCCGACCACGGCGACGAATTCGGCCACGTCCGCGTCCGCCGGCGGTCGTTCGACGTTTCTCACGCTGTGGGTCGCCGATCGGAAGATCGGTCGAATGGGCCGGTGGTGTGAGGGGGTTTCGCCTCTTGTGGTCGCCTTGCGACAGCATGGCATCGCTTCGGGGATTTATTGATTTCCCAGGGCTGTTCCGTGTGTCCACATCGTGTTCGGAGAGTGTCGTGGTCGGTCAGGTGGTCGGGTCGTGGAGGAAGCCGCAGGGAGAGGAGGAACCGGTTCCCACGCTCGGATTCGCGCTGTTCGCGACGCGCTGGCTCCAGGCGCCGTTGTACTTCGGCCTGGTGGCCGCGCAAGGGGTGTACGTCTTCCAGTTCTTCGACGAACTGTGGAGCCTGGTCCGAGAGGTGTTCGGCGGGCACGCCAGCGAGAACCACGTCATGCTCGCCGTACTCAAGCTCGTCGACGTGGTGATGATCGCGAACCTGCTGATCATGGTCATCGTCGGCGGCTACGAGACGTTCGTCTCCCGCATCGGCCTCCAGGGACACCGCGACCAGCCCGAATGGCTCTCGCACGTCAACTCCAACGTGCTCAAGGTCAAACTCGCCACCGCGATCGTCGGGATCTCCTCGATCCACCTGCTCCAGATGTTCGTCAACATCGAACACACCACCCACGACGAACTCATGTGGGGGACGATCATCCACATGGCGTTCATCGTCTCCGCCGCGCTGCTGGCCTACATGGCCGGCCCCATGGAGGTCCACGCCGGCCACGTCCCGACCGAACACCACCCCGAACCGGCCCCCACCCCCCTCCCCGAACAACCCACCGTCCACCCCGACACCCACACCCCGACCCACGGCCACTGAGTCGGCAGCCGGATCCGGTGCATGCCACCATCGTTCGATGACCGGGCACCGCTACTCGTCGGCACCGGCCGTGGTCCGTCTGGAGACCTACGACAACCGGGACATCTTCGGGGACACCGCAGACCCGTCCCGGGTCGCCGAGTGGGGCCTGGTCTGGCGGCTCAAGGATCACCACTTCGGGATCAGGGCCGACGGTCGCCTCGTCGCCCACGCGGGCCTGGTCGTGTTGCCGTTGTCGGTCGGCGACATCCGGATGCGTGTGGTAGGTCTCGGAGGCGTCGGCGTGGTGGAGGATCGGCGCGGCCGAGGGCTCGCCCGGCGGGTGGTGAGCGGCACGATGGAACACGCCCGGGCGTGGGGGTTCGAGTTCGCGATCCTGTTCTGCCGGCCCGATGTTGCCCGCCTCTACGGTCGGCTCGGCTGGCGGGACGTGGTGGGCGACGTGGAGGTGGAGCAGCCCGACGGCCCGGCGGTGATGCCGCTGCGCACGATGTGGTTCCCGCTGCTGCGGGAAGATGCCCGGTGGCCCGAAGGGCCGGTTCGCCTGCACTCGCGCCCGATGTGAGCACCACCCTCCTGACGTTCCGTTAGCATTCGGACGCCCAGTGCAATCATTCGCGAGCGGAGAACGTCATGGCATCAGGTGTCGGAGTCAACGACCAGTGCCTGCAGGAGTACCAGGCCCTGAAGCTCAAGAAGACGTACAAGTACATCGTCTTCAACCTCAACAAGGACAACACGGAGATCATCGTCGAGAAGACCTCCACCTCCCAGGACTACGACGACTTCATCGCCGACCTCCCCGAGACGGAATGCCGCTGGGCCGTCTACGACTTCGAGTTCGAGAAGGAAGGAGCCGGCAAGCGGAACAAGCTCACGTTCGTCTCGTGGGCGCCGGACACGGCCAAGGTCAAGCAGAAGATGCTCTTCGCCTCCTCCAAGGACGCCCTGCGGCGTTCGTTGGTGGGCATCGCGGTCGAGATCCAGGGCACCGAATACAGCGAGGTCGCCTACGAATCCGTCCTCGACAAGGCGAACCGCGGCAACTGACCCCGGGAATGCCCGGGGGCGCGCTCGGCCACCCACACCTGGAATCCGGCGTTCCGGGCGACGGGACGGGCGTCCCGTCCGACTCCGGCTTGCGACAGTGGCGTTCGACGCTCTCGGTCGGGGTGAGGTTACGCGCTGAAGAGCGCGTCGATGTCGTCGTCGGTGATCTCGGGGGTCTGTAAATCGAACGGCTCTGCCTCACTTCCGGTGGTAGCTCTGCGTGAGCGTCACGGGAGGAGGATGCGGTGGCGGAGGAGGTCGAATCCGGCTCTCCCGTGCATCTGCCTCATGATGCGTTTGGTTCGGGTGTTCACGCCTTCGGTGCGTCCGTTGTGGTGGAGCGTGGTAAGGGCGGCGTCGACTGCCGCGCGGTCGAGTTCGAGGCCGTTGGCGAAGGCATGCAGGTGGGGAAGGTCAGAGGCGCGGACGGCTGCGATCCATGCGGTGAGCCCGGTGTCGTTCCCGGGTGCGGGGGCCAGCAACGAGGCGAACTCGGCTATGTGGGTGTGGAGTTGTGCCATCTCAGGGCATGCGGCGGTGAGGTCTCGGATGAGTTCGGTGTCCTTCTCGCGGCGGTTGTCCGGGCGGGTGAGGAGGATGCGGGCGAAGCGTCTCGGGGTGGTGACGGGCCGGTCGCCCTCGGCACGACCTTGGGTGAGGTAGCGGTGGAGGAGGTTGAAGCTGCCGGTGTAGCCGAGTTCCTTGATCTCGCGGAAGAGTTGGGTCACGGGAACGGCGGGGTCGGCAGCGCGGCGTGTGCGGAGGTGGTCGCGGTAGGGGTCGACGAGGGTGGGCCGGTAGCGCGGGGCGCGTCGCAGGGCGTCGGGTTCGCGGATGCGTGCGTACCGTTTAACGGTGTTCAGGGACACGTCCAGCCGGCGGGCGCATTCGAGCAGGCCGACGCCTTTGCCGAGGAGTTCGTGGACTCGGTTCCAGCGTTCGCGGGTGGTCTGCTCATGTGTTCCGCCGGGCTGGGGCGGGTTGACCGTGGCCCAGCACGAGGCGTGGGAGCGGACCTCGGCCAGCGTTTTGTCGCACAGGTTCGCCCATAAATGCCATCTGTCGGTCACCTGGACTGCGTCGGGTAGTGCGCGACGTATTGCTTCGGCGTAGGCGCCCGAGCCGTCCCGGCAGACGATTTCGACGCCCGGGTGCCGGCGGAGCCACGCTTCGAGAGCGTAGGTGCCGCGGCCGGGCAGGACGTCGATGCGTTCGCCGGTCTCGGCGTCGGTCAGCACGGTCGCGTAGCGGTGGCGGCGCTTGAGCGCGAAGTCGTCCACGCCCAGGACCCGCGGAACTCGGAGGGCCGGCAGCGGGATTCCGGTCAGAACACGCAAGGCGGTGCACCGCGACAGTCGGGCGCCGAGCGCCACCAGCGTCCGGGCGCCCGCGCGGCCCGCGAGTTCCCGCACCACGGTTCGGACCTGGGCGAGCAGGCGCACCGTCCGGCGCTGGTAACGCTCCACCACACCGGGGACCTGCTCACGAAACGTGACCCGAGGGCAGGCCGCGGTAGGGCAGACAAGGCGGCGAAGCCTCGCCAGCACGACCACCCGGCGGGCGTCGACTGGCACGTCTGCCACAGTGCGTTGATGGAAGGCGTGCACCCGACCGGTCCGACTACCGCAATCCGGGCAATCTACCGGACCATCGGGCGTCCGTGCCCGCACCCGGATGACCTCGCCCTCGTCCGCGACCTCCTCGACCACCAGCGGCGCCAGCCCCGAAAACACCACGCTCACAAGCTCGTTCGCACTCAACACCCGCACATGATCACGGACTTACACTCCGTCACCACCGGAAGTGAGGCAGAGCCGTTAGTTTTACAGTCCCGGCCGAGGTCGACGCGGGTGAGCGCGACGGCCCAACCTCGTCCGAGCGGGAGGAACTCGCCACGCTGCGGCGGGAGAACACGCGGCTCCGACAGGACGTGGAAGTCCTCAAGCGGGCCACGGCTTTCTTCGCGAGGGAGACCCGGTGACGGTGCACCCGTTCATCGAGGCGGAGAAACGCGCAGGTCACAGCGTTAAACGCGCCTGTGGACTTCTTCAGGTCTCCCGTGCCGCCTACTACCACCGCCGCACTGCGGCCCCCTCGCCCCGCGCGGTGCGGGACGCGGAGCTCACCGAGCGGACCACCGAGGCCCACACCGCCTCGCGCGGCAGCTACGGCGCCCCGCGTGTCCATGCCGTCCTGGTCCGCGGCGGCGCCCGCATCGGGCGCCGCCGCGTTGCTCGGCTGATGCGCGAGGCCGGACTCGCCGGCCGGCATCGCAGACGCGGGCGGCGCACCACCGTGCCCGATCCGATCGCCGCCCGTCCGGACCTGATCGGTCGAGACTTCCGCCCCGGCCCGTCGGCGGCCGGGACCCGGTGGTGCGGCGACATGACCTACTTGGCCACGGACGAGGGGTGGCTGTTCCTGGCGACCGTCATCGACATCGCCACCCGCAAGGTCGTCGGTTGGGCCACCGCCGACCACGTGCGCACCGGCCTGGTCGCCAACGCCCTGCGCGACGCCGTCCGAAGGCAACGGCCGGCACCCGGGACGATTTTCCACTCGGACCGCGGCTGTCAGTACACCAGCCATGAATTCGCCGTCCTGGCAGGCGAGTTCGGTATCCGATTGTCCGTCGGGCGCACCGGAGTGTGCTGGGACAACGCGCTCGCGGAGTCGTTCTTCTCCACCCTCAAATCCGACCTGGGAGCGGATCGGCCCCGGCCGAGCCGGGCGGCAGCCCGCACCGACGTGTTCGAGTACGTCGAAGCCTGGTACAACATCCGCAGGTTGCACAGCAGCCTCGACTACCGCAGCCCCGTGGAATACGAAGCCACACTCGCGGTCTGACACCACAACGAAGGTGTCCGTCAAAGCGGAGCAAGCTCACCGGCACAGGAGCTGCGCGTCGAACGGATCGGGAACGTCGATGTCCAGGGTCTCCAACCGCTTGCGGCAGTCGTCCCGAAGCCGCCTGAGATCCACGCACGAAGTCCTTCGATAGTCCTGGGACGAGCGCCAAAGCCGATCCACGCCGCTGATGTCGCGGGTGAAGATCTCAATCACGCTCGCCCGCCCGCGTCTCACCCGCGTCGTGGGCATCCGGCTTGAGCCCTTCGAGGCGCCGAGCCTGCTCGATCACCGCGCTCACCATTCGCAGGCTGTCCGCCGACAGGCCGTCGGCGCGAAACACCAGGCGGTGGACGTCGTTCTCCCGCATCCGCGACCACGCGTCCCGGTCGGCCGCGATGCGCTCCGCCGCCGCGTCGTCGAAGAAGTAGACGGGCTCGACGCCGAAGAACCGGGCGAGCGCGTCGATGGTCTTCAGCGTCGGATTCGTCTGCACCCCGGTCCGAAGCTGCTGTACCAGGCTCGCGGACACGGTCGCCCCTCCCGAGCCGGCCTGCTCCTTGATCCCCCGCGCGACCTCACCGTTGCTGTACGCACCGCCATCGGGCTTGCGCACGACATCGAACAGTCGGTCGAGCTTCGCGGCCAGCGTCATAGCCGGCGTATCAGGCTTCTCGCCCACTTCGGCACACCTCCTCCATCGGAGGCACAGACTGCACGAATCGTCGCCACTACGTCCACCAAACTGTTGGATGACGAGAATCACATGCCACTGGACTGTGAGCTTGGAATCCGGCCTTGCCGCGTCGGCGACAAGGCCGGATCGAATCTCCTTCGGCCTTCCGGTTCCCTGTGCGTTCCGTCCGGCCAATTGGAGGTTCAGCGGGCGGGACACTTCACGTGCGTCGGGGCACCCGTGGACTTCCCGATCTCCCTGGAGGGCGGTTCGCAAGGGACCGTCCGTCCCGCCATCGAACCCTGAACACGGAACTCGAGGCGAAACCCGATGCCGCGAAGCAGACGCGGCCGAAGTACGGCTCGTCGCCGCGCCGCGGCCCGGCCGTCCGGGCCACCGGATCCCTGGGCAGGCCGTCCGCCGGGCACCGACTATCCGCAGGTGGAGTCGGTGGGTGTGTCGTGGGTGAGGGCGCAGATCATCTTCTTGCCGCGCCCGGGGTACTTGGCGAGGAGTTCGTCCCGGAAGTCCTGCCACTGGCGTTCGATGTCCGCGACCGCGACCTTGACGGCCTGGTTGAGGTTATCGCCGACGTTGCCCCGCGAGACTTCCTTGCTGAGGCCTTTCTGGCCGGCGGAGTCGTAGTGATTGATGCGGCCCTTGCAGTCGGCCTTCTTCCCGTCGGACTCGTACTCGCCGGGGACGCAGCCGGTGGTCAGCTTCGGGTCCACGGCCACGGCCGCGTCCTTCTTCCACGCGGCGGTGGCTTGGTGGCTGTAGGTGCGCAGGGTGAAGAAGGGTGCGGGTTTCCTTTGGCGCAGCCCGGGCGGGTTGCCCAGACCGATGCCGTGTTTCGGGTCGGCCTCGTCGCTCCAGTTGCTGTGGGCGTAGAAGTCCTCGACGACGTGCCAGGCGTGTCCGAGGTGTTCGAAGACCTCGCACTTGGCGCGGCCGCGGCGGTCGTCGTATGTGCAGGGGTGGCCGAGGGCGACCTCTGCGGGCTTGATGTGCCCCCCGGCGTCGACGAGTCGGTCGGCGGCGGCCACCGCCTTGTCGAATCCCACGATGGCGGTTTCCACGCAGGCGAGGAGTTCGTTGGTGGCCTGTTGCCTGGTGCGCGGGTAGGAACTCGTCGCCAGGTAGTCCGCGTCGTCGCAGTGGTAGCGGGTCTGCTCGGCGTGGATGTGGTCGCTGATTTGGATGGCGCCCCAGTGGGTGTTGTCGATCTTGTGCGCGGCCATCGCGGCGAGGGACACCTTCTGGAAACCGGACAGGGCCCGCGTGGTGATGTCCGTGTGCGTATCGGGGCCGAAGCCATACGCGGGGACGGCGGCGGCCGGGACGTAGGCCAAGGCTGCCGAGACGGCGAGAGCCGCGCGTATGCGCCACGGCCCGCGGCGGCGCGCGCGGCGGGTGGTGGCGGAGCGGAAGGCGAAGGAGGCGTTCATGGCTGCTCCCTGGGGATGGGCACAGGCGTGCATGCCGACCGGAGGACTCGAAGCGACCGGGACGTGTGGCCGCGTCGGGTTCCCGCCTCAGCTTGGCTCGGGGAAGGCTCGTACAACCTGTCCAACTAACCCATTGGTGGGATTCTTGTCGCGCCGACGCCGCCAGGCGACACATCGATACCGTCGATCGGTAACTCTGGACCGACCAGCCGCCATGACGGCGGGGGTACCGTGCCTGCGGATCGTCGACCG
This sequence comes from Embleya sp. NPDC056575, assembly GCF_042793325.1. NCBI lineage: Bacteria > Bacillati > Actinomycetota > Actinomycetes > Kitasatosporales > Streptomycetaceae > Embleya > Embleya sp. NPDC056575. Next base: position 42,789 of record NZ_JBHTVA010000007.1, read on the forward strand.
ACGCAAACACCGCGGTCCTCGACGAGACCGATCCCGGCGAATCCCGGCCCGTCGATGCCGTACTCTGGCGCGCGACCGTACCCGCGAGCCGCGAAACCGTGCGACCCAGCAACCGAAGTCGCTCTCCGGGTGGACCGGCGCACAGGACATCGACTTCCGCTCGTGGCGCGCTTCCCTTGGCGCTGCCCACGGTCCGAGAGCCGAGCACCTGATGAGCGATCACGTGATCGGCGTCGTTCGAGTGATCGGCAGGCGATCCGGGCAGGTCGAATGTCTCATCGGGATTCGGCCGGGGCTGCCGCCGCTCGGCGGGCTCCACCGAGGCAGGCCGCTCGGGAAGCGCACCGGTCCGGGTCACGCCCGGAACACGGGGTCGCACCCCAAGGCCGAACCGGTCCTTCTCCACTCGCGATGCCCTGAATGACCGACTATCGGTCGACGGAGTGACCAACCACCGATCGTGGCCTCACCTCGTCCCAGTCCCCGAACCGGAGAACCACCTTCTGCGACACCCCCACATCGACCCCTTCTCCCCACGTCGTCGACGAAGGCGCGCCACACACCGTCCGCCCCGCGAACGGGCGCCCGCGCACCACGGTCGCCGACGGCAACCAGCGGTTACGGATCGGCTCCCGGATGGGGCACCCCTCGGGGTCGATGCCGCCGCCCTGACCACCCCGGCGAGACCGAGATGCACACGACGCAACCGCCGGGAGTACTCATCGCCGGAAGCCTCGGGGCGGGCGGCGTCTTCGATAAAACCGTCCATTTGGTTGCATCAAGATGCGGCCCATCCGATACCCGGACATCGTGGATGCCGGAGAGCACGCGAACGCGGACACACGATCGACGAGACGAGTACGTCCGACAGGCCGGCGCCGTGCGGTTGAACTGCCGCCCTTCTCGGCCGAGTCGGACGACGGGCATGTCGATGGGGATTACGCGTCGTCTTTGCATGGATGACGCGAACCACGGTTCAGCTTCCGGAGACCCGAATTTGATCGGCCGGGACCGGTCGAGTCATCCGGATGAATCCGGGGCCGTCTACCGGCGAAAATCACCGGCGGGAGGTCGGCAAAATTCTGAACGGAGAATCGCATGACGTTCCATTTGCACGTTGCCGCAGCCAAGAACAAGGAGCACTGCAAGGCCTTCGGGAGCGGGAAGGAGATCCACCACGTCACCGACAAGGAGGCCAAGTCCTTCAGGCTCGCCGGGTCGACCATCAAGGAGGGATTCGGAAAGATCCTCGACGGGAAACCCGACCACGTCTACTGGAGCGACGAACATTACAAGACCTTTGGCTGGACCGTTCCCAGCACGACGCTGATCCTGGCCAAGTCCGAGATCATCGGCATCGACACGAAGCCGGTCATCGTGAAGGACCAGACGTTCACCAACGATTCGACCAAGGTCGGCGAGTTCAACGCGTCCGTCCAGGACAGTGTGACCTGCAGCGTGAGCGACACCTGGACCCAGAGCAACAGGGTCGACGTCGGCCAGACCTTCAATTACCAGGTCGAATTCCTCGAAACCGGAGGCGGAGGGTCGACACAGCTGACCTACTCCCACGAGTGGGGACACAGCAAGACAGAGACCAAGGACATCACCGTCGGATCGCAGAGCGGGGTCAGTGTCACCCTGCAGCCGCACCAGTCGGTCGTCGCCGAACTCTCCGCAAGCCGCGGAACCCTCAAGGCGAGGTTCACGTTCCATGCGACCGTCGGCGGAGACCTGATCGGCTATTTCAACGACAAGCACAAAGGCCACTGGTGGTGGTGTGCCCCCATCAACGAGGTGCTGCAGTGGGCGAAGCTGCCCACCACGTTGACCATCACCCAGGAAGTCGACGTCGACTACTACTGCAACGGAGAAGTCAGGCTGAAGGACAAGGACAACAAGTTGCTCGCCTTCTTCCCGTTCGGCGTACGTGCGGGCGAGGAGAGCCGGCCCATGTGACAGGTGGTTCTGCCCCGACTCCGAGACGACGCCGGTCGAGTGCCACACCCGGACCGACCCGCCCAGGCGCGGCCCGGTCGCCGAGGACACCCCCGGCGGCCGGCGCCGCCGGACCGCCTCGACCGTCCGACCGGCCCGGTCCAGGCCGGTTATGTCCTTACCCGGCCGGAATGGTTGAAGCGTATGGCGGACGCGTCGCCCGAAGGTGCGGCAACCCTCCGGCCCGCCGCACCGAACCCACTCACCACACATCACACCGCCTGCGAACCCGAAGGGAGCACACCGGTGCCACCCCCGAAACCCACGACCAAAAAGCCCACGACCAAGAAGCCGACGACCACCCTAAAACCCACCACGACCAAGAAACCGACGACCACCAAAAAGCCCACCACGACTAAGAAACCGACAACTACCCAAAAACCCACCACGACCAAGAAACCGACGACCACGAAGAAGCCCACACGACTGGTCCAGAAGAAGCTCAAAGAATGCACTGGAGCCAACTACGGCTGGACTGTGGTCGAGAAGGCCATCTCAGACGTCAAGCACGGCACCGAAGCCGACTTGGAAAAAGCCGGGAGATACCCACACAGCTACAGCAACAGCGACGGAAGTCTTCCCAAGGGCTATACGTATAAGTCTTATGACCTCATTCCCACCACCAGCGGAGGGAGGGCGAGCGAACGCCTCTATCGAGGGGAACCCACCGGCGGTGCCGGGCCATCCACCTGGTACCTCTCGCCGGGACATAACAAGGGCGTCATCTATGAGATCACCGATGCCAACGACAAGGTGAAATGACCCGCGAGGCCGGTGGGCTCCCCATCCCGTTCCGATGCGGACAGGGGAAGTGCTCGGGAAGTGTTCTCGCATGGGAGCCGGGCAAGTGAGGTCGTGTTCAAGGGCCGGGGTCCTCGGCCGCCTTGGACGCGAGCCACGCGGGCACGGGTCCGTTCCGGTCGAGCCAGCGTCGCGCCGCCCGCGGCCCCGCGGGCAGTTCGGCCAGGACCGACCGATAGGCGGCGCGTCGATAGGCCACCATCATCCCCGCGGTCCCACCGTTGCCTCGGCCGTTCGCCTCCGGGAGGTGGACGGCCAGGTCGGGATGCGGCGGGTACTCGCACCGCAACCTCTCGTGCGTACAGGCGGACAATGTCTCGAGACTGTCCGCCACCAGAACGCTGTCCCAGCCGTGGAGATGGGCATGGGTCAAAAGCCGGCGGTGAGTCAGCAGCTCGGCGACCTGTGGGTCGTCGTGGGTAACTGCGGCCACGGCATCGCCGCAGGGCACGGGTGGGCGCGCGCTCGTGCCCTGCGGCGGATGTTCGGCGGTGGGCGGCGGGCGGCCCTCCCCCAGCTCCATCGGGTAGAGCGCGCCGTCGAAAAGGGCCGCTGGGTGTGTGAGTTCGACACCCACGGCGTCATGGATGGACCGGACGGACTCCGGTGCCATGTGTTCGGCGAAGTGGCGCAGGACCGGATCCGTATCCCAGCCGAGTTCACTCCACGCGATGAGGTAATTGCGCAGGTGGTCCTCCCAGGCGAGGCGGTAGGGGACACCAGAGGGACGTTCGAAGCGATGTAGCCAGCGCAGTGCGGGCAGGCACACGGTGCGCCCGCCGTTGCGGCGGATCTTCTCGTGCAGATAGCCCTCCTCGCATCCGAAACCCCGGAACCGGGTGTTCAGGCCGGGCCAGGCGTCACGGCGGCAGGCGAATACTCCCGTGCCCTGCATCGGGATATCGAACTCCGCGGCCGTCGGGTCCTTCGCCCGGTCGTCCACCGCCCACTGCCCGTGCATCCCGTCGGACCACACGGGTGTGAAGTGTGTACCGCACACGGTCACTGCGTCGTCGTGCAGTAGCGGCCCCTGCACCAGGTCACGGCAGCCCGGGCGCCGGTCGAAGTAGTCGAGCACCGCTCGCAGGGCACCGGCAGCCAGCAGCACGTGGCTGTCCAGAACAACGACGATCTCGCCTGCGGCGAGCGGGAACACCATGTGCTTGACGGCCGTGGAGCGCACCGTGGTCACCGGAACGTAGCGCAGGTTGGGCACACCGGCCTCCAGGGACTTCAGGACGCCCGCTACGGCTCCTTCGGGATTGTTGTCGATCAGCAGGATCTCGGTCACCGGCATGACATCCCCGTGATGCAGCAGCAGCGAGGCGATGGTGAACCAGGCGCCATCGAAGTCGTCGTAGGTGCAAATCCCCACGGTCAACCGGGCCGGCCCTCTGGCGGGAGTCGCCCGAGGAATGCGGCCCGCGCCCGACACGACGGGAGCGAGAAGCCTGCGTAGTTCAGTGGCCGAGATGCGCATGCGCCCACCTCGGCCGAGCCCGCCCCGTACACGATCCGAGCTCGGACTTCGTGGGTCGTTGTCGCAAAGTGAGCCCTTTCGGAGGTGCTCCGGGTGGGGATGCGGCGTCGGGCGGAGGGCTGGGTCGGCGACCGGCGACCGGCATCGAGCGGCGGCCAACCGCGGGTGACGGCGGCACGGACACCCCGGCGAACCGCTAGTGACCGGCGGGCCAGGCCCAGCGCGCCTTGTAGACCGGTCCGAGATCGAGGGTGTGCTTCTTTCCGTCCTTCACCACGGAGACCGTCTTGGCGTCCGTTTCGTCGCCCATGCTCTGGGTGTACATGATCGTGCCGTCGTGGATGTTCAGGCTTTTGAGGTTGGTGGCGGACGTCAACGGGTCGCCCTGCTCGTGCGCGGATTGGAAAACCGAGCGGGCCGGCGGGGCGGCACCGACGGTGCGGGTGGCGAGGTCGAAGGCAACGACGCGAGATTCCGTGCTGATCCACACGGTGTCCCGGTCATGGCGGGCGACGTCGTGGGGGCTCTCCCACCGGCCCGTCTGCTTCAGGTAGGTGAGTTCCAGGGGTTTGGCGACCAGGTCGTACTGGGCCACCTGTGTCAGGGACGGGTGATCGCCGGACTGATAGCTGTACTCCCGCAGGACACATTTGCCTGTCTTGTCCTTCGCGTGCCCGGTGCGTCCGACCGCCCACAGGTGGCCTCCGCCGTGGCCGTCCCCGGCGTCGATCCACACCGACGCATGGGAGTCCTTGAAGTCGTAGGGAATCACCTTGCCCGGGTCGGCGGCTCGGACCAGGGCCAGGTTGTCCTTGGTGGGGGCCTGGGAGCAGGGGGCGTGGACCACCACGTTGCCGTCCGGCAGGGCGGTCGCCGAATGCACCCCGCCCGAGAGGTCCTGGAGAGCCTTGTCCTTCTCGTGCCAGAGCGTCTTGCGGGTCGCGTGGTCGATGACGACCACGTGCGGCTTGATCGTGGTGCGGGCCGCGACCACCACCTTGCCCCACTTCTTGTTCGTCACGGCCTTGGCGTCCGTGTAGTGGCCGCTACGGGAGGTGTCGCCCTGTGCCGGCGACCACACGCTCTTGGCCTTCATCAGGGCGCTTGTTCCCGAGTCCTCGACCGTGAACAGCTCCGGGCCCGCCTGCTTCGGGGCGGCCGGCAGCAAGGGGTACGGGGGCATCGCGGACGTCTCCTCTTCAGGGCGGTGATCGCGAATACCCCCCGAGGAACGTGCGCACTCCCGGCAGGCAACGCCGTGCGAAGGCGGTTCTCTTCCACGACCGCCCGGCGTCACGGCCCGAATGACCAGGGTCGCCGCCCCGGCGCCGCAGCCCTCGGTGCCGGTCGGTGCGGCCGTCAACGGCGGCGTTTGTCCTTCGCGAGTGGTGCGCGCAGCCCGGCGTGCCCGGAAGTCGCAGAGGGACGCCTGCTCGGAGTGTGGCCCAGGGCGCGACGTGGAGAATGGTCGGTCGGGTGGGTAGTTGTCGGTTCCGCCGGCCGGCCAGTCGATTTCGCGGGCATCGGTGGCACGATCGATGCCAGGCGGGGTCGGCTCGTGCCGCTCATCGGGCCCCGCTCCGCGTCCGGGTCGAGGACTGCCCGAGGTCGGCGCATGGCGCTGCGGCGCGGCGCAGGATGTCCGCGAGCGTGGGGCGGTGGAAGCGGGCGCGGACCGCGTGGTGGTCGGAGAGTCCGGTCATGTCGATCACGTTGACGTCGACCAGGGCCGGCAGGAGCATCCGTGACAGCCAGAAGCCGTCGACCGCGGTCGCGGGGCCCTGTTCGGGTTTTCGACGACGGTGGGTGCGAGTGCGGACATGCGCCCGTAGGTGAGTGCGACGTGGCGGGCGGCGTCCTCGGCGCCGGCGGTGCGCATCTCCTGGTCGGTGTGGGTGTCCGGGATCCGCACGCCGTCGGGGCCGCAGCGGGAGCGGTGGGTTTGGTGGACGCGGTCGGTGAACGTCTCAATGGGCGGCAGGAGCGGGCCACCGGGGACGGGTGTGGTGTAGCTGTTGCGGTCGCCGCCAAGGACGGCGGGCAGTTTGACCACGTCGCCGCTCCCGGTGATGTGCGCCTTGTCGAGGAAGCGGGTCAGGTACTCCCCCTCGATCGCGCGGCCGGTGCAGGAGGCGTAGGGGAGGTGAAGGGACACACAGACGATCGGCAGAGTTTCCGCGTGAGTGTCGCGCAGGCGCAACGCGCGTGCCGTGGGCTCCAGTTGCCATCCGCTGTCATCCCAGCCGCGCGGGGATTCGAACACCTCGGGGTCGATGTACAGGGCGGTGGAGCTGCCCTTGCCGACCCATCCGGTCATGCCGAGTACGGTTTCGGCCGCGTCGGCGAGTTCACCGTTGTTGTCGAGGGCGTCCCACATCTCCTGCCGGAAGAGCACGGCGGGGCGCAGCGAGGCGTAGTACTCGTGGGTCCGGTGCCATTTCTGGCGGTCGCCGCCTCCGTTGTTCTCGAAGTTGGCAGTGATGAAGTCGATGGTGGTGGTGGTCGCGTCGGGGCCTTTCGTTCAGGCGTGGATACGTGGATCGGTCGTGGTCGGGAGGGGCGTTGTTCGTTTCGTGTGGGAGTTGTCGAGGCGGTTCGGGGCGGCGCCACGGTCCTGTGGAGCGCGTCCTTGTCGGGCGGCCGTCAGCCGTGGGATGCGTTGCGGGTGCCGGGTCGGTGCTGTCGGGGAACGGCGCAGGCGGCGTGGACGCGGGCCAGGGCCGAGGTCAGGGCGTACTCGGGTTGTGTGGGGCGGAGTTCGAGGCCACGGGCGATGGTGGCGACGACGCTCAGCACCCGGGTCGCACGGCGGGCGGTGTGGCGTTGGGTGTCGGTGGGTCCGGGGACGCACGGAGGCAGGGCGAGGCAGGTGGCCAGGATGGTCAGGGTGTCCATGGCCCACAGCCGAAGGACCTCGCGCAGCGCGGTGGACCGGTCGCGGTCGGGCGGAAGCGGGCCGGTGTCCGCGGTGAGCCAGGAATGCAGGGCGTCGGTGACCGCGACGACCGTGTGGGGGGGTGCGGCGCTGCCGATCAGGAGTTGGATCAGGCGGCTGACCAGAAGGGCGAGGTCGGCCTCGGGGTCGGCGAGGTGTGGTCGCGGGCTGGTGGTCCAGGTGCCGTCCGTGGCCAGGACGAGGCGGTCGCAGTCCAGGTTGCCGTGGACCAGGACGTGCCGGTCCTGGTGATCGTCGGGGCGGTGTTCGTCCAGGACCACGGACAGGTGGTCGATCCGGTCGCGGAACGCGCGACGATCCTTGGCGCGGATCCACCCGGTGCCGATGTCGGCCGGCCACGCGGGGGTGATCCCGTGCCAGAGCGAGCCGAACTCGCCCTCGATGCCCGACCGGCCGCTCGACGCAGACACAGGCACCGTCCTGGCGAGGCCGGGGTCGCGGGTGGCGGTAAGGGCGGTCCACAGGTGTTCCAGGAGTGCGCTCGTGCGGTGCGGGTGTTCCAGGACGGCCGCCGACAGGCTGGTCCCGTCCGGGTGTTCGGTGATGGTGATCGGCCCTTGGGAGACGAGGGTTTCGGGTCGGTCGAGCCCGGTGGCGCGAGTGAACGCGAGCGCGTCGGCGAGATCGCGTTGGACGCGGCGGCCGACGCGATCGTGGCCGTGGTGCAGCAGCGAGGTCACGGTCGCGTCGGCGGCTTCGGCGTCGTACAGGAGTGCGGCGACCGGTCGCCCGTAGTCCATGCGGACCGTCACGGGCCGCTTGTCCGCGGTGGCGCTGACGGTGTGGCCGGATAGGTCTCCGAGGTCGGTGCCCGGGACGATGTGCGCACCGTCGAGGAGTTGGCGAAGGACCACATCCATGCGGTGTGCCGCCCATCCGCGGGCTCGGTTCGCGTCACGTAGTCTCCGTCGCACGGTGCTCGCGTCTGCCTGGCGAAGTCGTGGTGACGAGCCGTGGGATGTGGTCCGTGGCGTGTTCGGGCCGCCGGTGATGGCGTGGTCGTGCACGTGTATCTCCTGTGCGGGGTTGGCGTTTGGCCGGCTCCGGGCCGGGCTGTTCCGAGACCGGGCGGCGCGCGGGGCGAGTTCAGGCGCGGGCGGCGACGATGACGCGGTCGAGGGCGTCGGCCAGGGCGGTCGCGGGTGGAGTGTGGGCGCCGAGGAGGCTGTGCGTGATGCTCTCGACCAGGTCGAGGACCTCGATCGCGCGCTCGGCGAGGCCGCGTTGCGCCGGTGTCAGGATCGGTACGTCCGGAGGCAGCGCAAGGTGGCCGGCGACGGTGGTGAGCGTGTCCATCGCCCACAGGCGCAGTACGTCACGTAGCCCTTGGGTACGGCGGATCCCGTGTGCGGCCAACGGGCCTTCGACCGCGGTGATCCACGTGTACAGATCGGTGGTGACGGTGTCCGCGACGACGGTGCCGGTTCGGGCGCCGATCAGGTGTTGGGCCGTGCGGCTGACGAGCGTCGCCAGGTCGGCGTGTGGGGTGGCCAGGTGTGGGCGCGGGCAGGACGGCACAGGCGCCGGGAGGCGGATGAGAATGTCGGCGGGGTCGAGTCCGCCGTGGGCGAGCACTCGCTCGGAGGTTCCGGGGACCGTGAGCATGAGGCGCACGGCGACGTGGACCAGACGTGCACGCAACCCCGACAGCGCGGCGCCGGAGACCCATCCGCGGCCTGCTTCGGCGATGTGGTCGGGCAGCAGGTCCGCCATCCACAGCTCGGCGAACTGCGCCTCGATCGAACCGACTCGGTCCAGCGAGGCAGCGGCGGCCATGCGATTCGCGGCGGTCCGCAGCCGCAGCAGAGCCAGCGAGCCCCACAGCCGGTCGATGTGATCGACGACCTGGTGCGGTGTATCGAGCATCTTCGACGCCAGGGTCGCGCCGGACGGAGTCCGTTCGACGACCAGGACCGGGCCCAAGTGGGCTGGCACGGCGGGCGCCGGTGGGCAGCCCATCGCGGCCAGGACCGCCCGGTGGGCCACGACGCGAGTGGTCTCGCGGCTCGCCCGCCCGTGGGCGGCGGTCATGCGCGCCGCGACGTTCGCGCCCTGCTCGTGCAGCAGTTCGGGCAGCGGGGTGCCGTAGGCCAGGGACGCCGTGACCGCGAATGGTTCCTGTCCGACCCGGTGCAGCAGCGCGTCGCGGATGTGGTGGGTGGACGTCGAGTGGGCGTCACCCCATTCGATCGTGCCGTCGAACAGGGTGGGCACGATCGCGGCCAGTCGTGCGTCAGCGAATGCGGTCACCTGGTCGTGGGCGCGTCGTTGTCGGGAGTGGTTGTGGTGGGTGGTCATGGTCCTGTCCGGGTTCGAAAGGGCAATGGGAAGGAAGGGCGAACGAGGTACGCCGGCGCGAAGCCGCCTACCGGGGCTGCTCCGGCGCCGCGTATCAAGGCGCGGTGGCTTTGCCGAACCCGGCGCCGGCTGCGCTGGTCGGTGCACTTCCGCAAAGGGATCGGGCGAGTCGAGTGAGCGTCAGTTCGAGGTGGGCCAAGTGGCGACAACCGTGACGCCGGTCCGGGCAAACGGTCGCCAACCCACCGTCGGCGGCGGAACACGACGGAGCCCGGGACCGGCCGGGTCGCACGCGCGACGGTGCAAGGCGTGCAGGACCGTCGGCGTCGCGCGGTGCGGGCTGCCCCCGGGCAGGTGGGGCCGGCGAGGAATGCGGTGCCCGAAGGCCGTTCGGATGGCGGCGATCGCCTGACCTGCGGTGACGACCCGTACTGCCGTCGGATTGTCCGGCGAGGTGATGACGATCCGCAGCACGCGCTCGGGATGAACCGTGGCCGTCGGCGCGGAGCCGATCCGTCCTCCCCCGGATTCGCGCAGCACCATCTCCATCGCGAGCGGCCTGTGCCCGGCCGTCGCCATACCGCCCGAACGCATGTCGGGCGAGGCGCCTTTCGAGGGATCGGGGGTCAGTGGCACGGACCGTCTCCGGCGTGGTGGCGACGATAGGTGAGGGTGGCCGAGGCCCGCAGGTATCTGCTCTCGTTTGCGCCCATGCCGACCCACAGACGCGGGTGCACGGCGAGGACGCACGGATCCGATCCACCACAACCACCCACCCGACCAGGGCCGTTGCGCCTGCGGCAAAACAGACCGGGCCCCGGGGACATCACACGGACGTGGCTACGCAAGGCGACCCGCAGGCACCACGAGCCGTCTCGCTGAATCGGGATCCACAGGTGGACGCTGTCGTTCGACGAGCCCATGGCCGAACAAGGTCCGCACGGCACCGGTGGCGAAGACGGTGTGCGCGGGAGCATGTACCTCAAGGCAAGGTCAACCGGCTCGACCGCGCCACCCAGGATCCGAGCTGCCCAGCGATCGAGTTCGCGGTCGTGCAGCAACTCGTCGAAGAGCACGGACAACGCGGCACCGTCGAGCGAGTCGGCGTTGCGGGCGGCGCCCACAGGGTGGCGAAGTACGTCCCGGCGCGTCGGACCCCACCGTTCGTACAGGCGCACGGCCTCCGCCTCCAGGCGCGCCACGCGGTCTTCGGCCAGCACGTTGCCCAACTGCGCGTATCCGTCGCGGTGGTACATCCGGCGGGCCGCGTCGACATCGGCATCCGAGACAGAATCGCTCACGACGCCACCACCCGGATCGTTCGCGCCTGCGGGCCCAACTCGTCGCCACGGCGGCGCGGGGCTTCCGTGATCGGGGATTCCATGTCGGGCTTCGGCACGGGCCGCGATTCGACTCCTCGGTAGAGGATCCGTACCACGAGCAGATCCCGGCCACCGGCGTTGTTGGTCCAGCCGTGCGGCAGCCATCCGTGGACGAACAGGACATCGCCCGGGCGCAGTTGGATGTGCCGCGCGCCCGACGCCGGTAACGCGCTCGGGTCGATGCCGGGTGGATCCCCACGAAGCGTCCGGGCCCGATCGTGGGCCTGCGGGTACACCGTGACGGCGTCGTGACGTGCGTACAGCGAGTCCAATGCGACGTACGCGCACACGTGCGTGTCGGCGTCGAAACCCTCGACGACGGCGTCCTGGATGAGCGCCTGTTCGCCGTCTCGGGCGGGTATCCGCAGTAACTCGTAGGTCACGGTGGCGACGTGATCCGCCGCCAACACCCGGCGAACTGCCGTCTTTACGGTGACGGAGTCCCCGAGGATGTCGATCTCTCGCGAGAGCGACCGGACGTTCCGAGCCGGCCTCACCAACTTCGCGTCGCAGCCGTCGTGGGCAACCGGGGTGAACAGACCCACGGCTTCCTCACGGATGCGTTCGGTCCAGATCCGGCCGATCTCGCCGGCCAGGAGGGCGTATCCGAAACGTCTCAGGCCGGCGCGCATGGTGTGTTCGTGCGTGGTGTTCGTGATCACAATTCCTCGCAGGCGACGAAGAGGTATGTGGGGGGAAGTACGAGCGCAGGCGAATCGCCGTTGATTCGCCTGCGCCGCCGTCGGATTGCCGTTGATCCCCGTGCGAGCACTCCGGGCCCGGGCTCCCTGCAGGGGGTCGAAGGGGGGATCGGGGCGGAGAGGCTGAATGGGATCGAACGCGAGCCGTGCGGGCGGCTCGCGTCCGACCGGCCGACCCGGAAGGCAGCGAGGCGGCCCGACCCGACGCAAGGAGTTCATCGACCTGTGCCGGGAAGAAGGGGCGAATTCGTAGCTCGGCGACGCGGAAACAGGTCTCCACCGTCGACGCCGGGCCGGGAGAACCGATTGTGGTCCTCGCTCGGGGCAAAGCCGATCTGCGTGCCCGGCGGTCGGAGGTTGAGGCCAGGATGGCGAGACACAGCACCAGACAGAGCGAGCGCGACATCTGGATGTGGCGACTCGCGGTCCGGCAACGCCTCGACGGTGTGCCTGACTTCGAGTTCGGAACAATTCCCGTACACGCATCAGCCACGGCTGCGCCACAGCCACCGCACGACGGTTATGCGGCCCGCCGCGCATCGCGGGTAGGCCCGAGACCGCAATCGACGGAGGCCCGGCTTGTCGGGTAGCCCCGTCGTCGGCGTCGCACCTGTACGACGCCGCGGGCGGGGCGTCGTGCCAGATCGGGCGTCCAAGAGCAGCACGACGCCGCGCCGCGAGCGTCTCGGGGGCGGACGACGCCGGTAGGGCGAATGCCGCCCGGATCCATTTCCCGCCACCCGGGCACGGCCCGTAGGCCACCTCGTGCGCCAGGACGAGGGCCATCTCCAGCCCCCGTCCGTCCTCCGCATCGGCATCGGGCTCGGCGCGCGGTGCCCTCCAGGCCAGTACCACGAAAGTGTCATCCGTCACCGCGAAGAGCAGCCGTTCTCCATCGACCCACCAGAACAAGTCGATGGATCCGTCGGTGTGTTCCAGCGCGTTTGTGACCAACTCGACGACCACCGAGCGGGGATCGTCGTCGGACAACGCGCCGACGGCAGCGCACACGGCATCGGTGTGCAGGCGGGCGCTCTTGGCGGCGAGCGTGGTTCTCGGGAGTTCCAGTCGTTGAGCGGGCAGTTCCATGCGGGTCTCCCTGCGGGTCGCACGGGCATCGCACACTGCTGCGTCTTGTGATCATGACAACGCAGTCGGTGACTGGAAACAGACTCCATCTCTCCTTGGTATGGCGTCAAGTCACTTCCAGGAATACTTCCTGGAACATTCCCATCGAACCTCGGTGTATAGGCTCGCAGCGGCTCCGGGATGCTGGGCGGTAGCAGGCACGGCGGATCTACGCGACGACGACGGGGAGGACGACATGGCCACGAGCGGCCCGGGCAACCTTCGAGCGCGACGAGACTTCGGATCGCGACTTCGCGCCCGGCGCGGAAGAACCCCTGCGAAGGCGGTGGGCGACGCGATCGGCGTCACCGCGGCGCAGGTGACGAGGATCGAGACCGGAGACCGCACCTGCACGGACCAGATGTTCGACCGCTTCGTGGAGCTCTACGGAATCGAGGGCCAAGACCTCGTCGACCTACGCGAACTCCTGGAACAGGCCCGCGATGAGACGCCGCCATGGTGGTACGCCTTCGGCGAGGTCGTGTCGGCCAACTACGCCACGGTCCTCGAATACGAGGCCGACGCCCGCCTGCGCCGCGACTACCAACCCGTCCTGATCCCCGCCCATCTCCAGACCGAGGCGTATTCGCGGGAGGTGACGAGTCTCGGATGGAGCGCCCTCGGCCCGGACCAGATCGACAGCTTGGTCGAGGTTCGCTCGATGCGGCAACGCCGCCTTTACGAGCCGAAGCCGCTCTTCGTCGAAGCGGTTATCACTCAAGCCGCCGTCACCTTCGAGGTCGGCGGCCCCGAGGCACATCTTGAACTTCTCGATCACCTTCTGGAAATCACAAAACTCCCGAACGTCGACCTCCGCATCATCCCGTACACAGCAGGTGCGGGAGGTACCCATACCGGAGCCTTCAACGTCTTCTCCTACGACGGCGGCGACCCCGACGTGGCGTTCTCCGAAGGCGTCAGCGGTAGCGTATTTATGAACGATCCCCGTGACTTGGTGCGCGTGAACAGGCTCTTCAAGAACCTGGGGAAGGTCGCGCTCAGCGCGGACGACACCCGTGCCCTCATCAAGGCCAAGAGAAACCGGACCTGACATGGACCTGAACGACGTCTATGCCCTCGACCTCGACGGCATAACTTGGAAGAAGAGTTCCTTTACCGCCAACGCAGGAGACTGCGTTGAAACGGGCGTCATCCCCGGGTCTGCCGCCGTGGCGATCCGAGACAGCAAGAACACGGATCTGCCCGTCACACGCGTATCCGCCTCTGCCTGGCACGAGTTCGTCGACGCCGCCAAGACCGGAAGGTTCGTCCAGGCATGACCTCGGACGACAAGGCGAACCTCTACGCCTTGGATCTATCCGAGGCGCACTGGCTGACCGCGCCTGGAGCCGACCCCAACGACCGGATCGAGATCGCGGCACTCCCCGATGGGGGAATGGCACTGCGAAACCCGGCCGACCCGAACGGAGCCGTCCAGAGGTACAACGCCCGCGAATGGGCCGCGTTTCTGGCAGGAGCGCGAAACGGCGAATTCGACGACTAGCCCTCATGCAAGACGGAGGGCCCCAACGCTGGTGGGGCCCTCCAACACCATGCCGCCCGCAGCTTCGTAACGGGATCCAAACGCGGACGGTAGACGTACCGCTCATGGGCGTACGTGCTGCTTCATGTCCAGCAGTTCGACCGAGACCCGCACCCGTACCTCGGCCCCGGACAGGGTGGAGGCGGGGGCGGGACCCGGCTCGGGGATGGTGCCCTGTCCACGGCCGGAACCTCGGCCGACAACGAGTACCCCCGACCCGGCTCCCCGTTCCGGGTTCTCGACGCCGCCCATCGCCTGCCCATGGGTCCGGCGAGGTCCGGAGCGGTGAGCAGGCGAGGCGGTACGGGGCTCAGTCCAAAGCCATGAAACTGCCGACTTGCGCGGTTCGGGTCTGGCTCGGCTCCAGCGGGTCGTAGACCTTCGTCTGGCAGTTGCTGTCGGGGAACAGCAGGATCGTGCCCTCGGTCCTGTTGGAAATCGTGGTGCCGGTTCCGAGCCCGGGTTGGCACTGGTCGGCCTGCGGATCGGAGACGGCCTTCTCCTGGCCGAGGCGGTTCATGATCACCACGCCCGGGGCCGCCGTGGCGATGGCGAGGTCGACGAGGGACAGAGCGAGGACGCCGGCGGTAACAGCCAGAGCCGCACGCGGTCGGAGGCGCATACACATGGGGACAACTCCTGAAGGATGGGGGCTCGAAACCGGGAACCGCCAGGCTCGCTTGCAACATGGCGCCCCGCGACTTCCGGGGACCGGCTACCCCTGACCCGCCACCACCTCACCGAACGGGCGGGGGAGTTCACCCGAACGGTCCCGGCGGACGGTGACGTCGCCCAACGCCTCGGCACCGGAAGCGGTCGGCTGGAATCCGCAGGTGAGACAGTTGACTTCAAAGGCTTCGGTCCCTCTTTGGAGGTGATACGTGCCGTATTTCGTCCAGGCGTCGCTTTACACGGGCTTGCGCTCATCTCTGGTCGACGGCACGTACGGGCAAGGGGTGTTCCGATGCATGTCGGTCACGAGTCTCCTCCCGGCCGGTAGGCGTCCCGGTCCTGCTGGAGGCGCCACAGGTCCTGCATCAGGCCGGGTCGGCCGATCAGTTCGTGGAAGGTGCCACTCTGCACGACACGGCCCTTTTCCATGACGACCACGCGGTCGGCGACGGAGGTGTTGGCCAGGTTGTGGGTGACGAGCACGACCGCACGGTCGCCGGCGAGAGCGCGGAGACCGGTGAAGATCCGGTGCTCGGCGCGGGGGTCCAGGTCGGAGGTCGGCTCGTCCATGATCAAGAGACCGGCATCGCGATGGATCGCTCGGGCGACGGCGATGCGTTGCCACTGTCCCGGGGAAAGGGCCACGCCGCCCCACCACTCCCGAGCCAGGAGGGTGCCCATTCCGGAACGCAGGGTCTGGATCACGTCGTCGGCGCCGCTGGCGCGGGCCGCCGCGAGCACGGCTCGCTCGCCCTCCTTGCGGGGTTGGCCCAGATGAATGTTCTCCCGCGCGGTCACGGGCCAGCGGGCGAAGACCTGGGGAACCACCGAGGTCTGTTTCCACATCGCCTGCGCCTCCAGGTCCGCGACGCCGACCCCGTCCCAGGTAACAGTGCCGGTGGTGGGCAGGTTGAGCCCCGACAGCAGTTTCATCAGGGTCGACTTGCCGGAACCGTTCTCGCCGACGACGGCCACGATCTCTCCTTGGCGGACATCGAAGTCGACGCCGCGCAGGGTGTCCCGGTCGGCCTCGGGGTAGCGGAAGACGACATCGCGAAGGGCGATGTGCCGCGGTCGGTCCGGGACGATGTCGCCGCGCTTCAGGCGTTCTCCCGCCGCTTCGGTGACGAACCGTTCCCAGTCGTCGAGGTACAGGCCGGTCCGGAGCAGGTCGCGGCCGTAGCCGACCAGGCCCTGCAGTCCGGTGCCCGCCGACCGCAGAGCGAAGATCGCCGTACCGGCGGACGCTGCGGAGATGCGTCCGGTCCCGAGCAGGAGCACCACCGCGCCCCACACCACCGCGGACACCAGTCCGGTGGCGACGGCGCCCACCACGGCGATCTTCGCCCGCTCCCAGGCCGCTCGGTCGTTGGTGGCCTCCACCCGCTTGGCGCTCGCCTTGTACTTGTCGAGGAGATAGGGGGCCAGGGTGTCGGTGCGAACCTGGTCGGCCTGTTCCTTGGCGATCAAGTGCCAGCGCAGCATGGACATCACCCGGCGGTCCTTGTGGGTGGCCACAACCGCCAGGTACGTAACGCGCTCGCCGCGGATCGCGGCCATGGCCTGAGGGACGGCCGCCAGCAGGAGCAGCGGTAGCAGAAGCGGATACAGGGTGGCCAGCACCACGCCTGCGGCAACGAGGGTGGCCAGGGAGGAGATGTAGTTCTGCGACTGCCCGATCATGTCCTGGCTGACGTCCACGCCCCGTTCGGCCGCGTCGTATCTGTCGTTGAAGCCGGGGTGGTCGTAGGCGGCCTGTTCGGCGTTGGTCGCCGCCTCCAGCATCCTGTACTCCGCCTCGCGGCAGATCCGGGGCGAGAGCCTGTTGGACAAGCCCTGGATCACGATGCCCAACAACGCCCGCAAGCCTGCGGCGCCGGCCAGTACCGCTACCGCCGGGACCGCCGCGCCGAGCCGACCGGGGTCGTGGGCGGTGTCGATGAGCACGGAGAACGCGGCCGTGGTGGCGAACAATCCCAATGCGGCGGACACTCCGGACACGAGCTGGCAGGCCAACAGCCACACGACCGCCGTGCGGTCGACCTCCCACGCCAGGGCGAACGTTCGGCGGATCAGCGACGGCAACCGGCGGGCCATGCTGCGGCCGGTCAGCAGCTCGGCCAACTCCAGGCTGTCGCCGCCCGGGTGGTCGAACGTCAACGTCTCCCGGGTCGGGGTATCAGCATCCGGCTCCCCCGCGTCGGCGTCTCCACCGTGCAGCCGGCCCGTGGTTTCCGTCATGCCCCGCTCCCCTTCTCAACAGGACGTTCGGCCGGCATCCGTGCGGCCCTCCCGGGCAGTGCCGCGCCCGCGTCACCGACGGCGGGGACCATGCGCAGCCGGGCCTTCGTGGCGTCGTACGCGATCGGATCACCGGGGAGTTGGAAGTGCACGGCGAGCCGGCCGCCGGCCCGGTAGGTGTCGAGTCCGGCCCGGCAGTAGGCCACCATCGGTGCCGGCAGCGCGTCGAGGCGGTACCAGCCCATCGCGTCGCACACGGCCGGTTCCATGACCTGCGGTGTGCCGTGCCATCGCCGGACCTCGAAGAAGAATCCGACCCGGGCGCCCCCTTCCGGGCTGCGATGGTGCACCGTGGCGGCGACGCGGACATCGGCCGGGTCGACGAGAACGCCGGTCTCCTCCGTCGTCTCCCGCAGGAGCGCGTCGACGATGTCCTCGTGCGGGCCGTCGAGGTGGCCCGACGGGAGATGCCACAGGCCCGACGCATACACCGCCCCCGCTCGCCGCGACAGCAACACCTGCGGCCCAGCGGCGCCGTCGCGGCGCAGGATCAAGTGGACGTCCACGGGCTCCACGTGTCGGTCCGGCGCGCTCAATTCTCACCCTCCGACGGGCCGGCGTCCGGGTGGGCGCACTTCGGCCCAGCCCTGCGACCGGCGGTCGTCGCTGCTTGATTCGGGGCGGTGGTCTTCGGTGGGCGGGTCGTCGGCGCCCCGGTAGTTCGGTATCCAGGCGACGGAGGAACGGTCACAGGGGCGGGTGGTGCATGCTCGCTCACGGGCGGGAGACCTCTCTGCGCGGACGGGGCACGTGCTCGGTGTCAGGTCCAGCCGAGCTCGGTATACAGGCGGCCGGCTCGAATGGCTTGGATCGCGGCGCGCGTGTAGGGGACGGTCGGGTCCGGCAGGTCATGGGGGTGCCACCATCCCCAGCCGAGGCACTTGTCGGGTTCGAGGACTTCGGGTGTGCCCGTCCACCGCCGGGCCCTGAAGATCATCTGCATGCGGGGTCGGGTGCCCGGTGGCTCCATGAGGTGGACGGCGTGTGCGAACTCGATGTCGTCGGGGTGGATCACCAGTCCGGCTTCCTCCTGGGCCTCGCGCACGAGGCAGGCGACGGCGGACTCCTGCTCGCAGTGCCCGGCCAGGAAGTGGTGGGTCGAGGGCGCGTATAGGGAATCGGGGTGCCGCAACCCGAGCAGAACCCGCCCCCGGGAATCCTCCAGGTAGAGGTGGGCGCCGACGACGTTCAAGACTCCGCCCGCACCGGACCCGACGCGCCGGTTCGGTGCCGTGGCACCTTCTTCACCACTCATCGAGACGCCCCCGATGGCCGGCAAAACCCGGCTTCGGCCTGCGGTCTCCTGATCGCGCCGTCGGTACGAGCCGGATCAGCGAGGGCTGTGTATGGGAAGGGAAGACACGGACTCGAATTCATCACGCAGAGTGTAGAAATCCCTACCGACAGACATCATGGGGTCGAGGAGGAGGCCCGGCATTGTTGTCCGCGACGACACGATCGTCCGATGGGCGCGTCAAAAGCTGCCTGCGGAGTGCACTCTCGGCCGCATCCACGGCTGCGGCAAGGGCATGCGCGTGCACCGCGGCGAGACTTCCGGCACCGAGCCCCGATGCGGTCAGTACGGCTTGAAGTTCCCGCGTCTGCCCACCGCTCAGGCGGGAACGCAGCGGGCCGTGGGTCAAGACGTCGCGGGCGGCGTAGGCGTCGAGGACGGCGACATCGGCGAGAGCGGCGCGCACGAAGGCGGCGTCGGAGCTCATGGATTCGGGGCACAGGTCGAGCGCGGTGAGCCCGACTCGGGCCTGGAAGGCGGCGGTCGCCGGGTCGGGTGGGGCAATAACCGGGAGTACCTCCATCAGGGCAAGGTCAGGCTCGGGCTGCCGGGGCCGGCAGCAGGCTCGCAGGAGGGCCGCGACGACGTTCTCCCACGGTTCGGCGGGGACGGTGGCTTCGATCACGGCGCGGGCCTGACAGTCGAGGCCGCGTTCCATCATCGACATGATCATGATCTGGCGGCCGTCGAGCAGCCGGTTGCCGACGCCGCGGTATGCGGCCATGGTTTCGGCAGCCTCGGTCCATCGGCCGATCCGTGCCAGAGCCCTGGCACCGTCGATCAGCACCGTCACCCACAGTTCCTCGCAAACTTTCCGGTGGTCCGCGTCCGTGCCGGTCAGCAGTGACAGGTTGACCGCCTCGTCTCGGATTTCGGTTGTACCGCGTCGTTGGGCGGCGCGGTACAACCGCGCGAGGACCTCGTAGGCGCCTTCCCCGTCACCTTCGCGGATCAGGAGTCGGGCGAAGTTCACCACCGGCATGAGCGCCATCACGGCGATGTCCCCGGTGAGGCGTCCGGCTTCGGCAAAGACGCGGTGCTGCCTCCAGCACAGTTGCGCGGCCAGGTCGGGCATCCCGACGTCGGACGCGATCAGCGCAGCGTAGTTGAGGACCCCACTCGCGCGGGCCACCAGAACACGATGACCCGCGTCGGCAGGCGGGATGGCCAGCGCGGTGAGTTCGTTGATGCGCTCGGCCAGGGGTAACCCGGGCGCCTTGGGCCGGCGCACCAGGGGGATGCGAGCTGCAATGGCGGGGATCATCGGCTCAGCTCCTGCGTGGCCAGTCGACGACGAGGCGGCTGTGGGTCTTGTCGACGACAAAGCGCGGTTCAGCGGCGGTCAGTTGGTCGCGGGCGTCGCCGACGGCCATACGGAACCCGGGTTCGGGCGCGGTGTTGCCCCAGCCGCGGTCCCACTCGCCGATCTCACCGGCAACCTGCTCGGCGAGCGCGGCAGCGCGCGGGCCGTGGCCGATAACGCCGATCTCCCAGAACCTGCCTTGCTCGTCCTCGCCTTCGCGCACGGTCAGGTACGCCAGGGTGTCCCCGTCGAGCGCGGCCATGGAGCCCCATCCGAAGTGCGGGGTGAAGCCGGGACGGGATCCGGGCATGCGGGACAGGCCGTTGGGCAGCACCGACGCCAGGTACAGGTACAGCCACTCCCACGGGTCGCCCTGGCGGAACTTCACGCCGGAGTAGACCTTGGCGGAGGGGTGGTCGAGGACAGTGCGGATCGCGTCGCGGTCCACGTCCTGTTCGCTGAAGGTCTCCAGGCGCACGTTCCCTTCACCCTCCATGGGCACAAGGGTGTAGACGTCGTCGCAGACGCCCTTGCGCAGCGGCACGAAGGTGGCCATCTCGCACGAGACGGTTTTCCAGGTCCGGCCGTCGCGTTCGAAGGCGAAGCTGCGGGAGATGCTGCCGCGGATGCGCATCGGGAGGACCAGGCGTCCGCCGGGGGCGAGTTCGTCGAGGATCCGCATGGGCACGTCGCCGGCGCCGACGGTGAAGTGGATGCGATCGAAGGGCGCGTGTTCGGGCAGGCCGGCTGCGCCGTCGGCCAGGACGACGCTCACGTTCGAGGCTCCGGCCTGCGCGAGGTTCTTCCGAGCGCGGTCGACGAGGTCCTGGTCGACGTCCACGGTCCACACGTGGCCGTCGGGGCCCACGAGTTGTCCGAGCAGATGGGCGTTGTAGCCGGTCGCGGCTCCGGCTTCCAGGACCTTGTGGCCCGGCTCGGCGCCGAGTTGCTCGATCTGGGTGGCGACGATCGAGGGTGCGGAGATGCAGGAGATCATCTCGCCGCTGTCGTCGTGCTTGATCGGCACCGCGTCATCCACGTATGCGGTCTGAAGGTCGACACCGGGAAGGAACCGGTGCCGCTCGGTGTCCCGGAAGGCGGTGACGACGGCGGAGGTGTGCAGGTGGCCGCTGTCGATGAGGCGGTTCACGAGCGCTTCGCGCAGCTCGGCGGGGTCGGTCGCGGGGCTCAGGGTGCTCTCCATCCGAGTGAGGGTAGGGGCCGGAGAGGTGTACCGGCCGGTGGACACGTCCGCCTCATCCGCACCGGTGAAGGCGACTTGACGGCCCAGCCATGCCGTCGCCGCCTGCTCGTCGACGGGCACACCGGCGCGGTTGAGGGCGAAGACCGCGTGATGCGCGAGTACCGCACGCAGCCCCCGCGTCAGTCGCCCAGCGGCGGCCAGTCGTGCGAGCCGAAGGCCCGCGTCCTCGAACGCGGCGACGCGCTCGGCCCAGCCGGGCTCCGCGTCCGGTCGCCGGGCGGAGTCGGCATTCATCAGACGCCGCATGGCCGTGATCGCCCGCTCGCGTGGGAGGCCGGTGGGCGCGGTCACGGTCGGCCGCAGGAAGCCCAGCTTGGCCCAGACGTCGCCGACCTCGAAGGGGTCCAGGCCGGCCGCCCGGTTCAAGCCGGACAGCAACAGAACGCAGCGTTCCCTGGCACCCGGGTTTCCGGTCTCGGCCAGGGCGGCACGGCTGTCCGCGCAGAACACATCGTGCGCGACGTCCATGCCGTCGGGGCCGCCGAACACTTCGATCTCCGGCTCGTAGACGCCGCCGACCCAGCCGCCGATCACCCCGTCGGCTGCGAGCCCGTCCAGCAGGAGCGCCGCGGAGCGCTCAGTACGCAGTCTCAACCCCTCGTCCTTGCGGAGGAAGTGGAACCGCTGGTCGCGCAGTGCGCATGACAGAGCCCTGGTGGCCTCCGGACTCACTCCGTTGCCAACCGGGAAGATCACGGTGGCATGCCACCAACCCTTCTCGGCGGTGAGGTACACGTCGTCGATGTCCACGGGGGTGGGCGCTCCTCGGTCGTAGGGCTCGGGGCGAATGATCGGTGGGTCAGGAGATGAGCAGGGCGCGGGTCCACGCGGTGGTGTTCGTGCCCTCGAGTACCAGGTGCGCGCCGGCCCGGCCTTCCATGAGGCCGGGCTTGGACAACCGGTCCGGGTCGGCGGCCAGGCGCTTGTCCAAGTCTTCGATCAGCGACGTGAACCGGGCCGAATCGGAACTGTCGTGGGCAAGGGCACGAACGAGGGTCAGCAGGCCGGCCCAGCCGTGACACAGCGAGGAGTCGGAGATCCGTACCAGGCGCTCCGGATCGGCCAGCGTGCGCACGAGGGTGTCCTCTGCGGCGAGTCGACGAGCCTGGTCGTTCAGGGCGATCGCGGCCAGTTGCCGACTCCGGGCGATGCCCGGTTCTCCGTAACACCAGGACGGACGCGCGGCCACGGCGACAGGTGGCCCGTCGGCGGCCAATTGGTCGCGGGTGATCCAGTAGCAGTGGCCGTACTTGTCCAGCCAGCGCGCGAACACCTCTATGGCGTCGCGCTGTCCCGGCACGTGGACTCGGTGCCGGATGGCGAGGGACAACACCGCCAAGGGGCCGGCGATCCCATGCGCGACACCATTGTTGCCGTGTCCACCGTCCATCTCCTGGCCGGCGGGACCGGTGTCCGACCACCAGCCCGGCAGTACGCAGCCGTCGACGAGGACCGGCCGCGACAGAGAGACCAGGTACGTCAGCACTTCTTCCAACAGCGACGTGTCACCGTTGCGGGTCAGAAGGAGCGCGCCCAAACCGCTCAGGCCCCGGATGAGGTCGAACTCCGCGAGATGCGGCAGTGCTCCGGAATCCTGCCGCCGACGCGCTGCGGCAAGTCGGGTGGTCACGATGCGGTCGACGGCGGTTCGTACGTCACCATCGGTGCGTCCGGCACAGCCGAGCACGAACTCCAGCGCAGGGGCACCATGAAACAACGACGCGTTGCCTCCGGCGCTCACTCCGCCCGCGACCGCACGGGCCAGACTGCCGCGCGCGGAAGCGAGGTCACCGCGTTCGAGGTGAAGGAGGGCTACCCCCAGAGGTCCCTCGGACAGGTCCTGCGTTCTGTGCGGGATGGCCGTCGCCTTCATTGGTGTGCCCTGAGCGGGATGACGATGCTGTGGGCACGTCCACCGATCCAGCCGTCTGCATCCCGCGGCGGCGCGTCATACAGGACCGCGACGCCGGTCGGGGCGGCTGCGAGGTGCGTGCGCAGCAGGTCCAGGTGCATGTCATGGCACAGGTCGAGCGGCAGTTGCTGGTCGTCCTGTGCCAAGAGCACCCGGTCCGGCACGCGGAACCGTCCCCTCCAGGCGTGCAGTTCCTCTGCCCATTCGTCCAACGTGGCGGTGGAGCCGGGCAGCGTCCGGGTGGGTAGCTTCCATCGGGCGGGTACAAGGATCGAACGTCGGTAGTGCAGTGCGGGCGTGAACGGAAGTGTCCACGCGGCGCCCCAGTCGAACCACGTCACCTGCGGGGTCCCGGCGCGGCCGATCTCGGCCAAAAACCGGGCCAGTGGCGGGGTGTAGTTGTTCCACAGAAAGTTGATCGCGGTCGCCGCGAGCAGCTCAAGGTGCGTCCCGGTGGCGGCCTCGGCCAGATGGAGGCGACCGTCGCGGATACCGACGACCAGGTCGGGCGGGAACAGCACCCCTTCCTCCCGGTACCGAAACTCGCCGACGCTGACCAGCCGGGGCAGGACCTGCGGGGCGCGGGTGAGCAGGTCGGCCGAGACGCGGCCGGCGTGGAACGACAACTGGGCCGTTTCCGCGTGGGACTCAACCGCGGGCAAGGCGGCATATGTCGAACCCGTTTGCGGGAACAGGTGCCAGAACCGGCCCGTCATCGACCCGGCCGCGCGGGAGACCGTGGCCACCCGAAGTCGGAAGTCCCCACGGTCCAAGGCCTGCCTGGAGGCGGCCTGGACCTGCGCACACAGTTCGAGGTGGGGCGGGCAGCAAGTGGGCTTGCCCGCTGCGGCCTCCAATCGCTCGATCATGGCGCCGGAGAGCACCACCGACCGGGTGCCTTCGACGGCGGCGGTACCTGCCAATTCCAGAAGCAGCCGATCCCGGCGGGTCATCGGGCGGGGTGGCTCGGAGACGTGGTTGAATCCCTCGGGAAAGCCCAGGCCCCTGTCGGGATCCGTCACCAGATCCAGCGGCACCTCGACGCCCTCGCCGAAGCGGTCGGCGAACCGCTCGGCGTAGCGACGCCATGCCTCTGTCCCCGTCGGGTGCGTGGCGAGCCTGGTCAGGATGGTCGCGGCGGTCTCCGCCTCCGTCTCCACGGCCGTCGGCAAACGGACCGAGGCGTCCAGTCGCACATCCGGCGCCGTCGTTTGGGCGCGAGTGATCCGGCGCAGGGCGGGCGGCAGGAGAGTGGTGGGATCGACGAGGGTGGCGGGGGCACGCAACGACGACCGCAGCAGCCGTACCCGTAGGAGCTGTTCCAGCAACCGGGTCCGGTGGCGCTCGTCCGTATCGGGGAATTCGGCGGAGAGCTTGTCCGCCAAGGCGGAGTAACGGATCGGTGCGCGGGCCGCGTCCAGGACCAGCGCGACCGCAGGTGTCAGCGCGAGTGAGAACTCCGAAGCGCCCTCGGACGGGATGTGGACGCGACCGTCCCTCTGACGGGCCAGGTTGTTGGCGCATACGTCGACCTCGGCCATCCTCTCGCCGTCCGCCTCCCACTCCCCGATCGCCGCGTCCAGCGCCACGGGGTCCGGTCGGACGACAACCCGGTGCCGGTCGCCGATGCGTGCCCGTGTGGCACCGCCGAACTCGACCGGCACCACGCCGGCGAACAAGCCGAATGGCGTGGAGCGGCGCGCGTACCTGATCGCGTATCGGGCGGTGGCCAGTGCCGCCCGGCGCGCCCGGCGCGCCGTCGCCGGTCGCCCGTCGAGGATCGCCCGAACCTGCCGGTCGAGATCGGGGCTGGCATCGGACACAGCCCTCCGGAACGTGTCGTCGGCCCACACCACGCCCAGCCACGAACGCCAGTCTTCGGGCAGCGCTGCCGGCCCCGGCCAGGAGGGCATGTCCGGACCCGCGAGGTTCACTGCGGCTCGCAGTATCCCTTCGCCGGCACCCCGATACATGCTGTGTCGTAAGCGCGTCATCACCCGCACTCCATTCGTGAAGGAGGGGCACGTGGGCCGAACGGACGGCTCCGTTCGGCTCAGGCCCCCGGCCGCCTTCCTGGGCTACGAGGTGGTGCAGGCACTCGGGCAGGAACTCCCGCAGTTGTCCCCGGTGCTGCACATCAGCACCGTCTCGGTCGCCGGAGTGTTCTCGATGAGGGTGATGTCGAGCCGGAACGGGTCGTCAGCTTCGTCGACGACGTCGTTCTGGGGCGGTTCGACGCTCGGCGCGATGTTCTGCGTGCTCATCTGTGCTCCTGATCCTTGTCGGAGGAACCCTGCCGGGAACATCGGGCGGCGGCCCGGTGCCGACGCGTGACCTGCCTTCACCGGCCCCGGGCTTCCGCAGCGCCCGGTGAAGGACTCGGATCACCCGCGCAAACATGGTGGGCGGATGGGCGAAGATCCTCGCTTTATGTCCCGAGACGAGCACACACCGCCACCGAACCGGAGACAATGGCGTGGCCCGATCCAGCACCGATCCCAAGCAGGGAGAGGCTGTCCTCGATGCCCGAACAGCTTCGTGACGCCATGCGGGAAGCACGCAGGGCATCCGGCATGGTTTGGGCGAGGCTCGCACGTGAAGCGGGGTTCGGCGAGGCGTACCTGCGCAACGTTGAGAACGGGAACCGGTCGGTGACCGCCGCCGTCGCCGCCGCCTACGACAGGGTGCTGCGCACCGGCGGCACCTTTGCGGCGGCGCTCCACGAAACCGGTTCGACGATCGGCAGGGACGTGCCGTGGGACCGGCCGGAGAGCCTGGCGGTTCTCGCCGAACTGTTGAATGGAAGCAGCGTGGATCGCAGAGGTTTCCTGACGGCCGGGGCGGCGCTTTCCGTTTCGACGAACAGTTGGTCCAAAGCCCTGGAGCCGATCCGGACAACCAGGACACCCACGAACCTCCCCAGCGGCCCGGCGCTGTTGGCACATGTGGACAGCCGTCTTGATCACTTGAGGCATCTCGACGACGAACTCGGAAGCGGCGAGGTGTGTCAACTGGCGCGTGGCGAACTGACATTGATCGTGAAACTGATCAAGTCGGGTCGCTACGACGCATCGACCGTGGAGCACCTGTACTCCACGGCGTCCGAAGCGGCTCGGCAGGTGGCGTGGAACGCGTTCGACCAAGGCCACCCCGGCATCGCCCAGCGCTTCTTCGACGCTTCCCTCCGAGCCTCCGCCGAAGCCCGGGATCCGATCAGCGGCGCGTACGCGCTCTCATTCGCCGCAGTCCAGTGCTACTCCACTCCCGGGCAGGCGGGCCGGGCATTGTCGCTCTTGGAGACGGCGCAAGAACAGGTGCGGTGGAAGGCGACTCCGCGCATGCACGCGATGCTGGCCGCCCGCACCGCTCGGGCACTGTCGAAGACCGGCGCCAAAAGGGAGTGCGCGCACCAACTCGAGGTCGCTCGTGCCGCATTGGACAAAGGAACTCACGACGACGATCCGAAGACCCTCTATTGGGTGGACTACGGCGAGATCGAGATGATCGCCGGTTCGGCCGCCCTGCAACTCGGCGACCCGGCCGAGGCGGTACGCCGCTTCGAGGCCGCCACGGAAGCGTCGTACCCCGGCGACGACGAATACCCGCGAACCCACGCCATCTACCTGGCCCGTGCCGCCGAAGCGCACCTTGCCATGCACGACCTGGACGCCGCGATCACCAAAGCGCGCCACGCAGCCCGATGCCTCGGCTCGGTGGACTCCGCGCGCTCGGCCTCCGAACTGAAGGGACTTCGCAACCAGCTGGCGACACACACCGCGCACGCAGCCGTACGCGAATTCCTACAGGTCGGGTAGACCGAGCATTTCCCGCAGACGGGAGGCCACGACCTTTTCGTCCAGTGCCAACAGCGGCGTGATGCCGAGCCTGTACGCGGCAGCGAGATTCCCTTCACTGTCGTCGACGAACAAGCATCGCCCGGCCGGCACACCGAGCTTGTCGAGCACCAGGTGAAAAATGGCGGGATCGGGCTTGCGCACTCCGTGATCCGCGGAGAACACCACCTCGTCGAAGGTGTTGTGAAGGTCGAACCCCGCATAAGGGTCGTACGGTTCCCGCCCGAGACTGTTCGACAACACCGCGGTCTTAATCCCGGCGGCCCGCGCCTGCCGCGCCACTTTGAGCACGTGGTAGGCCGGGAAGGCATCGTGGAGATAGCGGGCGAGCAGGTTTTGAGGCGCGACGTCGATCAGGGCGCCAAACCCCTCGTTCCAGTCGCTCTGGCTGATCGCGCCGAGCTCGAGCTGCCGGAAAAGCTCCTGCCCTCGCGGGTCGGCCCAGCCACGAAGGAACGTCCCCCGCGCGATCTTCTCCCGATCCTCGAAGGAGGAGATCACCTCGACCATATTGAAGGTCAAGACCCCGAAGAAGTCGAAGATCAAGCCGCCGTACTTGGGCTCCGCGGTTTTCGCCATCCCCAAAGCCTACGATCCGTAGGGAAGTTGCGGCACCGCCACGCGCACGTTGTCTGCGGCCTGCGGCAGTGCGTGCCCGGGCGCTGCACGCTGGCAGCTGTGTGATTCCGCTATGTGATTCTTTCGCCAGTACGGGCAGCATCATCTGCATCCCGCCCGTAGCAGGATTCACCCCGTCCCTTGCCAGGTTCCGTTCCGTGCCCGGACCACCCCAGGCCCGTTTCTCTACCTGGCCCGTCTCGGTCAAGGACGTGATCGTCGACCACGAAGACCGCGTCCTGGTCCTGTGCAACGAATGCCAGGAGTGGGAACTCCCCGACGGACGCCTGGAGCTCAGCGAAGAGCCCGACGAGTACATCGTCCGCGAGATCGCCGGGGCGGGCCCTGCTCGGCACATGGGCATACCGGCCCCTCCCTCCACCACCTCACCGGAGTCCTCGGCCCAACCCCGGCACACCGTGTGGTCCGACGTATTCGTCGTCGCCAGCGAATCCTTTGACGGAGTCCGGCTGCGCCTGGCAGCGTCCGCGCCCGGCACCTGCCGAATCGTGGCCGACCTCACCGCCGTCGACTCCGGCCTCTGCACACCGGCCATCGCATCCCGCAGCGCCCCCTCCCTCGCCTACTTCAGGTGCGCCGCGAAGACGGCAAATGAGGCCCCACACGCTGGGAGCTTGACGCCCATGCCCACGGCCCAGGGGGCACGACCTCGCCCAACGCATGTGCGACCGAATCCGGGCCTGGAACGACAACCGCGGACGTCAGACCCCGTATCACCGTCTACCCGGTGAACGCCCACGATGCCACCGCGCCCGCCAGTGGTGCGATCACCAAACACTTCTCCGAACTGTCCGTCGTCCGCTCGTCTCCCCTTGGCCCGGCCACCTTCGAGGGGACACCCCCTCACGCACGAGCATGTCCGCAGTACGCCCCGTTTCCGTCTTCAGACTCAGCGGAGGCCATACGCCGCTTCAGGCCGCGGCAGGAGCGTCGTACCCCGGTAACGACGAGTACCTGGAGCCCGTGATCTACGTGGCCCATGCTGCCCTTGACCCTGCCCCGGGTCTCAAGGAGTGCGCTAGACAGATGGCTGTCGGGATCAATGGCCCACCCTCCGCGTCCTGCATGCCGTCGCCGCCCTTGATAACCGCTGCCATGATGGACCGCAAGACCTCCCTGAGGGTGTCCGCAAGGTCGTTCAGGGGAGATGACCTGGCAGTCGCTTTTCCGGGGACACGCGTCATGGGGAGGCATCCCCGCGACGACCTGAACGTACCCGGTCGTGACATCGGGAAGCTGGCGTCGGAACAATGCATGGCAACGGGTAGTTGCGTTGTACGGCAGGCATTTCGACGGGCTGGGGGGACATGCCAACCGAGATCGCGATATGGCGGATGGACGACGGGGGACGGCCAGAGCGCCTGCGGTCGGCGAGGATGCCTCTGGAGCGCGATCTCGAGGATGTGATCGAGGCAGAGCCAGACGTCCTCGGTGAACCCGTCCTGCTGATCGGGCGTCAGGTACCCACCGCCCACGGAGGGTTCGTCGATCTCCTCGCCGTGGACGAGGAGGGTGGTCTGCGCGTCCTGGAGCTGAAGCGCGACCGAGGAGCGCGAGAGGTGATCGCCCAGGCGCTGGACTACGCGTCGTGGGCGGCGACGCTTTCCCACACGCAGATCCTGAAGCTGTTCGCCGCCTATCGCGGCGGCCACACGACGTTCGAGGCCGCGTTCGAGGAACGGTTCGGCACGTCCGCGCCCGAGGAGCTGAACGCGGCACATCGCGTGACGATCGTCGCGGCGCGCCTGGACGAGGCCACCGAGCGGATCGTCGGCTATCTCGCGGATCTCGGTGTACCGGTCAACGCCGTCTCGTTCCACTACTACGAGGACGACGACCGCCGTTACCTCGCCCGAACCTGGCTGCGCGACGAAGCCGAATCCGTACCTGCCCCCCGCGTCGGCAAGTCCGCGACGCGCGAGCCCTGGAACGGCGTCGACTGGTACTCCGCGATGGGCGAGGAAGGCGGCACCCGATCGTGGGACGACGCCCGCAGGTTCGGGTTCATCTCCGCCGGCGGCGGCAAGTGGTACTCCCAGGGACTGCGCCGACCGCGGCCGGGACAGCGGATCAACCTCCACATCCCGAAACTCGGGTACGTGGGTATCGGCGAAGTGTGCGGTGAGCCGACAACGTTTGCCGAGGCCGTTCTCGGGGACGGGACGGTGCGCCTGGCCGATCAGCAACTCGTGGGAAAGTACCGCCACCCCGGCGACGAGAACGACCCCGACGTCGCCGAGTACGTACTGCCAGTGCGCTGGCTCAAGACGTTCGACCGAGCCGAAGCCGTCTGGGACAGGGGCATGTTCGCCCTGCAGCTTCCGATCTGCCGACTGACCAACGCCACCACACTCGCGATCCTGAACACCAGATTCTTCCCGGAGCACGTCACACCGTGACCGGCAGCCTGTCGCAGCGCATCGGTCACAATCGCGGCTCGCATGGCGAAATACCGCACTCGCGGGACTGCCGACCCCTCTGTGGTGCAGCCTTTGAGGCGTGACCCATCTCGTCCAAGCCCGCACCAAGGCATACAAGTCGCTCTCCGCTCCATCCACGGCAAGTCGTCCTGGTGGGCTCAAATGACGCATACCTCGACGCCCGGCCCGGAAGCCCGGCATCTCGTGGCCCTGCCGAACCCGAAACAGAGGCAGGACGGCTCGGACGACGGTCGTCTCTCGTTGGCCGACATTCCTCTCGGGCCCTGGGCGGGCATCGAGTTGACCGTGTACGGAAGTCGTACGGGAACGAAGTGGCACGGGAATCGCGACTGCCCATCGTTGCGCACGGCCTTCCGGCACGAGTCCCATGGTCAACCCCACGAAGGCTCACTGGCCGACCTGAACCTGCCCGAACACCTACACTGCGCACCCGTCGGCGAACTCGGCGCATACCGCCAAGAGGCCGACGCCCTGCTGCGATTCGACGCGGTGACCCGCAAATACGCCGGACTCGGACCGGAGAACCTCGACCTGTCGGCGCACACAGCCCTCGACACGACATTCTCGACCCTCGGAAACCGATCCGGACCGGGGACCGCGCTCCTGGCTCCCTTGCGGAATCGCTGTCGTGATGAACGAACCGAGATCGCGAGCACGGTGAACGAGGCTCTTCGGCCGAGGGTGCCCCTCATGCTCGCGGCATCCTGGATCCTGACCGGCCGAGACGCCCATCATCGCCACAAGCCCAGGTTCCGCGAGTTCGTCACGGTCGTCGAAGAGGAGTTCACCGCTCGCCCACTCACGGCCCCGTTCCGCATCGGGTCCCATGCCGGACGTGACGCGATCCCCTTCTGGTTGGGCGAGGTTGCCGCCGGGAGATCCCCCGAGAGCGCGACCGCTGCACTGGCCGCTCAAGAAGCCGAGGAAGCCACCCATGACGAGAAGAACGGACCGGACGGTTTCGTTGCCGCCGTGCGTGACGCGTGGCTCCGCGCCGGCGACCGGTGGTCCGACATACTCCGCGGCGCCGCCCTCGCGCACGCGGACGAGGCGGTGGTCATCTTCCGAGACCGCGAACTCGCTTCATTCGTCGAATGGTCTCTGGCAACGCTGGTCACAGCTCTCGTCCCCGGGGCCCGCGTCAGTACCAGGGACTTCTCGTGGGTGGCAGCCCGCGTCCCCGGCCAACTGGTGCCGTTCCTGGCCCTCCACGACCGCGGGTTGATCGGCCTCACATTGCAGACGGAGGCCGCCATGCCGTGGACGGGGAGCAATGCGGGCTCTTCCTTCGTAACTTGCTGACCTCCCTGGATGCCCCCGAAATCGCCCCGTTCGTGCATGTGACGGACCTCTCCTCACCGGATCGGGCAGAAGACGTGGACGTTCCCAACAACAGTCTAAGTTGGGAGTACCAGGCCTTCGCCCACGGACTCGGTGACGGCGGTATCACTCTGTATCAGTGTTTGCCCGCCTTTCGAGCCGCTCGCGCCGGGCAGGAGGGGCGCCCCCGGAGGACCGGCCATCAAAAGTGACCTCTTCGTGTTCCCGGCTCGCCGATCCTCCACGGCAGGCTCGGGCACGCTGGTCGCGCGACCCACGTCGTACACATCGACGTCGTCCCCTGAGCGGGCACCCGCCTCTGGATAGGCTGCGACGTCAAGTCCGTCGAAGCGCTCTCCGGCACCATCACCGGACGCGGGACCATCCCCGCAGGTGCGGGGCCGACCCGTTCGACCTGGTCGGCACGGGCGCGATGACGGGACCATCCCCGCGGGTGCGGGGCCGACTTCGTGGTGTTGGTCCAAATGGTCTCGCCCCCGGGACCATCCCTGCGGGTGCGGGGCCGACCGCCCGCGCCCGCTCGCGTGTCGGCGGATTCGGGGACCATCCCCGCGGGTGCGGGGCCGACCGGAGTTGGCCACCCGGCGTGAAGGTGTTCGGGGGACCATCCCCGCGGGTGCAGGGCCGACTACGGCACGGGGGTCGTCGGGGTGAGCCACGTGGGACTATCCCCGCGGGTGCGGGGCCGACTCGGTCCCCACCGGCAACTACGCCCGGGTGCGAGGACCATCCCCGCGGGTGCGGGGCCGACTCGAACAGCACCCAGTGACGGGTGTCGGTCACGGGACCATCCCCGCGGGTGCTGGGCCGACCCTGATAGCAGGGCGTAGGCTTCCCGCCACAGCGGACCATCCCCGCGGGTGCGGGGCCGACATGCCCCTCAACGCGGGGTTGACGGCGACGCGGGGAGCATCCCCGCGGGTGCGGGGCCGACGTGACGGGCGGTGCGGCGAGCCAGCCGCCGCCGGGACCATCCCCGCGGGTGCGAGGCCGACCCTGACCTGGTTCTCTACCAGGGAGTAATGCGCATTTCATTTAGTTGCATCACGCTACTGATGGCCTCGATATCCCGTCATCGCCCCGGTCGTGCCGACAGGATCAAGCCGTCGAAGTCCGTCGGGCGCCAGCGTTCGCGTCCTGCTGTGCGCACGGCCCAGCCCTGCTCATTGTCTGCGGGCTCGGCCATCACCGCTTGCCCGTCCCGGATGCGATCCGAGAGCAACTGCCAGAGGCGGTCGCGTATGCGGCGGCTCGGAGTGCCGACGAAGACACCGGCGTTGACCTCGACCATCCAGCGGGTGAGGTGGCCGCGGAGCCCTTCGGGCGCGGCGATGAGCACGATCACCGTCACCGGGTGCCGCCTTGCGTCGAGGACTCCGTGTCGAACTCCGGGCCCACTACCGCGATGTGGTCCTCCCCCATCGAGGCCTGACGAACGAGGTCCGACGTGTCGTCGTCACCGTAGTTGACCCCGCCCGCCACGGTTCCCACGCGCTCGTCCCACAGTTCGTTGGTCTCGATGTCCGGGATGGATCTCCGTTCCTTCGGGCGACAGCAGGGACTTGACGTCGTCGACGATCCGCCCGAGCAGCTTGTCGCGCACGATCAGCTCCCGAAGGCCCACTCTCGCGTCGCGTTCGTCCACGAGCCCTCGCGCGGCCAGGTCGAAGGCCAACGGAACCGAGTACTCGACCTTGTAGAGGTCCGCGATGTCCTGCACGAAAGACGTCGCGGTACCCGAGTGGACGAACCCCAGCCCGGGACTGGCGCCCAAGCCGACGATGACGGCGTGGCTGATACCGTACAGCGCCGCGTTGGCCGCCGAGATCAGCCTGTTGACGTCGTCACCGGCCGCGAACGCGTCTCCCGCTCGATACTCGCGGCGTTTCCAGGGCACGCCGGTTCGCTGCGACTGCGCCTTGTATACGTCTCGCAGCCTCCTCCCCTCGCGCCCGCGCAGCATCTGCATGGTCGCCTTTGACACGTCTTCGCCGGGGAAGCGCATGCCGTACATCGCGCGTGCCACCGCCAGCCGTTCTTTGGGGCGCGTGACCAACCACGCCTGTCGGTGCAGCAGGCCCGCGCCTCGTGCGGGCCGATGCCAGTGGCGTACAGCCTTACGCCGCGCTCGCCGACCCAGCAGACGGCCGTCCCGGAATCGGCCAGCACCGCGATGGCCTGGTGGGTGACGCGCGTCCCGGGCCCGAGGAGCATGACGGCGATCATCGCGGCCGGGACTCGCACGGTCTCGCGTTTGTTGATGATCACCACGGCGTTGTCGTCGCGATCGACATGACTGCGTTCGACGTACACGCTGGATACGCGGTCAGCCAGCCGGTGCAGGTCGTGCGGGTGGGCCTTCCACCAGATGTCGGGCACCGTTCAGGGCCTTTCCGGCAGCGCGGCGAGGGTCAGCAGTCCGCATCCGTAGGCTTTCCCGGGGCCGAGGCCGGCGAGGAGTCGTTGGGTGAACAAGCTCGCGTCGGTGACTCGCAAGCGTCCTTCGAACGTGGCCGTGTTCAGGACGACGGGCGGTGTGCCGCGGCCACCCTTGCCGAACGACTGACGGTGACGGGCGATGATGCGTACCTCCCGCGCGGGCACGGCATCTTGGGGGGGATCGAATCCGGGTGCGGCCGGGTCCGTTCGCGCCTCGGGAACGGCGAACCCCCATCCCTCGGCACGCTTGAGGAACCACGTGAGCTGATCGGCGACAGTGCGGTGCCCGATGCGAAACGACCGGACCCGCACCTCCGCCTTGCGCTTGTCCTGGATCGTGGACGGTGCGTTGGGCGTGCTCGTGTTCTGTACAGGGTTGGCGGTCAGTCGGAACGCGAATTCCCGGCCGGTCGCGATCCGCGCGAGCAGCGGGGCGTAGTCGCGTACGGCCGCGTGTTCCCCCTCCGCGTCGGGCCAGCCCGCGCGTTCGACGACGTGGGTCCAGTCGGGCCTGGATTCGGTAAGCACGAAGAGCATCGGCCGCCGGGGGTTGTCCGCGTCCAGCCGCCACAAAACGCGTTCTCCGGTGGGTCGATCGGCGACGCCGCCCAGCACGGCGCCGTGCATGGCGCGAGGGTTGGCCAGGAGTTTCCGGCTCTCGCCGCGCAACGGGTTGAGCCGGACTCGGGAGAGGTAGGGCATGTCGTTCACCAGTCCAGGAGAGCGAATGGGTCGTGGTCGGCGATGTCGGCCTGCGGATCGGGATGGGCGAAGCCGGAGGGCACGGTCAACCAGTCGTGTCGAATGCGGCGGCTGGTGAAAGCACGTCGTAGCGGGTCGAACGACACCGGTTGGTCGTGGGCGACGTCGTCGCCGTCGGGGTCCTCGAAGGTCGCCGAGAGTTGAACGGTGGCGGGGCGCCCCTTGCGCGCGAGGCGCTTGCGAGCGTGGTCGCTCACCTGCCAGACCTCTTCGGACAGGGCCCGCTCCAGGTCCGCGTCCCGTGATCCGAGATTGACAGGCTGCGTGGGTACACACGATCGTCGGCCGAGGGCAAGGGGGAAGGCCGGTGCGGCGACGGCTTTCGCGAGTGTGGTGATCAGGTCGCCGGGGCCTTCGACACCGGCCAGGAAGACGGCGTCCTGGAGGTAGAAGCGCTGTGTGACGTGCGTGTGCTTGGCGGGCGATGTGAGCTTCTGGACGCCTTTGGCGGACACTGCGGCCTGGGGCAGCGGCAGCCCGCGATAGTCACTGACGGTGTGGTAGTCGCGCAGGAGTGAACCCGCCTGGTCCACTCGTACCCCAAGGCGGAGCCCGGCGAGGTCGGCGATGCACGCCTCGCGCCGACGGCCCGCGGCGGCGGCGAGCAGGCCCACGATCCCGGACTTCGTCGGTTCGGGGCGGGTCTCGCGTCGGTTGAAGGCGCTGCGGTCGCCCCAGGACTGCATGGGCCCGGCCAGGCGCAGCAGCAGTACTCGGCGGTCGGCGGTACTCATCCGTCTTTCCTCGTCTGGAGCCGACCCGCGAGTTCGGTCAGGAGCGTCGGGAACGCCTTCGCGTCGCCGAAGACCTCGGCGAGCCGCATCCCGGCCGGGGACTTGGGGTCGAAGGTATGGCACACGGTGATGTCGTCCGGGCCGCCCCATGCCTGGGTGACCCGCGTGTACTCGCCGGCGAAGCGCACGGCCGAGTCCGCGGCGATACCGGCCGTGCCGGGTACGGGTTCCTCGAACGCCGAGACCAGGTTCACCGGCTGATCGCCGCGGATCGCGACTGCGACGAGGCTGGGCAGGGTGCGGTGGGCGAACGTGTTCTGATGACCGGAGGGAACGGCGCGCGCGAAGTCCTGCACGAACAGTCCGACGGCTTGGATGGCGGCGTCGATGTCACCGAGGTTGGCTTCGAGTTGGTGCAGCCCGACCGTGGCGTATCGGTAGAGCGTGGCCGAGTTGAAGCCGACGGTTCCGATCATGCTCGCGCCGGTTTCGTCG
Organism: Embleya sp. NPDC056575; assembly: GCF_042793325.1. Taxonomy (NCBI): domain Bacteria; kingdom Bacillati; phylum Actinomycetota; class Actinomycetes; order Kitasatosporales; family Streptomycetaceae; genus Embleya; species Embleya sp. NPDC056575. The sequence goes on from NZ_JBHTVA010000007.1 coordinate 78,527, forward strand.
GCCGCGTTCTGGTCGTCCACCGCCGTGTAGTAGTCGAATTCGAGTTCTACGGCATGTGTGGACAGCGCATGGGCGACCTGGGTGGCGGCGTCCACGTTGAGCGAGGGGATGTCGGCGACCATGCGGCCGAACAGGGCCACGTCCATCGGGTGTCCGGTGCGGAGTTTCTCCGCGACGGGCAGGTTCTTCACGGCCTCGATCAGGGCTTCGTCGTCGAGCGTGACGAGCTCCTTCGCCTGATTCGCGACCAGGTCGACGATGTCCTCGACCTGGCGGTGGCCGTAGAACAGCAGGTAGGCGGTATCACCGGCTTTCTTGCCCGGCTTGACCCCCAGTGGGACGAGCAGGGCGGTCGCGAGCCGCTGGGCCTGCTCACGGTCCACGCCGGTGCGGCCCAGACGGCCGGCGAGTTCGGCAGCCATGCGCTTGGTTCGGGTGCCCTGTTCGCCCTCGGGCTGGTGGGAGGCGAACTGCATCCGGGTCGCGCGTTTCCACGCCTGCGAGGACACACGGGCACGCCGAACACCGCCGAAGTAGGCCTCCTTCGGGTTGCCCTGGTCATCGCGGTTGAGGTTGGCGGGCGGGACGGTCTGCAGGATGTGGACGTCGATGTATGTACGGGTGACGGTCATGGAGTCTCCGGGGATCGGTCGTACGAGCGGGTGGCGGGTGCGGACGTCACGCCTTGGCGGCGCCCGGCTTCCAGCCGTAGTAGTCGCGCCCCCAGCGGCGCCGTACGCGGTTCCGGCCGTCCGGATGCTCGAAGTCGCGCAGGTCGTCGAGCAACGCGTTGTAGTCCAATGGCAGTGACACGGTGCGCAGTTGGGTGATCAGGCCGCGCAGATGGATGCGCAGTGCCTCGGGGCGCGCCGCTGTGGCGGCGGCATCCACGCGCCGGTCGACGGCCTGTTCGCTGAACTTGCCGCTCGCCCGCAACGCGCGCAACGCCTGACCGGGGCGTACACCGGCCTTGTGCATCGGCGTCGACTGGGACTGCTGGTGCAGCCCGTACAGGGCCAACGCCGCATGTTCGGCGCGCTGTTGCGCCGACATCCGGTCCTGCCGGGCCAGGCGCTCGTCCACCTCGGACACGCAGAACGCCCAGATCGCCCAGGCTTCACCTGCGGGGCGGCCGAGACCGCTGCGCATCGCCGCGAGATCGGCGCCCGGCGGTGGCCCCACACGGCCTGTCGCGCGGTCGGCGCGCCAGCGGCCGTCGGTTCCGATTCGGGTGTCCCAGTAGCGCTCGCGCTGTTCGGAGTCAGGCATCGTCGTCCTCTTCGGGTGTCGCGGCGTCCCGGCGGGCGGCCTCGACGGCTCGTGTCAGCGTACGGCGCAGGTGGAAGCGGAAGTTGTCGTCGGCCGTGGCCAGGCGATATGTACGCTCACGGCCGTTGTCGTCGACGACGCGACCAGCGAACGCGCCGGGCGCAGCCGCGCCCACCACCTGGTCGGCGATGTCGCCGGCGTGTCGCCAGGCCGACTGTTCCCAGGCGAGCAGGCCGCGTTCGACCAGGTCGTGATCATCGCCGGCCTTGCGCAGCCCCGACAGCAGTCGACGTACCAGCGGATCCAGGGCATGCAGCAGCAGTTCACCCGGTCGCTGTCCCCTGTCCCAGGAGATCGGATCGGCCCCGGCGGCACGGCGCAGATCGCTCGAAAGGTGATTGATCGCGCGGGCCAGTTCCTCGGCCTGTTCGCAGGCTTCGAGCAGTGCCTCGCGTGCCGGGCTGTCCGAGGCGAGAGCCGCCAACGGCAGCGGGATGGTGTCGAACAGGACGTCCTCCACGACGGCCGACTGCGTCCCGTAGGAGATGCCGGTCATTTCGAGCTGGACAGGGTAGTCCGCAGGCAGATCGCGGTCGAGGTCGCGAAGTTGGCTCACAAGCACGCTGGTCGCGAAGCCTGAGGACGCCTTGCTGGCACCGGCGGACATGCGCTCTGATTCCAGGAGCGCGTCCAAGCCGCGCCAGGCCGCCTTTCCGGGCTGATGCCGGCGGGGTCGACGCAAGGGTCCTTTGTCGCGGGCCTGCTTGCCCACCGGTGGGATCGTCCACGCGGTGTGTGGTTCGATGTCGGGAATCTCCTTTAGCCGGTCGCCCGCGGTGATGACGACGCGGGTGACTCGAGTTCCGGTGTCCGTGTCCTGGGGGACGAGTCGGATCCGACGGGACTGCCAGGTCCACAGGTCCAGGAGGCCCTTGGCTGCCCGCAGGGTCCAGGTGGGCCCGGCAGGCGCGCGTTCCCATTGAGCCTGGTCGCCGGGGATCACACCGGTGCGGTACGGCATGTTGAGCAGGAGAGTCTCGTACAGGTTGCGACCGGTGGGCATGACCACACCGAGTTGCCCCAGCGGACCGGTGGGATTGCCGGTCGTCTTGCCCGCTTTCGCCTGGCCGTCGCCGGCGGCACCCGTCTTGATCGCGGCCGTGTCCCAACACTGCGTATGCAACAGCCAGTGAGCGGCTTCGGCGGGAGTGAGTGGCAGTGGATCGCCCTCGGTACGCGAGGCGAACAGCGGCACGTTGTTTCCGGTGGCGGCGGTGGCCACCAGCAGCGCGGAACCCTTGGTTTCGTCTTTGCTCGTGCGCAGCCCCGCGACCTGTGCGAACGGGGTCTGCGGGTGGAAGAGGTCGAATCGACTCAGGTGTTCGTCGAGGTGGTCGTTGAGACGCTTCTTCTCCTCGGGGGTGAACCCGCCGGCGCGAAAGCGTGTGAGCCAACCGGTGCGACCGCCGGGCGGCCCGAGAGCTGCCCACACGATCGGTAGCAGGAACTGCCTCAACAGGGCCGGAGCTTGGGTCGGCAGGGAAACGACGAGGCCCTCAAAATCGACAGCGTCGATCAAGGCGTCGCGCCCGGTATGCATCCGGGGCGGACCGCCGTCTTTGGGCCGAAGGAACAGCCACGGATCGTCTACCAGGCTGAATGTGAACACGCGAAATAGCCCTTAATTGTCCATGTCTAAGAAAGATCTCCGGAGAGAAACTCTGGCACAGCGGGCGTGGAGTTCGAGCCGGAATGCAACAATTCGCAGTGCCCCGCGTTGATCGCGGGGATGACCCGTGTCCGTGTCTGACACCGACACAGGCTGCCCGATGGCCCCGCGTTCGCGGGGGCGAGTCGGCCGGGGCCGCCAACCGGCCTCGGCCCTCGACTCAACCGTTACTCGGACGCTGTGTGAAACCGGGCGCCATCTCCTGTACGAGTCCCAGCACCGAGTCGTATCGCAGGACGTATCCGCCGAACTCCACACGCCCGTCGTCGTCGAGGACGAGAGCCGGGCTGTATCGCAACCACGGATCGCCCAGCCAGCCGGGCAACGGCGCCAACTCCTTGTGAGCCGCCCGGCTCTGGCCGCCTGAGAGTCGCACCGTCGCCCCCAGCACCTCGTCGAGCAGCGCCGACGCGACGTCACCGTTGACCGTCAGCTTGCGGCCCGCCAACGTGCGGTACCCGCCCTCCTCGCCGACGACGAGAACGGCCTCGACGCTGGGCTCCCCGTCCCGCACCAGCGCCTGCAGCCTGCGCTCACCGCCGTCCAGGGCTCCGGCGAAATGCAGTCCGTCCAACGTCGGGTTCTCGTGCTCACCGAGCCTGGTCAGCAGGAAAGGCGCCGCCTTGTCGACGCGTTCGCACCTGTCTCGCTCCCACCGCAGGCGAGCCTCGTCCTCGGCCGACCGCCACGTGGAGAAAACCGTTGTGCGTGCCCCGTCGTAGACGCGGCCGACCAACTCCGGGACCTGCACCGGGATCCGCCAGCCGTCACCGCTCGCCGCGTCCTCCACCATCGCCGCAGTACGCAGCAGTGGCCAACGCCCGTAGATCGCCTCGGAGGCGCCCGGCAAGTCCGGCGGTCCCGCATCGGAAGGGGCGAACCCGGTGACCACGACGCAAGGCTTTCGCAGTCGTGCCGGCCTGGCCGTCTCGACGTGGCGATGCAGCCGACCGATCCGCTGCAACTGCAGATCCGCAGTCGTCAGATCGGTGATCAACAGGTCCGCGTCCACATCGAAGGACTGCTCCGCCAACTGCGTGGCCACCAACACCAAACGGCCCGGACGCACGTGGGACGGTCTCGCCGGGCCCAAGGCGTCCAGGGCGGAGCGGGTGCGATCGGCGCGGGCCTGCGTGGTCAACCTCCCATGCAGTAACTGGACTTCCGCGTGATCGAAGCGCGCACGCAGCGCCTCCGTCAGGGACTGGGCCCGAGCCACGGTGTTGCGAATGACCAATGCGCAGCCACCGTCGACCAGCCGCTCTCCCAAGAGGTCGGTGACCGCCGCGTCCGCGGCACTCTGCGCCACCGACAGCTCCTCGGCGGTCCCCACCACCGTCTCCGGCAGGACTTCGAGCCGAACCGCAGGAATGGGTCTGCCGTCGGCTGGACGGAGTTCGCGCCACGCGCTCGATGTGTCCGTCATGAACCGCGGCTGGTCACCGTCCCACCAAGCCGACGTCGTACACGGATACCCCTGCGGCTCGACCCAATCGGAGAGGTCACACTCCGCCCGCGAAGACGCACCCGCGAGATAGGCACCCACCAATGCGCGCCGCTGCTGGGGAGCGAGTGTCGCGGACAGCATCACCACCGGCACACCGGCCTGCCCCAGCCAACGCATCGCCTCGTGGAGGAACTGCGACATGTACACATCCACGGCATGGACTTCGTCGAGGACGACGACCTTGCCCGCGAGCCCGGCCATCCGCAACATCACATGCCGGGTACGCGTCGCAGCGAACAGCAATTGATCGATCGTGCCCACGACGAAGGGAGCCAACAGCCCACGATGACGCCCCAGGAACCACCCGGCGAGCGCTTGAGCAATCGTCTCTCCGTCACCTGCACCGTAGGGGTCGTCGCAGCAGTCGAGACCGAACTCGTCGACACCGGCGAAGCGCCCACCCCCGGCATCCTCACCGGCCTCACGCAGCGCCTTCCACTCGGGATTGAACATGCTCTTGCCGTGTAAAAGCGCAACCTGGGAATCGAGTCCGGAGTCGATGCTCCCCACCCACTCGCGCATCAGCGTGAACATCGGGTCGCAGGTTGCCTGTGTCGGCATCCCCATGAACACCCCGTCCGCGCCGAAACGCGCTGCCAGCACCTCCGCCGCGCCGAGTGCGGCCTTGGTCTTCCCCTCCCCCATAGGCGCCTCCACGATCAACAACCCCGGCGCCGCCATCGCGTGCGCGGCCCGCAGGACCATCGCCTGCGAGGGCCGGGGCTGTTGCCCGAAGCGCTCACGAAACACCCCCTGGCCGGGAACGGGAAGCTTCCCCCAACCACCCCGCAACCCCAAATCCCGCCACGCCTCGGCGGCTCGCCCGCGGGCGAGATCCATCCCCAGCAACGCCGGATCGTCGACTCCTCGAAAGTGCTTCTCGTCGCTGGCGATCCAGTCCGCCATCACGATCAGGCCGCTCAACTGAAGTTGCGTCGCCCGGGAGGGCACGCCCACCGGCTGAACCTCGGCCACCGAGACAAACCCCAGCACCCTGGTAACGGCCTCCAACAAGGCCCGCTGAGCCGTCTCCCACGGCTGATCGCCGTTGAAAAGCCCCCTCTTGCCACCCCGTAGGACCAGAGCGCCAGCATCGGGGAAGAGCCCGTGATGGCCGGCCACCAGCGGCCACACCCAGTCGACCTGCTCCCGTACCCAGCCGGCGTCATCGAGCTGGTCGATGATCACGCGACCGCCAGCACGATCATGGCGCCAGTCGCCCGGGCGGACCTGCTTCCGCCACGTGAGCCCAGCCATCTGCACGGCTTGCGCCCCTTGACGATCCATCTGCTGAAAAGGCGGCGTGGCCTTGCCGACATCATGCACCCCACACAACCAACAGAACAGGCGCTTCCCCAGGTCGGAACCTCCCGCGAGTTCGTCCAACGACCGACGGGTCGACGGCGCGAGAAACCGATCCCAGATCAACTCCGCCACCGCGGCCGTGTCCAGGAGATGCGACAACAGGAGGTTGACGCGACCACCGGCCCGGCTGGCGGATTTGCCCCATAAGACGCCCAAGGCGGCGGCAAGTTCGCCAACACTCCCCTCAAGGTCGCCAGGTTTGCCCGGCATGCACCACTCCTTCATCGACAGCACCGGCACCTTACGGAATCGCACTGACACGAGCCGTCACCACCGACACGACCCGGCATCGAGTGTCGACGACCATGATCCCGTCCAGGGCGAGCTCGGCTGCTCAGGCGAGTTCTGGACGCCGTTTGATCTGCGAGAACTCAAATCGACGGCAAGTGGGGCCAGACAGGAAATGATCCCTTGAGGCCGAAAATGATCATCTGGCGACATACTGGCGCGCCTGTTGCTCAATGCGCCGACCACAGCGCCTAGCGGTCTGCTCACAAGTGCGTCAATGAGATCTAGCAGCCTATTGACGGGTCAATGAGCCCACCACAGCGGCTAGCGATCTCTCGCCTCTTAGGTGTCACGAGCACGCTCGTCGATGCCCTAGACTCGACCGCGATATCAGTTCCCGCGTTCGCGGGATTGGCCCCGAGCCAACCACACGGCTGGCGATGTGCCGAGCGGCGGCCCCGCGTTCGCGGGGGGACGGCATGGCGAAGACGGCCGCCAGCTAACGACTGGCGTGCCGTCCCGCCATGCCGCCCACGCCGATGATCCATTTAGTACGTGGCCGCAGCAATGTGCCCAACGACCCAAAAAGGGTATCTAAATGAAAGAAAATCTACTCAACGGCCTCAAAAAGCTACGCCGCAGTACGAGAAGGCCACGAAACGACGGCCTGGTGCGTCTTAGCGCAGCCTTCGTGTATCTACTCGCGGCCATTATCCGCTGTGCGCGCTAGCTCGTAGCACAGCGACATTCGATCCCGGCCGCACAGAAGACGGCCGGGATCGCGATTCGCCTTGGGTCTGGCCCTGTGTTCGAGCACGGGGTCAGGCCCTGCGGCCTTTACAACTACCGCTGGCGGCCAAATGCTATACCGTGCACAGCCCAGCGAAATGCCCGTCCCCGCGAGCGCGGGGCCAGCCAGTCGGGCCCGCGGGAACCCCTGAATGTGTGGGGATCATCCTCGCGAGCGCGGGGGCATAGGGGCGTCGCAGGCCGCCCGGATCGTGGACCACTGCCATTTCCCACTCCTGCCGTATCGCGGGAGGCCAACGACATGCCCCAACCCGACTGGACACTGCTCGACGGACCATCCCCGCGAACGCGGGGCCAACACGATCAGGGGCATCCCGAGGAGTCGGTGCGGAGGACCATCCCCGCGAGCGCGGGGCCAACGGTCACCTCGAACGCGGGGATCTCGACACCGTCGAACCATCCCCGCGAGCGCGGGGCCAACGACGCCAACCCCGGTGACCTGGTCCTGGAGCAGGGACGATCCCCGCGAGCGCGGGGCCAACCGGCTCATGATCGAGAAACCGCCCGACTGGACGGGACGATCCCCGCGAGCGCGGGGCCAACCCCCTCCCCGGGGGGCTCTCACATATAGAGGTGGGACGATCCCCGCGAGCGCGGGGCCAACGGCGAGCGCGCGAGCAGCGTCCGCGACCGCCTGGGACGATCCCCGCGAGCGCGGGGCCAACCGCTCCGGTCAGGTCGGGTCGGGTCGGTCCATGTCGGGGGACGATCCCCGCGAGCGCGGGGCCAACCCGCCCGGAGCGGTGTGGTGCGCCACGATGCCGGGACGATCCTCGCGAGCGCGGGGCCAACACCGTCTGACCTGGGTCTCTACCAGCGAGTAACGCAGATTCCATTTAGTTGCATCATGCTACCAAGTTTCCCCTGAAGTACCTTTTTTAGCCCGGGCTCTCATCGCAAGATATGACCGCTTTCGTCCGCGGTGTCGAGAACCATGGTCACGAGGTGGCCCTCGTCGTCGACGTAGGTGGTGGCCACGAGTCGGCCGTCAGGCGACCAGGCGATCGAACACTCCAGCGCCGAGCCGAGGCCCGCGCTCGACCACAGACGCCGCCGAACTCCAGTGCCTGTGTCGGTCAGCGCGACGATCGCAGAGTCGTCGTCGCCCCCCAGTGTCGCCATGGCACGTCCATCCGGGGAGAGCGCGGCCTTCCAGTCTGTCCCGTCTCGATGGGCGTCGAACGAACGCTGCTCTCCCGTGGCCACAGTGTGCAGGACCAACCTGGCCTCGGGCTGGTCTTCCACTCTCGCGCGAAACAATACGTGGGTTCCGTCGTGCGAGATTGCCAGAGCGGTGGTCAGGGTGCCCGCAGGCGTTCCTGGAGTCGCGACGAACTCGTCGTTGTCCGCGTCCAGGACCACAGCCAACATGCCAACCCGACTCCCCAAGACGGCGAGCAATCGGGCTCGCTCGACCCGCCGTTCCCGCAGGGTGTCGAACACCAACTCCAGGACCGGTTCGCCGTCACGATACCTCCGCATCACGCTTTGATCGGATGTCGTGGCGCAGCATAGCGAGAGATGGATGGGTCAGGACGGCAAACAGACGCAAAGCGATGCACCGTGGACCAGTGCGGTGATCAGGGCCGTCGCGAGCTCCGCGCCCGGCTCGACCGCGTCGACAGTGCTCAGGGTGCGTTGCGCCGATAGGTTCACGCAGGGGACAGGCCCCCGCGTGAGGCACCACTTCAAACTCGCGACCTGTTGCTCAACCGCACCGTCGCCGCGCCGGAGGCGCATGAGCGACCGGGCCGGTCGACGGGTCTGCGTTCTTCTGCCTCGGAACCTGCGTCCAACCCGGCCCGGCGCTGCTGGCGACCAGGCCGTGGCCGGAGAGCCTTCCGGCGTTTCGACCGATCCGGCACCGGCGGCGGTGCCCCGGTCCCCCGGCCTACGAGTGCCTGAACGCTGCACAGAGTCCGAACTCGATCACCGAATCTGCCGGGAGAAAAGTGGGGACAGCCCCGAGCGCGGATGCGGCGCCTCTGCAAGCGCGAATCGCTGTTGGTCGCCGCCAAGGCCACAACGCGCCCGGGACCGCACGATGTTCGAACCAATGCGGTGGGGGACTGCCATCATCGCCCGGAAGCAAGGCGCTCGCGCCGACGATGGAGACGGAGTGAACTCGTCATTCCTGTGGACCAGTTGTGGACCACACGACATGCGCGGATCGTCACGATAGGGTAGAAAACGAACGCCGTATTGGGCATCAAAACACGCCTGAGCTGCGAAAACGCTCCCCTCGCCCAACTGGGGGTCAAGGGGTCGCAGGTTCAAATCCTGTCGTCCCGACGGTGTTCAAGGGGCGTCGACCAGGGCAGGGGCCCAGGTCGGCGCCTCTTGCAGGTTTGGGCCGTCAGCGGGTTGGGGCGAGTGGCGCCGAAGCGTCCATGGACCGGATATGGACCAAACCTCCCCGGGACCGGCCTGAGATAGACGCTCAGGGCCTCGCCCGCGCTCGTGATCGAGTGCACATCCGGATGCAGATATCGCTGGGTCGTCGTGAGCCGACCGTATCCCGCGAGCTTGCACAGCACGTGCACCGGAACTCCCGCGTCGGCCCTCCAGGTCAGCCCGGTGTGCCGCGATCCGTGTCGGCGCAGGTGCTCGTTGTCCCGGCGCGGTGACTACCTCTTCCCAGTCCAGTGGGTGGCTCACGCAGGATGGCGGTGGTGATCCGTCCCCCGCGCGGCTCCGTGAACAGGCGGGCCATCGGATCCGTGCCGACCGAGCCGATCCCGGGAGCATCAGCGGCCGGATCTGCGGGATGCCCCTTCCGCCGCCGCTTGCCGTTGGTGCCCTTGTCCACGAGCCCGCCGGGCGAGGTGGTCGTCCGGCGACACGGATCCGGTGTTCGGTTGCGTCCCGGTGTTCATCGAGCGTGATGCTTCGGCAAGCGCCACCGCGAGTGGGCTCCTGGCCTTCGAAGGTGCGGGGCGGACGAACTCGTCGTTCAGCGCCCGACAGGGCTGCGAGTTTGGCGAACATCGCGTCGCGCCGTCCTCCCCCGCCGTGTGTTCGTGCCGGACGCGTCCGCCCGGGTCAGTTGATGATGTGGCCGAGCGCGCCCTCCGGGGAGTATCGACTCGGGTCCTCGCAGCGGGAGTCGGTGGTGACGAGGTGTTGGCGGGTGGTGGGGTTGAAGCAGCGGTAGAGGGGGACGGTGCCCGGGGCCGGGTCGTGGTGGACGTTGCCGAGGGGGCCTTCGAAGGTGTAGCGGCTCGGGTCCTCGCAGCCGGCTTCGGTGGTCACCAGGTGGTCGTTGGTGCCGGGGCTGTAGCAGCGGTAGAGGGGGACCGTGCCCGCGGCCTGGTTGCGGTGGACGTAGCCGAGGGGGCCTTCGAGGTGGTAGCGGCTCGGGTCCTCGCAGCCGGCTTCGGTGGTCACGAGGTGGTCCTGGGTGGCGGGGTTGAAGCAGCGGTAGAGGGCGACGGGTCCGGAGCGGTCGGAGACGGTGAGTTCGATCGCGGTGTCGTTGGCGTCCCAGGAGCCCGGGATGGTGAGTGTGACCCGGTTGGCGTCGCGGATGAGGGTGACGGGTGTGCCGTCCTTGACGAGGGAGGCCGCGGCGAACACCTTGCCGTCGCGGGGCAGGGGGAGAACGAGGGTTCGTCCGGCGGGCGGGTTGAGGACGTGGAGGTATTCGGTGCGGTCGTCGGGGGACCTGGTCGCCACGCCCCAGGGCAGGTCGGTGATGCGGGTGCCGGCCCGTGTGGGGTAGGAGGTGCTGGGTCGGGTGCCGAGGACGGACCGCGCGATCGGTTCGATCCAGGCACCGACCTGTCGCAGTGCCGGCATGACGCCGGGCTCCCATCCGCCGCCGGCGTAGGGGCCGGCCGCCCAGGCCATGCCGCCGCCGTCGGTGTTGGTGCCCGCCTGCAGGACGGTGTAGCGGAACATGCTCCGCGGCGGGTACTTCACCGAGCCGCCGGTCTCCGAGGCCCACCAGGAGGTCTCGGTCGCGCGCAGGGTGGCGGTGACGGGCTTGGCGTAGCCGGGCCACAGGTCGCCGTCGGGCTGGGCGAACTCGTTCTGGCCGAAGTACTCCTTCATGCCCTTGTCCAGGCCGTACAGGTTGCCGTAGTCGTTCTGGATGAGCACGGCGCGCGGATTGACGGCCTTGATCGTGGTGCGCAGCCGGGGGTAGTCGAGGACGGTCTGGCTGTCGCCCGCAGGGCTTGCCTCGTCCATGAACAGGCCGTCGATTCGCGCGCCGTAGCGTTGCATCAGTTCCCGGTAGACGTCGTCGACGAAGGTGTTCCATCGAGGGCGGTCGAAGTCCGCTCCCGGGTTCCAGGGTTGCTCGGGCGGGTGGGGTTGGGTGCCCCAGCCGGTCTTCTGCCGGTCGGCGGCGGTGAATTCCATGCCGTCGCGCGGGTGGGTGTAGAGGTAGACCCGGATGCCCTTGGCCTTGACCGCGGTGATCATGTCGCCGATGAGGTCGCGGTCGACGCGATGGTCGGGCAGGTCCCAGTCGAGCATCGTCCGGCTCGGGTACAGGGCCACCATCCCGGCGTGCCAGGCGGTGAAGACGACGTACTGCACCTTCGTGGCGGCCAGGTCGTCGGCGAACCCGTTCGCGTCGAAGGCGTTCGCGAGAGCGTTGGGGTCGTGGACGACGGCGCCGCCGGGGGTGACCGTGCGGGCGGGCACGTAGTGGACGAACAGGCCGTACTTGTGATCGAGAATGTCGGTCAACCCGTCGTCCGCGTGAGCCCGTTGCGCCGGGAAGGGCCCCACCAGGAGGGTCATCAGCAGGGACAGCGTGATGAACAGGCGCGTCGTTTTCCGCCTGTCGGACAAGTACACGCTCAGGTTCCTTTCGTGCGGTGGAGGGGCGTGCGGCCGTGGAGGACGCGGACCCGCCGGAGGTGTTCCTCGGGCACGTGCCGTTCGACGACGGCCGACGTCGTCGAGCTGCACGACGGCCCCGGTTCCGCGATGGTGGTGACCGTGCCGCTCGCTCCGGGCATGGCGTGAATCCTGGGGTCCAGACAGCGTCGGGAGGGCATCGAGTGTCCTCTCGGGCCGTCCCGCCGCGCCTTCCCGGGGGCGGCCGGCGGGACCGAGGCAACGATCTCGCCGTCCGGGGTCGTCGACACGGCGCACATGTCGCGTAGGCGTGCACAGGCCCGATCCGTCGGCTCCGCTACCACGGTTCGTGGTCGTAGATGTCGAGCCCGCCGGTGATGTCCGATCCGTCCACCCAGAACGTGCCTGTGTTGCCGTACTTGTCACTCGCGACGATCTTCAGCGGCCAGTACGCCTTCAAGAGGGTCGTCGGCCCGTTCGGGATGTACCACCCGCTGCCGGTGGTGGTGGCGTGTACCCAGGTGAAGCACAGGTATCGCTCGGGGTGCTCCCGGTCGTAGATCGTCGCGTGGTCGCACCACGCGTTCACCGCGGGGAAGTTGACGATCTGCCCCCTGCCGTATCGGTCCTGCGGGGAGTGGTAGGCGGAGTCGTGCGGCTCGCGGTACCAGACATACGCGCCGTAGAAGTTGTCGCGCCCGCCGTCGGGGGTGATGTCGTAGGCGAAGAACCCGTCGTAACCGTCGTCGGTGAAGCAGCGACTCGCCGAGAAGGAGACGAAGTCGTTCTCGTCGGCCTTCAGGCACAGGTAGTAGTTCCATGCCTTGGTCGTCACATTCCCCGCTGTGTCGCCGGCGGCGGTGGGCGTGCGCGAGCAGTCCCATTCGACGTCCTGTCGCCCGTGGTTCACGGGTGCGCGCGGGGTGAGCGTGACCTTGTCGTGGTACGTCCCGTCCAGGGAACTCTTGACGACGTCGCCGGAGTCGGTCCGCACTTGCACGCCGATCGACTTCGGCTCCGACCCGAACGAGCAATACACCCAGAGCGTGAGGCGCTGGACCCCGTCCCGCGTCGAAGCCTCGGCGTGTTCGCCCGACGCACCGGGGATCGCGGTGAACTCGCCCGCGACGTCCGTGTAGGACCATTCCCCGTAGCCCTTCCACGCGAGCTTCGACTCGTCAACGTAGTCGACGAGCCACAGGTTCGCGAGCAGATGCTCCGGGTCGACCCGGATGGGCGCCGCGTTCTCGTCGATCGGTTCGACGGCGATCGTCACGCCGATCCTGTTGCGCCCGTTCGCGTAGATGTCGCAACTCCGGTCGCCGCTCTCGAGTGTCACGGAGAGGTTCGACACGGCCGTCCACGTCGACATTCTTTTCTCCTTCGTTCCCGTGCGATGGTGCGGTGTGTCAGCGGGTGTCAGCGAGCCCCTGGGCCGGTCCCGGGGCGTCAGGGGCACGCAGGTCGCGCAGGTCGCGCAGGTACCAGTAGTCCGGCACCACCCGGGATGTTTCCCGCACGCCCGCCGGATCTGTTCGTGGTCGCCGAACCCGAACACCGCAATCAGATACGAGTCGATCGTTCGGGACCACCGCCCCCGGCCGTGACCCGGCACCTGCGGAGCCGGCCCGCGGTTGTCCGCACATTGAAATCCCCCATGCCGCTCCGGTTCCCCTTGCCTCTCGGGTCGTTTTCGATCACCACCCATTCAGCACGAACATCGAGCCCCTGCCGCACCGCCGATCCGGCCAACCTCGTCCGCTTTTCGGCCGAGGGATCGGATGTAGGTGCACGGGAAGTCGGTCGGTTCGCACCCGACGGGGGTGCGATGCCGACCGTGTACGAGCCGTCGGTCGAGCAAATCCCACCGGGTCGTGCGTTTCACGCGGCGTGTACACCGGTGCTTGCGCCGTTTGTGCTGTCTTTTTCGACACAGGCAGGCGCGAAAAACGTGATCGGACGTCATCTTGCCGCTCTCCTGTCGCCGGTGCGCCCCGATGCGTTCGTACGCCCTGTACCTGTTGCCTTCCTTGTTGTTTTCCTTGCAGGGCAGTCGGCTTTCGATCGATCTCGCCGTGTGGCGATGAATTCCAGGAATGGCCGCGACCGAGCCGATCTCTTGCCCGTCACGTGTGATACGAGGTGGAAGATGGACGGTGGAGCGACTCCGGTGCGTTCGGACCACGAGATGCAAGTGGCCCTGACGGGCGGGATTCTCGAGATGCCGGCGGTGCTCGTGGTGACGGGGCCGGGCATACCGGAAAAGGTGTCCGTGGAATTCCGCAACGGCCGCGAGCACTACGAATACACCGGTGGCGTGGTGGAGTTGGACGGCGTGGACCTGCCGCTCTTCCGGTGGAGCTATTCCACGAGGATCGCCGAGTAGTTCGGGCACCGGGATGCTGCCTGGCGTCGCACCGCGCGCGATGTCGCCGCCGACGGGCCCGCCGTTCCCGGGTTCGGGCAAGATGTCGCCCCTCGGCCGCACTCCCCGATACAGCCCCGTGTCCGGGAGTTCCAAAGACGGGAAACGCACGTGCGTACCGGGCGCACGCGCCGGAGTGCAATCGTGAGCCGGTGACTCTCTGCGAGACCAGAGGTACCGTGAGTGGCGAGGGGTCCATTGGGGCTCGCCGTGACGTGGGCCGTTCTCGTCGGCGTCGGCCGACCACGATCGCCCTTCGCGTCCACGAACATCCGGACCATTCCGGGGCCCATGGGGTGCGCCATGCCGAATCGCGGCGCATCTCGCCCGCGCATGGCACCTCTCCACACGGGAGTCCCACATTGCAGTGCACGTCATCCGCCGACGGACACTCGTTCCCCAGCCTCGCGCAACATCTCGAGGCGGCCCGCAACCGTGCCTTCGTCGGAAGGGCTCGGGAGCTGGCCCTGTTCCGCCGCGCGCTCGACGGTGAACCCGGCTCGTTGGCCGTCCTGTTGGTCCATGGACTCGCGGGAGTGGGCAAATCATCCCTCTTGAGGCAGTTCGCCGTGGACGCACGCGCGGCCGGGCGGACCGTGATCGAAGTCAGCGGTCGCGTCGGCTCGTCGCCGGCGGCGTTCGAGATCGCGGCGGCGGAGATGTTCGCCCACGACAACGCCGTACTGCTGGTCGACGACTTCGAACGGTGTCAGGTCCTGGAGGACTGGCTGCGGGACCACTTCCTCCCCCGGTTGCCGGTCGGGGCGCTGACCGTCTTCGCCGGGCGCAGAGCCCCCGCGCCGGTGTGGGAGACCGACCCGGGCTGGGCCGAGGTGGTACGGGTGGTGCGGCTCGAAGACCTGTCGCCCGAGGACGCCGCGGCCCTGTTGGAGTCGCGTGGCGTCCCGCACGGACCGCTGCTCGCGTTCGCCGGCGGTCATCCACTGGCACTCGCGCTCGCCGCCGAAGTCGCCCTCCAGGCCGCCACGTCCACCGGGGAACCACCGGCGCAGGAGGTGTACGCCAAGTTGGTGGAGCACCTGGTCGGCGACCTGCCGTCCGCGGCTCATCGGCGGGCGTTGGAGGTCTGCTGCCACGCTCGTGCCACGACGGAGGACCTGCTGCGAGCGGCGCTGCCGGGGGAGGACGCGGGGCGCCTCTTCGCCTGGCTCCGTCGGCTGCCGTCGGTGGAGGCGGGGTCCCTGGGCCTTTCCCCGCACGATGTCGTACGCGACGCGGTGGACGCGGACCTGCGATGGCGCGATCCCCAGTGCTACGCCGCCACGCACGGCCGGATCCGCGATCATCTGCTGAAGCGCGCGGTCGAGGCACGTTGCTCGGACCGGGTCGCCGCCGTCGCCCCGATCATGTACCTGTACCGCAGTGGCGGCTTCCTGGGTGACCTCATGACGTGGCGGAGCCGAGGCGAGTTCCGCGAGGCGGAGCTACGACAACAGGACCACTCTGCTCTCATACGGATGACGGAGCGGGCGGAAGGGGCACGTTCCGCCGCGATCGTTCGGTACTGGCTCGCCCGTCAACCCGAGGCTTTTCGGGTGTATCGACGATCCGACACGGAGGAAATGGAGGGGTTTTCCGCCTGGTTGACGTTGCGGGATCCGCACGAGGACGAACTGCGCGCGGATCCGGTGGCGGCGGCGGTTTGGACACACGTCCGCGCGGCGGGCAACCTCCTACCGGAAGAGTCCGCGGGGATCGCGCGATTCATGGTCTTGTCCGACCCCGTCCGGCGTCGCTCACCCGTCCTGGACCTGATGTTGTTGAGGATCGCCGCGGAAGTGCTGCTCGTTCGAGAGGCAGCGTGGTCGTTCGTCGCTTCGGCTGATCGCAACCTCTGGGCATCGACAACGGCCCATGGTCCGTTCCACCCGATCGGAACCGACGTTGCCGTCGGGGGAGACCCCCTTCGGATATTCGCACACGACTGGCGCGCCGAGCCCCTGGAATACGCCCTCGACCACATTGGTCCACCCCGATCCCTGCGGACGACGGTGGAGTCGGCTGCCTGCGTGTACGAGCGGACCGCCATGGCGCGGCCCGAGTTCGACGATGCCGTCCGTGAGGCGTTGCGGTGTTGGCATCGACCCGATGCCCTGGCTCGCAACCCCCTGTCGCGAAGCGGGGTGCTCGCCGAGGCGGGGGGTTCCCTTCGGGACGTGCTCGAACGTGCGATGGATACGCTCGGCGGCGACCCGAGGAGCGTGAAGGCACACCGCGCCCTGACCGCGACGTTCGTGGACGGGGCACCGACCCAGGAAGCGGCCGCCCGACGCGTGGAGTTGCCGTTCAGTACCTACCGCAGGCATCTCACCCTGGGGATCCGGTACGTCAGCGAACTCCTCTGGGACCAGGTAATGCGCGGCATGCCCCCAGCCACCCCGGTCGTCACCCGGTTCTGACCTCGGTCCGGGCGCGGATCGGAGGGTGGTGGCCCCGCCTTCTCGGGTGGCGTCACCAGCCCCTGCGCCCGGCTCCCTCCACCGAACTCGTGGGCCGGGCAGTCGAGTCGGAGCGAACCGTACGGTGAGCAGAACCGAGCAGCAGATGAGCAGGGGATGGTCTGGTCACCTGCGGGCGGCGAATCCGAGACTGATCTCGGTGTGGGGATGGCAACCCATTCCGGTGCGAGAGACAACTCCCCGAAGCATCGACAGCGTGGCAATTCACCGCCCCTTCCAAGGACGCGGCTTCATCGACAAGTCCCGGGTGCGGCGAATCACCGAAAACGACAGGCCACCACACCTGGCGTCCGAGACGGCACAGTGCAGTTTTCCGTGCCCGCCGTTCGAATATCGCACGGCGAATGCGTTGCATGTCGTCGACCTCGTCACACCACCGTGGCGTTTCAGGACTCCCGCCGGCCGCGAGAAATCGCCGGCCGTCGGACGGAAATGAGGGTGACGTACGTGATGGATTCCGTCTTTGTCATGCCCGGTACGGTGCCCGCTCCGCGCGGAGGCATCCTGAGCGATTTCCACCAACGCTACGAGACCGTACGTGAGTCCTTGTCCCGGATCGACAAGGCGGCTCGGGAAATGGGGCTGCCCGAGATCAGTCCACGGCTGATCGAGGACAACGGAACGAGCGACCGGCGCGGTCCCGAGGTGCAGTATCTGGAGATCTACGCGGTCAGCCTCGCGACCCACCACATGCTGGTCGCGGAGGGGGTTCGGCCCGTCGCGATCGTCGGGCAGAGCATCGGGGAGCTGTGGGCGCTGGCCGCCGCCGGACATCTGGCCGTGGAGGATGCCGCGCGCCTGGCCGTGGCCCGATCCCAGGCGCTGACCCGACAGGGCTGGGGCGGCAGGATGCTCGCGGTCGGGGTCGACGGCCGCCGGGCGCAGGCGCTCGCCGGGTTGCTCGACCATCCCCACCTGGTGCTGGCCTGCGAGAACGCGCCTCGGCAGAGCGTACTCAGCGGTCCCGAACCGTTGATCGAGTTCGTGGAGCGGGTGGCGGACACGCTGGGTTGGCCGAGTCTGCGGCTGGACGTCCCGCATCCGACCCACACGCCGGCGATGGTGCACGCGGCGCGGGACCTGCGGGCGAGCGCGCCGCGCGTTCCGTACGGCACCGGGCGTTGGCGGGTGTGCTCCCCCTGGCTGGGCCGGGATGTCGGCGACGACGACCCGGTCGACCTGGTCGCCGGCGCGCTCACCGCGCGGGTCCGGATGTTGCAGACGATCCGTGACCTGCACGCGGCGGGTGTCGACGCCTTCGTGGAGTGCGGCGAATGGCCGGTGGTCACCAAGTTCGTCGAGGCTTCGGTCCCGGGGGTGCGGTGCGTGGTTCCGCTGAGCGAGGGCGATCCGTTCGCGGCGGTGCGGCCGTTGGTCGCCGACGCGTCCCACGGTGGGCTCTTCCGCGAGCGGGTGCCGGCTCCCCCACCGGGCGGGAATGGCGGCATCACGCGGGTGAGCGCATCCGGTTCGGCCGGGTCGGTCGCCACACTTGCCACACTCCCCGTCGCCGTCTCGTCGACGCGGTCTCCGGCGAGGTCCACGTCCACGCCTTCCGTCACCCATGTGAGCCCCGTTGTCGACCCGGCGCCCACGATCCCGGCGCCGCCGGTGCGCGAGGCGGCGCCCGCCGGCACCCCGGCCGCCCCCGCGCCCGCCCGACTCGACTACGAAACGGTCTTGGACGAACTCCGCGTGCTCTACGGCGACTTCCTGGGCTATCCGCCGGATCTCCTCGGCGAGGACGACGGACTCGAATCCGAGTTGGGGGTGGAATCGCTCAAGCAGGTGGCCCTGCTCGGGCGGGTTTCCGACCGGTTCGACCTGCCCGACCTGAGGGCGAACACCTCCCTGCTGACGCTCGCCACCCTGCGTCGGATCGCGGAGACCGTGGTCGGGGCCCGGGCGGAAGTCGCCGCACGATGACCGCCACCGACCATCTGCGCGGCAGGGTCGCCCTGGTCACCGGGGCGGCGAGAAGTCTCGGTGCGGACATCGTGCGCCGACTGGCGAGCGACGGCGCCCACGTGATCGTCAACTACTTCCACTCCGTCGAACAGGCCGAGCGCCTTCGGGCGGAGCTGGAACAGGACGGTAGAAGCTGCGAGTTCATTCGGGCATCGGTGGCCAAGACCGGTGAGATCGACCGCATGTTCGACCTGGTGGGCGAACGACACGGCGGACTGGACATCCTGATCAACAACGCCGCCGGCGGGGCGTTCCTCCCCCTGCTCGACATCGACGACACCTACTGGCAGCGGGCCTGGTCCACCAACGTGATGGCGGCCTACCACTGTTCGCGCCGGGCGGCCGCGTTGATGACGGGACGGGAGAACGCGAACATCCTGTGCCTGTCCAGCGTCGGCGCCCACCTGCCGATCCCCGGATACGGCCCCGGCGGTGTCACCAAGGCCGCCCTGGAGTCCCTGGTCCGCTACCTGGCGCTCGAACTCGTCGCCCAGGGGATCCGCGTCAACACCGTGCAATTGGGCACCGTGGCAAGTGAGTTCGTCGACAATCTGGACGACCCTCCGACGGCGCTCGGCGATCCGTCGGAAACGAGCGAACTGATGAGCCGCGCCCTCTCGACACCGGAGGCCGCGACGTTGATCGCCCACCTCCTCCACCCGGACTCCGCCTTCATCACCGGACAGACCGTCGTCGCCGACGGCGGCATCGCCATCGGCGGGATGCAGGGCGCCCGCCTGCACAGCAAGCTGGCGAACCGGGTGGGCGTACCCACCCGGGGCCGATCGAACGCGGCGACGGCAACGCGGACAACGCCCGGGACGAACAAGCCCACCTCCGAACCACCCCCGGCCGCGCGCCCGGTGCCCGTCGCCGCGACGCCGCCCCCGACACCGGCGGCCACTCCCGCGTCCGACCGCACGCCGCCCATCGACCCCGAAGCAGTCGCGGTGGTCGGCCTCGGCCTGGTCCTGCCCGGCGCGAACTCCACGGAGGAGTTCTGGGATCGGCTGCGCGAGGGCACCCTGATCCGCAGCGAGCCCTCCGCCTTCGACCTGAAGCACTTCTGGGCACCCACGCGGGAGGACACCGACGCCTTCTACGTCCGCGAGGCCGGCTACGTCCAGACCTTCGTCCCCGACCCCGCCTCGATCGTCGAACCACACGGCAACGTCGACCACCCCGGATGGCCGCGTACCAACGGGTGGTTGCGGCACTGCGCCGTCCGGGCCCTGGCGGGAGTACGCCGACACCCGGCGGACCGCTGGTTCGTCGCGACCACCGGCATCCACGACCAGACGGGGCTCGGCCCCCAGGCCGTCGTGCTCGGCGACGAATACCGGCGCATGGTGCGCGAGGCGATTCCCGCCGACCAGGAGGGCGACTGGTTGGCCGAGTTGGCCGATCACGCGATCAACGCGCACTACGCCGGTGACGGCGGAAGCCCGCAGGCGTACCTGCCCGCGGCCGTCTCCCGCGACGCGCTGCGCGGACTGATCCCGGACGACGCTCAACACCTGACCCTGGATTCGGCGTGCGCGAGCGGCCTGTTCGCCCTCGACGCGGCGGTCAAGGCGCTGCGCGACGGCTCGTGCGACGTGGCGTTCGCCGGGGGCACCGCGGTGGTGGAGCCGATCGGGTTCACCCTCTTCTGCCGAGCCCAGGGCATCTCGATGAGCGGCAACGTACGCCCGTTCGACCGGGCGGCCGACGGGACCGTGATCGGCGAGGGCGCGATCATGCTCGCACTCAAGTCGTACGCGCGGGCCGTGGCGGACGGCGACCGGGTGCTCGGTGTGGTGCGCGGCAGCGGCCTGGCGGCCGACGGGCGGGGCAAGGGCATTCACGCCCCGGCCATGCGTGGCCAGGAGTCGGCGATCGCCCGGGCCTGGGCCGACGCGGGCGTGGAGGCCGACGACGTGGACTGGATCGTGGCCCACGGCACCGGCACGCCGGTGGGTGACGAGATCGAACTGCGCTCGTTGCTCTCCCGGTTGGGTCCGCGGGAACGGGCGTGCCTGGTGACGTCGAACAAGCAGGTCTTCGGCCACACCGGGGTCCTGGCGGGCCTGGTCTCGGTGGCCCACGCGCTGGTCGCGTTCGAGCGCGAGGCGATTCCCGGGCAGTGCGTGGTCACCGATCCGCACCCCGTGCTCGGCGACGGCTCGCGCCTGACCGTACCGCTCGTGGACGCGCCCTGGCCGACGGACCACAAACGACCGCGCGTGGTCGGCGTGTCGGCCTTCGGCCTCGGCGGCGCCGACGCACACGTGGTGCTCTCCGATCGTGTACCGCAGGCCACGCCCGCGACTCGGCGCGGCGGGGCGGACATCGCCGAAACGGAGGACATGGTCGTCGTGGGCTGGAACGCCCACCTGCCCGGCCTGGATCCCGCCGATGTGCCGGCCTGGCTCACCGGCGGCGCCCCGAGGCCGGACGCCGGCTTCGGGCTGCCGTATCCGCTGCCGTCTCCGCGCCGGGTGCGCATCCCGCCGCTGACGATGCGGCACATGGACGCCGCGCATCTGATGACGCTTCAGGCCCTCGGCCCGCTTCTGGACCGGCTCGGCGAGCCGGGCACCCACCTGCGACCCACGACCGCGGTCATCGTCGGATCGTCGCTGCCGACCACCCACAACACCCGGGCCGCACTGCGGGTGCACGCCGCGGAGTGCGCCACCGCGTTCGACATCCTGCCGGACCCCGCGCAGGCACGGCGGCTGAAGGAATACCTCGCGAAGGGGATGGCGGAGGCCGCGGGCGTGATTCCCGGCGACTTGAACGAGGACGACTTCACCGGCGCCGTCTCGTGCATCCTGTCCGGGCGGGCCGCGAACTACTACGACTTCCGGGGCATGGGCACCAGCGTCTACGCGCACCGGGACTCCGCGCACACCGGCATCGACGTCGCCCTGCGCCAACTTCGGCACCGGGCCTGCGACCTCGCCCTGGTCGGTGCGGTGTGCCTGCGCCCGATCAGCGGCTGGGACCACCACCTCGCGGGCCTGGTACCGCACGGCCGATCCATCGCGGAGGGCGCCGCCATGCTGGCGATCGCCCGACGCTCCACGGCACACGAACACGACCTGCCGATCCTGGGCGTCCTCTCCACCGCGCTCACCGGCGACGACGCCACCGCGACTCCCGCGCACGCGCTGCCCGTGTTGGCCGACGCCGGGCACACCTACCTCTCGCTCGACGCCGTGCTGGCGATCCTGGAGGCCGTCGTCACCGGATCCGGCGCCGTCGTCGCGCCGGCCGCCCCCGGATCACCGCCGATCCGGTTCACCCCACCGGCCGGCCCGGAGCGGGCCGATCCGCCCCGACGTGCCGAGGAACGGGCCGACGGTACGGAGTCGGAGCACCGTACGCCCACCCGGGCCGAACCGGAGGAACGCACCAGGCCGGCGTCGGCCGCGCCGAAGGCACACACCGCTACCGGTCCGGGCGCACCGAACCGACACACCACACCACCCGACCCGGTCACGCCGGTCGCGCCGGTCGCGCAACACCCCGAGGCGTATCTCGGCCGCCGCCAGACCATCCGCCTGGTCCCCACCACGCCACCCCCCGCGGACGCGGCCACGCCGGCCGTCCCACCGGGCACCGTCGTCATCACCGACTCCCCCGACCTCGCCGCGGCGGCGGCCGGCGCTCCGGACGTCGCGGTGTGGGCCCCGAGGCCGGGTATCGGCGCCACCACCCACGTACCGCCCGAAGACGCGGCCGACGCCCTGGCCGATCTGCCGTTCGTCCCCCGCCACATCCGGATCCTGTCCCACCTGCCCAAGGACGACGGAGGTCTCGACGGCGACGGCACCGACGACCCCGAAATGGGCCGGATGGAGGCACTGCAAGACCTCACGTTCACCACGGTCCAGGCCGCACTGCCCGCACTGCGCAACGGCGGCTCGCTGGCCGCGGTCCTGCTGGGAGCGATACCGGACGACCTGCCACCCCCGTCGAGCGCGCTGATCGTCGGTCTCGTCCGCTCGGTGCGCGCCGAGATCCGCCAGTGCGGCGGCGTGGCCCTGCTCACCGACGCACCGGACGCCGCCACCGCCCTGGCCCGGCTGGCGCGGGCGGCCGACGCCCAGGTGCCCACCCACACGCTGGCCTGCCGCGCGGGCGCCTGGCTCACCGTGGCGGTCGTCGACGACAACGCCGCACCGACCCCGTCGGCGCGGAGCCCACTGCCGCCCGGCGCGGTCGTGGTCGCCTTCGGCGGCGCCCGCGGCATCACCCCCGAGATCATGCACGCGCTCGCCCGCACCGTCGACCGACCCCACGTGTACGTGGTCGGTCGCACCCCTCCCCCGAAACCCGGCGAAACACTGCCGCCGCAGGCCGAGTTCATCGTCGCCGGACGCCGCGAACGCCCCGACGCGTCGGTGGGCGAGTTGCGCGCCCTGTACGAGAAGGCCCAGGCACGGCTCGAGGTGGGCCACACCATGCGCCGGTTGGCCGACCTGTGCGGCGCCGACCGGGTGCACCACCGCGTGTGCGACGTCCTCGACGCCGAACGCACCACCGCCGTGCTGGGTGAAGTCCTCGACCGTCACGGGCACATCGACCTGCTCGTCAACACCGTGCTGGAACTGCGTTCGCGCGCGCTGCACGCCAAGACCCTCGCCGACTTCCGCGCGGTGCGGGCCACCAAGGCGACCGGTTACCGCAACCTCAAACGCGCGCTGGCCGGGCATCCGCCCCGCACCTGGGTCAACTTCGGCACCCTCGCGGCACTCGCGCCCGCACCCGGCGACGTCGACTACTGCACCGCCAACGAATACCTCGCGTACGCGAGCGCCCGGGCTCGTCGCCATGCGCCGAACGACCGGCACGAGTTCGCGATCCTGTGGAGCGGCTGGCTCGAAGCCGGCGTGGCCAGCAGCGTCACCATGCGCGAAACGCTCAAACGCAACCGCATGGACGCCTACATCGACAACGCGCTGGGCTGCGCCCAGTTCCTCGCCGCCGTCACCCGCCCTCCGGCGGACGGCGTGACCTTCTTCGTCCGCGAGGACGAGCGCACCCTGCTGCACACACGCGGAATCGCCGCGCACGGCTCACCCGACGGCCTTCGTATGCCCACCCCCGACGTCCCGCCACCCGCCGTCCCGGATCCGGCCGTACGCACGCCGCTGCTCGACGGCGTCCTCCACCGCGGCACGCACTGGATCGTCCTGACCAAGACCTGGGAGCCCCGCACCCTGGCCGAACGCGACGGCCGTTGGATGCGCCACCACCGGGTCAACGGCGAGTACACGCTGCCCGGCACGTTCACCCTGGAGGCCGCCGCCGGCGCCGCCGCGTTGTTGTGCCCCGATCTTGTGGTCACCGGATTCCGCGACCTGCGCTGCCACACCTCGATCACGGTCGGGCTCACCGGCCCGCCACGCACCGTCGCGGTCGAGGCCCGGGTCACCAGCCGGCACCGCGACCACGCCGAGGTCGCCGTCCGTATGACGACCCACCGCATCGGCCGCAACGACCGGGTCCTGCGCTTCAACGACCTGCTGTGCGAGACGAAGGTCAACCTGGCCCGGCGATATCCCGCCCTCGCCCCGCCCCCGGACTGCTCGGCGCACCGCCCCGAACCCGACTTCGCGATGCCCGTCTACACCCCCGACCCGCCGATCTCGCTCACCGGCCCCTTCGCCGGCACCCGCGACCACGCCCGGGGCCCCGACGGGAACAGCGCCTCGTTCGGCTTCGACCACGTCACCTGGGCACCGGCCCTGTCCGACGCGATCGTGCCCGCCATCCTGCTGGACGCGATGGTGCACCTGCTCCTGCTGCCACCCGCCGGCGAACTCCCGCCCCGGGTGGGCCCGATGGCCGGTCTCGGCGAGGTCGACCTCGGTGGGCCGGGCAACGACTGCCGACTCGGTGCGGCACACCCGAGCATCCGGCTGCACTGCGACTTCGCCACCGGGATCCTGACCGCCGCCACCGCCGACGGCCACACGCTCGCCCGGATCGCCTCGGTCAGCGCACACGACCCCGACCACAGCGGCGGACTCGTCCGACCCCTCGCCGACACCCGCCGATCGATCGACGCGTGACAGCCGATTCGTGACAGTCGAGGAGACATCGATGTTGTGGCAGGACATCACGATCGCGGGCACCGGCGCCTGGATCCCACCCATCGTCCCCGTACCCGATCCACGCGACGCACCCGTCGTCGAGCCCCGTCCGGCCACGCTCAACGGATTCACCTCGGCCGCCATCGCGACCGATCACACGCCGACGCACATGGCCGCCCGCGCCGGCCTCAAGGCGCTGCGCCACGCCGACGTCGCGCCCGCCGACCTCAGCGCGCTCGTGCACGCCAACTTCCAGGACGAGGACCACTACACGCCGGGAACCTACCTGCTGCGCGTGCTCGGCGGAGCGCACACCGTCGGTTACGAGTTGTGCGCCGCCAGCGACGGAGGGGCCGCCGCGCTGGTCGCCGCCGCCGAACATCTCACCGCCCGGCCCGCGGCGAAGGCCGCGCTGGTCACCGCCGGTGCCCGATTCCCGGAACAACGCTGGGGCGGCGCCCGGGAGATGGGCTACGTGGCCGGCGACACGGGCGCCGCCGCCGTGCTGACCCGAGGCACCGGCTTCGCCCGGCTGGCCGCGACCGCGCAGGCCGTGGAGCCGCGCCTGGAGGTGCTGACCCGGGCCAGGACGGGCCACCCCGGCGGCGGTCGGCCGTTTCCCATCGAGGACAGCGGGCTCATGCCGCACATGGACACGCTGCAACGCGCCACCCGCCGTTGCGTCGAGACCGTCCTCGACGAGACCGACACGAAACCGGGCGACGTCACGCACGTGGTGGCCATCGCGATCGGGTCGATCGTGCTCGACCTGGTGCTCGCCGGGTCACCGCTGGATCTGCGCTGCGAGGACACCAGTTGGACCTTCGGTCGCCACCTCGGCCATGCCGGGCCGTGCGACATCCTGCTCGGCCTCGACCGGCTGTTCCGCTCGGGGACCGCGCGAGCCGGCGACCGCGTCCTGGTGCTCAGCTTCGGGCTCGGCTTCCGCTGGACCACCGCCCTGATCGAAGTCACCCGCGACACCAACCCCGCGGCACCGGCCGCTCGGACACACCCGGAATGAGGTCGTCCATGCCCACCACCGGTACCACCACCGTCGCGGCGATTCCCCTGGCCCCGCGTGCCCTGCCGCTGCTGGGTCACGCGCTGCCGCTGCTGCGCGATCCGCTGGCGTTCATCACATCGCTGTCGGGCTACCGCGAGATGGTCCGCATCCGGCTCGGCCCCAGCTCCGCCGTGATGATCTGCGACCCGGGACTGACCCGGCAGGTCTTCCTCAACGACCGCGTCTTCGACAAGGGCGGCGCCATCTACGACCGCATCCGCGAGGTCATCGGCGACGGCCTGTCCACCTGCGCGTACCCCCTGCACCGGCGTCAGCGCCGACTGTGCCAGCCGTCCTTCCATCCCACCCGACTCGCCGGGTACGGCGCGGTGTTCGCCCGCGCGGCCCAGACGAAGGCGGCGACCTGGCGCGACGGCGACGTCGTCGACATCACCCAGGAAATGATGACGCTGACCACACGCGCCACCATGGAGACGATGTTCAGCGGCGCCCTGCCGGAGGAGACCATGCGGCGAGCCCTGACCGACACCTCCACCGTGGTCAGCGCGTTCTTCCGCCGGATGATGACACCCGCCCTGCTGCGCGGGCTGCCGACCCCCAAGAAGCGACGCTACGACGAGGCCCGACACCGACTGTCGGCCACCATCGAGGAGATCATCGCCGAGCGCCGCGCCGACCCCACCGACCACGCCGACCTGCTCTCCGCGCTGATCGGCGCGGTCGACGAGGAGAGCGAGGGCGGCGAGAGGCAACTCAGCGACACCGAACTGGCCGACGAGGCGCTGACGTTCTTCCTGGGCGGGATGGAGACCACGGCCATCACCCTGGCCTGGGCACTGCACCTGCTCGCCGACAACCCGCACGTGCAGCGCCGCCTCCAGACCGAGACCGACGAGGTCCTGGCCGACAACGGCGGCGCCCTCGACGCCGGGCACCTTCCCTCACTCGGCCTGGCGAGCCGCGTCGTGACCGAGACGCTGCGGCTGTACCCGCCCGCCTGGATGATGACGCGCACCCTCCGCGAGGACGCCGAGCTCGGCGGAGTGCGCTTCAAGGGCGGCAGCACCATCGTGCTCAGCCCCTACCTCCTGCACCGCCGATCCGACCTGTACTCCGAGCCCGACCGGTTCGACCCGGACCGCTGGCTCGGGGCCCAGCCCGACCGGGCCACCTACATCCCCTTCGGTGCCGGCCCCCGCAAGTGCATCGGGGACCAGTTCGCCCTCACCGAGGCCATCCTCGCGCTGACCGCCATCGTCGCCCGCTGGCACCTCGTCCCCGTCGGCGACGAACCCTTCCGCCCCAAGGTGGAGACCAGTCTCAGCTCGCGCGGACTGCACCTTCGCCTCGACGCACGCCGCGCGAGCGACACCGTCACCGCCGAACCGCGCGCGCACGCGACGCGGTCCGCGGCCACCCCGCCCCCCACCACACCGGGCGCCGGCGGTTGCCCGATCGACCACTAGGAGCGATGCCATGAGGCCTCATGTGAAGCCACTGGTCAAGGGGCTTCTGCGGGCCCGCCGCGTCGGCACGTTCGGGGCGGCTCCGGCCGATACCCTGCACGCCCCCACCCGCCCGCACCCGAACGGCTGGTTCTGCCTGGCCTTCTCGGACGAGGTGCGCCCCGGCGCCATCACCACCCGGGCGCTCGCGGGTGCCGAAGTGGTCCTGTATCGCACCACCAAGGGCGTGCTCCGGGCCGTGCACCCGCGCTGCCCGCATTTGGGCGCACACCTGGGGGTCGGCGGTTCGATCGAGGGCGAGGACATCGTCTGCCCCTTCCACCGCTTCGCATTCGACCCGGCCGGCACATGCGTGCGCAGCGGCTACGGCCTGCAGCCCCCGAAGGCGTCGCTGACCCCGTACCCGGTGTGCGAGGCCAACGGCTCGATCTACGTGTGGCGGCATGCCCTCGGCCTGCCGCCGCAGTGGCGGGTGCCGGTGTTGCCCATGGACGACCGGCAGCCGTACAGCCACGACACGTTCGACATCGCCGGGCATCCGCAGGACGTCATCGAGAACGCCTTCGACTGGGGCCACCTGCCCGCACTGCACGGTCTTCAAGATCTCGACATCGACGGCAAGCCGATGCCCGGGGAGCCGATCGCCACGGTCACCGCGACCGCGCGCGGCACCGTCATGCGCGGCTTCCGCCAGTCGTACACGCTCACCGTGATCGGCCTGGCCACCATCGCGGCCCGCACCGTCCTGCCGCGGGGCGCGGGCAACCTCCACGTGATGCTCCACGCGACGCCGACCACCCCGGGGCGCATCCACCTGCGCTTCGGCACGAAGCTGGAACTGGGCCGCGTGCCCGGCCTGCCCGAGAGCATCGCACGCGCGGCCACGATGCCCGTCGCGCGACTGGGCGGCTCGCTGATCCAGCGGCTGGCGAGCCTGGACACCGGAGCCGACCTGCTGATGTGGAACCACCAGGAACACGTCGAACAGCCGAAGCTCGCCAAGGGCGACGGGCCGATCGGCCGATACCGGTTGTGGGCACAGCAGTTCTACGCCGGCGTCGAGGGTGTCCGGATGGAGACCGAGGACCCCGAGGGTGTCGACGCGGGACTCGCGGGCGCGGACCCGAAGCCCGCGGACGGCCTCGTGTCCCCATAACCGGCCCGGCCGGGACCGAAAGAGAGACGACATGGCAGCGGAGAACGGTACGCCGGAGATCGGGCGACGATTGGCCGTCGTCGGCGCGGGGGTGATGGGGTCGGGCATCGCCGCGCTGGCGATCGGGCACGGGGTCGCGGTGTCCCTCGTCGATCCGGACCGACACCGACTGGACGAGGCCCCCGCGCGCATCGATCGCATGGTGCGCATGGCCCGACTGATGGACGCGCTGCCGGACGGCGCGGGCACGGGCGTTCTCCTCAGGGCAACCTCCTTCACCGAGGCGACGACGGCCGACGCCTCGGCCCCCGGGGCGGTGATCGAGGCGGTCACCGAGGACGCCGACGCCAAGGCCAAGGTCCTCGCGGAGGTGTCCGCACTGGTCCCGCCGGGCACCACGATCATCTCCAACACGTCCGCGATCCCGATCGACGAACTGGCCCGGGCGGTGGCCCGCCCGGCGGATCTGATCGGCACGCACTTCATGAACCCGCCCCACCTGATCCGCACGGTCGAGGTGATCCGGGGCACGCACACCGGCGAGGCCACCATGCACGCCATTCGCACCCTGCTCGCCGCGCTGCGGCGGGAGCCGATCGTGGTCGAGGACGCGCCGGGGTTCGTCACCAGTCGCATCCTGCACCCCATGATCAACAGCGCGGTCCGGGTGGTTGCCGCGGGCACCGCGAGCGTCGAGTCGGTGGACCGGCTCATGCAGGGGTGCCTGGGCCACCCGACGGGCCCGCTGCGCACCGCGGATCTGATCGGACTGGACAACCTGGTCGACTCGCTGTGGGTGCTGCACGACCGGACCGGCGACGAGGGATGCCGCCCCTGCGAACTGCTCCTCGAGATGGTGCGCGCCGGCCGACTCGGCCGCAAGAGCGGGCACGGCTTCTACCCATACGAGGGAGAACAGGCATGACTGTGTCGTCCGAATCGTTCGAGTCGCCCGATCCGGCGCCGCCGGAGCCCGGCGTCGACCCGGACGGCGTCGAGGCGGAACTACTGCGCTTCCTGGCCCGGCACACGGGGCGGGCCTGGACCACCGACGCGGACGTCTTCGGCCCCGGGGGCCTGTCTTCGCTCTTCGCCATGGAGTTGGTGGTGTATCTGGAGCGGACGTACGACATCACCATCCGCGGCGCCGATCTGCGGATGGACAACTTCCGCACGGTGGTGCGCATGGCCGAACTCGTGGAACGACTGCGGCAGCCGGTCCCCGGAGGCCCCGGTGCGTGAAACCGTCGGCGCGGCGGCCTCGACCGTCACCGAACTGGTCGGTGACCGGGCGGGTGACTGGGACCGCGCGGGCCGACTCCCCGACGACGTCATCCGCAAACTCGGCGCGGCCGGCCTGCTCACGGTGCAGATTCCCAAGAAGTATGGCGGTTTGGGGTGGTCGAGCACGGACGGCGGCGAGTTCACCGCGCATGTCGGCAGTCTGTGCGGTTCGTTGCGCAGCGTACTCACCTCGCAGGGCATGGCCGCGTGGACGATCGAACGGATGGGTGATCCGGCGCAGGCGGCGGAGCTGTTGCCGCGGTTGGCCTCGGGTGACACGGCGGCGATGGCTTTCAGCGAAGTGCAGGCGGGCAGTGACCTGTCCGCCGTCGCGACCACCGTCGCCGTCGACGGCGACGGCGTGCTGCTCACCGGCCGCAAGAAGTGGGTGACCGCGGCCGACCACGCCGATGTGTTCCTGGTCGTCGCCCGGATGGGGGAAGGCGGAGCCGTGGTGATGGTGCCCCGGAACACCCCCGGGGTCCGGATCTCCCGCGTTGCCGACCCGCTGGGTTGTCGGGCGGCCGGACACGCGGAAGTCCGGTTCGACCGGGTGCGGTTGCCGCTGGAGAGTTTGCTGGGCGGTGGGTGTCAGCCGTTGTCCCTGCTGGTGACGACGGCTCTGGCCTATGGTCGCGTCTCGGTCGCCTGGGGGTGTGTGGGCATCCTGCGGGCCTGTGTGGCGGCGGCCGTCGGACACGCGCTGTCCCGGGAGCAGTTCGGTCGGCCTCTGGCGCAACATCAGTTGGTGGCACGGCACTTGGCCGAGTTGTGGACCGCCGAGCAGGTGGCGACCCGGGTCTGCGAGTACGCGAGTCGTTGCTGGGACGAGCACGCCTCCGACCTGGCCGCGGCCGTCGTACTGGCGAAATACGTCGGGGCGGAGAACGCGGTCAAGGGCGCGGCGGCGGCCGTCCAGGTGCTCGCGTCGGCCGGGGTACGGGACGGTCATGTCGTCGCGCGGGCGTACCGCGACGCCAAGCTCATGGAGATCATCGAGGGCAGCAACGAGATGTGTCAGTTGATGTTGGCCGACCACGTGCTGGGTCGGCGGTGATCCCGATCATGGCCGTCGACGAACCCGGCTCATTGGAACCGGACATGCCGCCCACGCTGGTCAAGTGCCTCGTCTGGGACCTCGACAACACGCTCTGGCACGGCACGTTGCTGGAGGACGAGCACGTCGTCCCGTTCCCGGCCATCCGCGAGGTGATCGCCGGCCTGGACGGGCGCGGCATCCTGCAGTCCGTGTGCAGCCGCAACGATCACGACCCGACCTGGGCCCGGCTGCGGGCGCTGGGGATGGCCGACTGGTTCGTCGTGCCGGAGATCGGCTGGGGGCGCAAGTCGGAGGGTGTTCGGCGGATCGCCGAGCGGCTGGGGTTCGCGCCCTCCGCCATCGCCTTCATCGACGACCAACCGGCCGAGCGGGCCGAGGTCGCCCACCACCTTCCGGACGTACGTTGCTACCGGGCAGAGGATGCCGCGACGCTGCTCGATCGGCCCGAGTTCAGCCCGAGGACGGTGACCGTCGACGCGCGCCGGCGCCGGACGATGTACCGGGCCGGGGTTCGGCGCACGGACGAACGCGCACGATTCACCGGCTCGCACGACGACTTCCTGCGCTCGCTGGAGATGGTGATGCGCATCGGGCGGGCCACGGAGGAGGAGCTGTCCCGGGTCGAGGAGTTGACGCTGCGCACCAGCCAGATGAACGCGACGGGGGTGCACTACCCGGACGCGACGCTGCGCGCCCTCCTCGACGATGCCCACCACGAGGTTCTGGTCACCACGCTCACCGACCGCTTCGGGCCACACGGTGCGGTGGGCGTGGTGCTGC
Organism: Embleya sp. NPDC056575; assembly: GCF_042793325.1. Classification (NCBI taxonomy): domain Bacteria; kingdom Bacillati; phylum Actinomycetota; class Actinomycetes; order Kitasatosporales; family Streptomycetaceae; genus Embleya; species Embleya sp. NPDC056575. Next base: position 109,979 of record NZ_JBHTVA010000007.1, read on the forward strand.
TGCGGAAGCATCCGCGGGTATGGCGTCTCAGGCTGCTCGCCACCTCGTGTCGTGTGGTGGCGTTCGGCGCCGGCACGATCATCCTGAACTGGCTGGTCGACCAGGCGGCCCGGGCCGGTGTGCACCTGCTGGCGGACTTCCGCGCCACGGACCGCAATCGCGTGATGGAGGTCGCCTACCGGTTCGCCGGTTTCGACGAGTCGCCATGCCGGTGTGGGGACGGGGTGGTCGAGCGGGATTTCGCCGAAGGCGTTCAGGTGTTGCACCTCGTGGCCGGGTCGCGGCATGCTCCCGAGATGCTTCGGCTGATCGCGCCGGACCTCGGCGAAAGGGCGGTCACCTCCGGCGGACCAGGGTGATGCCGTCGGCCATCGGGAGCATGCAGATGTCGACCCGTCGGTCGTCTCGGATCGTGGCGTTGACCTCCCGGACACCGGCGGTGTCCGGATCCACAGCGAGGGGATCGACGACCCGACCGAAGAAGAGCGTATTGTCCAGCACCAACAATCCACCCGGCCGCACCAGGTGCAGGGCGAGTTCGTAGTATCGCGGATAATTCGCCTTGTCGGCGTCGATGAACACGAGACCGAATGCGCCGGACCGGCCCTCGGCGATCATTTCTTCGAGAGTTTCGGTCGCCGCGCCGATACGAACCTCGATGCGTTCGAAAACACCCGCCCGCCGCCAGTATTCAGCGCCGATCTCGGGCCAGCGCGCGCTGATGTCGCAGGTGACCAATCGCCCGTGCGAGGGCAGCGCGCGCGCCATGCACAGGGTGCTGTACCCGGTGAAAGTACCGATCTCCAGCACCTCCGCGGCACCCGTCGCCGCGACCAGCATCGCGAGGAACTGTCCCTCCTCGGGCATGACCTGCATCGATTTCCCGGCGGGTAACTCCGCGGTCGTCCGTCGCAGGTCGCGGAGAATATCGTCTTCCCTGAGAGAGAACTCCCTGACGTATTCGAGGAGTTCCGGTCCGCCGGTGATCTGATCCGCCATACCGAAAACTCTAGATGACGCTCCGGTGCCGATTCAATACGCCATGTCATATCGTCGATCGGCGCGCGCTCCGTGCGGTGTCCGATGTCTGGTCCACTTTCGGGGTGGCGCGGTTCCCCCATTGGTCGCCCCACTGGACGACCCAGGCGACGTCGTTCCGGTTGTTGCCGGCGATGTCGTGTCGCGCCGAGGCGGGCGGGCTCGCCGCCCATCGCGAACGACACTCCGGTGCACGAAAAGCCGATCATTTTGTCGTCGAAATCACAGGGTGAACGTCGAACTCGTGCCCGCCGCAGGCATCCTGTCGATGTCGGCCACGCTCCGGGCGACACTCGCAGGGAACACCGTGCCCGCGATCGGCCGCGACGTGTGCCGGCGGGGCCGCACGCGTGTTCGGCGTCGAACGCAACGGACTCCAGGAGGTGTCGTCATGGGCGACCACACCGGCGACCACACCCGGTTCGGCGCCTCGGCCGACGGCCGGGCGTCCAACGCGGGTGAGGGCGCGTTGATCGGCCGCGAGGCCGACTTGGCGCGGCTCGACGCCTTCCTGACCGATGTCGGTTACGGCGGTGGGTCGTTGGTGCTGCTCGGAGAGCCGGGCGTCGGGAAGACGACACTGCTCACGGCGTTCGCCCGGCGGGCCGAGGCGGCCGGGATGCGTGTACCGCACACGGTCGGCGTGCAGTACCGGGCGCGGATCGGATACGGCGCGCTGCGTCGGTTACTGACCTCCGCTCCCGACGTGCGGGCCGGGATCGCCGGTATACCCGTGCTCGCCGCGGCGCTGGACCTGGAACGGGCCGCCGCTCCCGGGCCGGAGGCGGTCTGCGAAGCCGTGGTGTCGCTGCTCGCGGATCTTTCCCACGACCGGCCCACCGTGCTCGTGCTGGACGACGCGCAGTGGCTGGACCCGGCCAGTGCCGTGGTGCTCACACAGGTGGCCCGCCGCCTGGTGGGGGTCCGGGCGGGCATGGTCTGCGCGGTCCGGATCGGCGACGAGGGCTTCTTCGACCACGGCGGCCTGCCGCTCCACGAGTTGGGCCCGCTCACCGAGGCCGCGTCCGAGGAACTGCTCTCCCGCCGCTTCCCCTCGCTCGCCCCGAGGGTGCGCCGACGCCTGATGGCCGACGCCGAGGGCAACCCGCTCGCGTTGCTCGAACTCCCGGCCGCCCTCACCGACTCCCAGCGCAGCGCCGGTCGGGCCCTGCCGAGCCGCATCCCGCTCAGCCGGCGACTTCGGTCGACCTTCGCCTCCCGGATCACCGTGTTGCCGGCGGCCACCCGACATCTGCTGCTCGTGGCGGCGTTGGAGGGCAGCGGCAATCTCCTGGTGATGCGCCGGGCGGTGGCGGGGCGCTGCGATCTCAAGCATCTCGCGCCCGCGGAGCGGGCCCACCTCGTCCACGTCGACGACATGACCGGACGCCTCGGATTCCGGCACTCGCTCATTCGCTCGACCGTGGTGGACCTGTCCACCAGCGACCAGCGGCGCAGTGTGCATCGCGCGCTCGCCGAGGCGTGGGCCGGGGTTCCCGAGCAGCGTGTCTGGCACCTGGCGCAGGCGGCGGAGGAGCCCGACGAGCAGATCGCCGCGCTGCTGGAGGAGACCGCGGACATCAGCGCCCGCCGTGGCGACGGGCCGGGCTCGGTGGCCGCGCTGGTCCGCGCCGCCGACCTGAGTCCGGCAACGGCCGAGCAGGCTCGGCGGCTGGCCAAGGCCGCGTACGTCGGTGCGAACATCACCGGCGACCTGCGCGACGTGCCCCGTCTGCTGGACCATGCGCGTCAGGCCGACCCGGACGCCGACTCATTGGCGGCCACGGTGGCCGCCGCGATGTATCTGCTCAACAGCCACGGCGATGTCGACACCGCGCACCGCCTGCTGTCCGGCGCCATCGCGCTCCAGCCCGAGCCCTACGACCTGGCCGATCCCACCATGCTCGAAGCGCTGTCGACCCTGCTCATCGTCTGCGTCTACGGCGCCGGGTCACGGCTGTGGGCGGCCTACGACGCGGCGCTGGCCAAGTGCACCTCGGTCCCGGACACACTGCGGCTGCTGCGGGCCACCTTCGCCGACCCGGCCCGGGCGTGCCCGGGCGACTGGGCCCGGCTCGACGCCGCCGTCGCGGCCCTGGTCGAAACCTCCGATCCGGTCCGGATCGTACGGATCGGCACAGCCGGGGCCTACGCCGACCGCCTCGGCGCCATGGAGGAGTCGCTGTTGCGCACCGCGCGGGGTGGACGCGGCGGCGAGAACAACTTCCCGGCCATCCAGGCCTCGTTCCTGTGGGGCAGCCACGCCTGGCTCACCGGCCGGTGGGCCGAACTGCGCGACGTGGTCGGCAACGGGCTGGCGCTGTGCCAGGAGTTCCACTACCCGCTGCGGTCGTGGACCGGAGAGTTCGTCCTCGCGTGTGTGTCCGCGGCCTGTGGTGACTACACCACCGCCCGCGCCCTCGCCGACCGGATGGACCAGTGGGGCGGCTCCCGGCGCGCGCACGCCATCACCTGCTATGCCGCGCACGCCAAGACGATACTCGCGCTCTCCCGGGGCGACTTCGAGACGGCCCACCACCACGCGTGCCGGATCTCGCCCGCCGGGACCCTCGCCCCGTTCGTCGGGCACGCGCTGTGGGCGATCCTGGACACCGTCGAGGCGGCGGTGCGCACCGGCCGGCACGACAGGGCGCGCGATCACGTCGCGGCGGCCCGAAAGGCGGGACTCGACGCGGTCTCGCCGCGCCTGCGCATCGTCCTGCGCGCCTCCGCCGCCATGGCGTGCCGGAACGACGCCAAGGCCCTGCGGTGGTTCGGCGAGGCCCTGGCCGACGAGGCTGCCGAGCGGTGGCCCTTCGAGCACGCCCGCATCCGGTTGTACTACGGCGAACGGCTGCGGCACGGCGGCGCACTCGCCGCAGCTCGGCCGCACTTGGCCGCGGCTGTGGAAACCTTCGAACGGCTCGGCGCGACGCCCTGGGCACGACGCGCGGAACACGAACTGCGGGCCTGCGTCGGTGATCACCTCGCGGGTCCGCAGGACGGCGCGCTCACCGCTCAGGAGTACCGGATCGCGAGCCTGGCCGCGACCGGCCTGACCAACAAGCAGATCGGTGAGCGGCTGTTCCTGTCCCCGCGTACGGTCTCCTCCCACCTCTACCGGGCCTTCCCCAAGCTGGGCGTGACCTCTCGGGCCGGGCTGCGCGATGCGCTCGACGGCACCGTGCTACCGAGGTAGCCCTCGATTTGCGTCAAATGACGCAAGAGGCCGCGCGGTTCGCGCTCCTACGTTCGGTGCCACGGGCTGGGTCATCCGCGTCATCAGCCCCGCAGGACTCGGGAGGAAACGATGAGCGACAACGCATCGCGGGGGAACGTCGTCCTCGTCCACGGCGGCTTCGTGGACGGCGCCGGCTGGCAGGGGGTGTACGAGGCCCTGACCGAGGACGGGTACAACGTGGCCGTCGTGCAGAACCCCACGTTGTCGCTGGACGACGACGTGCTCGTCACCCGGCGGGTGATCGACGCGCAGCCGGGACCGGTCACGCTCGTCGGTCATTCGTACGGCGGCGCGGTGATCACCGAGGCGGGCAACCACGACAAGGTGACGGCGCTGGTGTACATCGCCGCCTTCGCCCCGGACAAGAGCGAGTCGGTGAACACCCTGATCGCCGACCCGCCGCCCGGCGCGCCGGTACCGCCGATCCTGCCGCCGGTCGACGGCTTCCTGCTCCTGGACCGGGAGAAGTTCCCCGAGTCCTTCGCCGGCGACCTGTCGCTCGCCCAGGCGCGGTTCCTGGCCGACTCGCAGGTCCCCTGGGGCGTGGAGGCGCTCGCCGGCGCGGTGACCACCCCGGCGTGGCGCACGAAGCCGTCCTGGTACCTGATCGCGTCCGAGGACCGGATGATTCCGCCGCCGGCACAACACGCCATGGCCGAGCGGATCGGGGCCACGACGGTCGAGGTGACGGGCAGCCACGCGATCTACGTCTCGCAACCCACGGCCGTCGCCGACCTGATCAAGCAGGCCGCCGAATCCTGATTCGACGCACGCGCGTCCCCCGGCCGCCCGCCGTACCGGCCTGCCACGGCCGATGCGGCGGGCGCCGCATGCCCCGTTCACCAACCCCGACGGCACCACCGGAACCACCCTGTACGTCCGGCCGGACAAGGTGGGCGCGGTCTTCGCCGGCGATCCGTCGAGGACAGCGGGTCCGGCTGATCGCGGCAGAGCAATGGCTGTTCAGCGCCTCCGCGTTCGCCGACATGAGCGGTCCTGCCGTGAACGAGCGCAGTCGGCGTACCAGCCGGGTTCCTGCGGATGAACTGCCATGACAGCGGCGGCGAAAGGCGAGGAGCGGGCGGATGAGGGTCTCCATCGTCGGTGGTGGGATCGCCGGGTTGACCTGCGCGCTGAGTCTGCACGCGGCCGGGTTTCGGCCGCGGGTGAGCGAGGCGGCGCGAACCATCGAGGCGGTGGGTGTGGGAATCAACCTGCTGCCGCACGCCGTTCGGGAACTCGCCGAGCTCGGCCTGGCCGACGAGTTGGCCGCCGTCTCGGTGCCCCCGCATCGGTTGGCCTACCACGATCGGGCGGGTGAGCCGGTGTGGACGGAGCCGCTCGGACTGACGGCGGGCTACCGGTGGCCGCAGTACTCGGTGCACCGCGGCCGCCTGCACCTGATGTTGCTGACGGCGGTACGCGAGCGGCTCGGACCGGACTGCGTCCGCACCGGCCTGGCGTTCCGAGGCTTCGAGCAGACCAGGGATGGCGTTCGGGCCCTGGACCGCTCGCACCGTCGCGTCACCACGGCGGAGGCGCGCGCCGGTCTGGCCGACCGGAGCCTGCCGTGGATCGACCCGGCAACACTGATCGAACGCTCCTCGACGATCCTCGAATACCCGATGCTCGACCGCGACCCGCTGCCGCACTGGAGCTTCGGACGCGTCACCCTGCTCGGCGACGCCGCACACCCGATGTTGCCGTCGGTGTCGGTGCTGCGGGCCGTCACTTCGCATGGGCCACTGCGCCGCTTCCTCTCATGGCTGATCACGGCTCGAACGGGCCGCGTCCCATCTGGTCGCGGACGGCGACCACCGGGTGGTTGAGGAGGGCTCGGCGTTGCCAGTTGGCGCCGTCGACGACGAGGGTGTGGCCGGAGATGAAGCGGGCGTAGGGGGAGGTGAGGAACGTTGCGGCCCAGCCCAGTTCGCGTAGGCGCCCGGTGCGAAGCGCGGGTTGGAGGGGGTCTTTGGCGCGCGCGTGGTCGACGTTGCTGCGAATGTCGGCGGTCATGTCCTCGTGAGGGAACAGCCCGGGGACAAGGCCGTTGATCTGGATGCCGTAGGGACCCCATTCGACGGCGAGCGTTTCGACCATGTTCTTGACGCCCGCTTTGGCGGCGGCGCTGTGGGCGAAGCCCGGGCCGCCGGTCCAGGCGTAGGAGGCGCCGATGTTGACGATGGATCCGGGGCTGCCGGCCGCGAGGTGGCGGCGGGCGAACTCGCGGGCACAGAAGTAGGTGCCGTTGAGGGTGATGTCGACGACCGTGCGCCACGCGTTGGGGGACATGTCCTCGGCGGGGATGGGGAAGTTCGCGGCGGCGTTGTTGATCAGGATGTGCGGTAGCCCGAAGTGCTGCTCGGCGGCGTCGAACGCCTCGGCGATCCGTTCCGGGTCGCGGATGTCGCAGGTCACGGTGGCAACCCGGCCGCCGAGTCCTGCCAGGCCCTCGCGGGCGGCCTTGAGGTGGTCGTCACTGCGTGAGGCGACGACGATGTCCGCGCCCAGGCGGGCGTACTCGGACGCGATGGCCTTGCCCAGGCCGGTGCCGCCACCGGTGATGAACACGACGACGCCCTGGTAGGCGTGCGCGGGGAGGGCGCTGGTGCCGAGGGGGGCGGGCTCGGGCAGGCCGGGATAGCGCCCGTGCGCGGGCGGGCCGTTGGGCTCCGTGGGCGGAGTGGTCGCTGCGTTGTGCGTCATGGCGGGCGGTCAGCTCCCGGTGTAGTGCGGCGGACGGCTTTCGGCGCGGGCGGCGCGAAACTCCGCCAGGTCATCCGAACGGCTCAGGTACGTTTGGGCGATCAGCTCCTCGGCCATCGAGCTGCGGATCTCCGGCTCCGCGAGGTGCCGGATCACCCGGCGCGCGGTTTTGACGGTCGCGAAGGGTGCCGCGGCGATCTTCTCCGCCATCTCGCGCACCGTCGCGTCGAGCCGGTCGGCCGGCACCACGCGGGAGACGACGCCGTGCGCGTACGCCTCGTTCACGTCCATCGCACGCCCGGTCAGCACGAGGTCCGAGGCCACTCCGTGACCGCATATCTGGAACAGGCGGCCGGCAGCGCACGCTGGAACGACGCCCCGATCGACCAGCCTTTGCATGCCACCAGGATCGGCGTGTCCAGGTCGAACATCTGCTGGACGCCGCGGTGCCCGCGCGTCGTCAGTTCGTGGTGGGTCATGGTGACTTGGCCCCCGCCGATGGCGCCCACGTCCCGGCCGGACGTCGAACGCGTTGTGCTTGTCCGGGTTGTTGTTGGTGATCGTGGCGATCGGGCCGTCGTACTCAAGCAGCACTTTCTCGGGCACGGATTCGTCTCCAGGGGCCGAGGAGGGGCCGGCGCGTCCGGGACGCGGGGCGCGTCGCGGGCGGCGAGGTGCCGGCGTCTGTGCGCTTGCATGGGGGTCAGCCGGTCAGTCCGATGCGGTCCATGAGCACCGAACCGGAGTTGAACAGGGCGACGCCGGTGACGCGGTCGGTGAAGACGGGGCCTTGGGTGGATTCGCCGTATACCCACAGTGGCAGGTCGGCGGCCAAGACCTGTTGGAGGTCGTTGTAGGCGGCCTTGCGGCTTGCCGGGTCGGTTGCGGCACGGCCGGCCCGGAGGGCGCGGTCGGCGTCGGGATTCTTCCAGCCGGCCGGGTTTTGCGGGCTGGTGGAGGAGAACGTGTTCCAGGTGCGAGGCTCGGGGTCGATGACCCAGTCCTGGGTGAGGGTGGCCTGGTAGTCCTTCTGCACGACCACCCGGGTGACGTACGCGGCGATGTCGAGGGATTCGATTTTCAGGGAGACGTGGCGGTACTGGTTGAGGCGGCTTTGCAGGTACTCGGCAACCCTGTCCGACACCGATGATTTGGGGACGACGAAGGTGAACTCGGTTTTGCGTCCCTGGGCGGCGAGTTCGTCGAAGAGCCGCTGTGCCTCGACCTTGTCGAAGGCGGGTTGGGCGGCTGCGGCGTCGAAGAACGGGGAGCCGGTGTTGAAGTAGCCGCGTGCTGGGACGGCGCCGACGCCGAGGGTCCTGGCCATGTCGGCGGGGTCGACGGCGAGGGCGAGGGCGCGGCGGGCCCGGACGTCGTCGAACGGTGCCTTGATGACGTTGAACTGCACGGCTTGGCCGCCGTTTGCGCGTACCGGGCGGCTGTTCAGTCCGTTGCCCGCGCGGTCGAGGAGCGCTTCGGCGCCGATGACGATGTCGGCGCCGCGGGCGCGGAGGGTTTTGTACTGCTGCTCGATGTCGGAGACGACCTTGATGCTGACGCGGTCGAGGTAGGGCAGCCTCTTGTCCTTCTGCCAGTAGCCCGGGTTCTTCTCGTAGGTCTGTTCCGAGCCGCGGGTCCAGCGCGTGAGGGTGAACGGTCCGGCGCCCACCGGCCGGGTGCGGTAGACGTCGGGACCCTTGGCGATCACGGACGGGGCTGCGATGAACGTCAGGTCGGCGGCGACTGTCCGGTCGAAGCTCGGGTTCGGTGCGGGCAGCGAGATCCGCAAGGTGAGGGCGTCGGCCACCGTCAAGGTCAGGCCGATGGCGGCGGCGCGGTGCTGCGAACGCAGCTCGGGCCTGGCGTGCATCTCCCAGTTGAGGCGCACCGCTTCGGCGTCGAAGACCGTATGGTCGGAGAACGTCACGCCGGGGCGGAGCTTCAACGTCCATGTCGCGCCGCCGTCCGCCGTGGCGAGTGACTCCGCGAGTTGCGTCTTGACGGTGTTGGCCTCCGGGTCCAGGTAGACCAGGGTGTCGTAGAGCGCGGCCATCCGAGCGTTGTCGGCGGGCGCGCCGCCGTAGTTGGCGCCGAACGGGTCCAGGGAGTTCGACTCGCCCGTGGCCAGCATGGTCAGCGTGCCGCCCGCCCGCGGGGTCCCGGTGCCGGCGGTGCCCGACGCCGTGGTTCCGCCGTCCTTGTCACCGCCTCCGCATCCGGTGAGCGCGAGTAGCGAGGCGGCGATCAGTGCCGCGGCGGCGGTTCTCGCACGGGCAGGGTTTCCGGCAGCGCGCATGGCAGTCCTCGTGTCGCGATCGGGGAAGGTCGATGGGGAGCGCCTTGCGGGGACACCGCAGCGGCAGTCGACTTGATCCGGGGGTTGGTCCGGCCGGTCCGGCGGGGAGATCGAGCGGGTGCGCCGCGCGTACGGGGCGGGCGCGCGGCGGGCGTCGACCGGTCCGGCTCGCGTCGGGGCCCGATCCGTCCCGTTGGAGGTGCTCGGTGCTCGGTGCTCGGGGTTCGGCCCGCGTCAGGGCCGGCGTTCAGCGGCGGAAGCGGCGGGCGAAGTGGGCGCGGCGGCGCGCCAGCGCGGCGGTGCGTTCGGCACGGGTGAGCCGCCGCGCTTCGGCCGGGTGTCTTACTAAGGCGCCGCCTTATATAAGGCGGCGCCTTGGAACAAGCAACCAGGCCGTCGAGCGCGGCCCGGCGCCAACCTCAAGGCACCCGAGTTCGGCACCTACGGCATCCTCCACGTCCGCTTCGGCAAAGCGAAGCGGGGCTCACCGCACAAGCGCCGCGCGGTCCTCACGGTCCCGCCGTTCGATTGGGCCGTCGACGTCCTCACACAATGGACCGATGAGATCCGCCCTGCCCTGGCCCAGGACGGCAACCCCGCACTCTGGCCGTCCGAACGCCGCGACAGGTTCACCGCCTGCACGGTCAGCACCTCGTTCACACGCTGCCGCAAGGAGCTCGGCCTCGCCGAAGGACTCGACTTCCACTCCCTGCGCCGCTCCGGAGGTTCGATGCTCGTGCAGCGGTGAGGCCTGGCCTGGGCACGCAGCAGAGCGGGGCCCGCTCCGGCTCCTTTCCCGGCGGCTCCAGCCTCGGCTGTGCTGAAGCCGATGTGACTCCTTGTAGTGTTGCCGAATGTCGGTTCGATCAAATGACGAAGCCGAGCGGGTCACAGCGGCTTGGCGGGCCCTTACCGCGTGGCTTGCCGAGCATGCTCCCCTCTCGTATGCCTCGATCCTGCCGCCCGCGACGGACGAGGAGATCATCGCCGCGGACTCCCGGCTGAAGCAGGACCTCGGGTTCGGCCTGCCCGTGGAACTGGGCGCACTTTGGCGACTGTGCGGTGGCACGCAGCAGCAGTACATCGAGAATGACGAGCAGGGGGAGGTCAGTTCCGGGGCCTTCCTGCCCCACGGAGTGATGTTCTCCCTGGCGCAGGCGGTGGAGTTGAGGCTCGCCATGCTCGGGTGGGGCGCGCCGGGCGACATGTGGGGCGGAGCCCGAGTGCTCCCGTGGCTCACCCGGGACGAAGCCGGGCCCGAGCAGGGTCGCTACGCCGGCGACGTCGGCGTCGGGGACTGGTCGATCGTGGAGGAGCCGGTGACGGAGGCGGTCTACCCGTCGATCTCCGCCTACCTCGAAGCCACTCTGCGCACCCTGACGGACGGCCCCGCCAACCTGATGCGCGACGATGTTCCCGGACTCGTATGGGGTTGCCTGATCTGGGAAAACCCCGAGCGCCCGGGAATGCTGGATGCCTTCGCGCACTGGACACCGATTCACTGACCATGGGGCCCTACGCCCCGTGAACACGGGGCGTAGGGCCCGGTCGTGAGCTGTCGTCAGGGCTTTGCCATCGTGCAGGCGAGTTCCGTCCGGCTCGGGTCGCACGCCCTGAACCAGGTATTACCCGGATCCACGGTGTAGTGGTCCTGATCGAGCATCCGGAACTTCTTCAGGAAGCCCAGATAGAACCTCTCTGCAGTCATGGAACCGGAGTTGACCGTCAGGGACATCGACGACCGACCGCATTTCTCGTTGAACGTCGGTGCGTCGTAGCGGGTGTCGTCGAGCAAATGGTCGCTGCCGTCGTCGACTCTGGCCGCCACGGTCTGGATGCACTCCGCGCCGCCGTTCACACCCGCCGTGTTCACTCCACCGATCGCCACGGGCACGCCGGGCGACTGGTAGGTGGACGCGAACGGGAACTCGTCGCAGGAGATCGATTCGACAGGGCCGGACAGTTCCGGATGCAGGGCGGTCCACCCGTGCTTCACGAACGCCTTCTGCGACACCCAGCCGTCCTGGCGTGGGCCGTTGTACTTCGGGCACATCACTTTCTCGCGGTTGTCCCCCGTCTCGTGGCCGGTCGCGTTGCGTGCCTTCGGCGGCAGGTAGCGCAGTGGTTCGTCGAGTGACTTGCCACTCTCCACGGCTTTCGATTTGTTCTGGATCAGCCATACGTGGGCGGAGGCGGCGGGGAATTTCGCGGTGTTGAACTTGTACTGCGGGTAGTACTGGGGCATCACGCACCCGCTTTGGGCGCCGTTCGCCGCGACTTTGTCGCAGCGGACGCTGAGCGCCGGGGAGGAGCCGGGGCCGCCGTCCACCCACACGCCGGGTTTGCCGTCCGCGCCCTTGGGCGGTGTGACTTCGGTCTCCGGGTTGAAGATGACGTGCATCGGCATCGTCACCGACAGGTCCACGTCGCGAGCGCCGGTGGCGTTGTTCACGGCGCCGTTCCACTTGTGAGAAGCGGTACCGGTGGCCATGTGGGCGTCCCTGGGCAGGTTGCCGACCATACCGCCGTCCCATGACAGGTCGTTGAAGAAGTCGAATTTCTCCCGACTGCCGTCACCACCACCCTCGGCACAGCCGTAGCTGGAACACATGGAGTCGATCATGGCGATGGGATTGCCGTCTCCGAACAGCACAGCGCGCTTCTCGGCGGGGAAGGTGTTCGAGATCGGGTTCAGCTGAATCCACGTCTTGATGCTGTTGCCCTGAGGGTCGACCTTGACCTGGTAGGCGATCTCGAACGACGCGGTGTACCTCACCGGCAGGGTGCCGTCGGTGAACTTGGCCTCCGCTGTGTAGCCCAGGTTGAAGAACAGGCATGCCTCGGTGCGGGTCATCAGCGACTTCTGCGCCTCGCCGTACCGGTCCGGTTGGCACCAGCTTTTCGAGATGATCGGTTCCGGGTAGTCGGGGGCGCGGGCGGTTTCGCGTTCCATCGCGGCCTTACGGGTTCCCTCCAGGGACCGCTGCTCCAACGGAGTGATCGTCACGTCCCCGCTACCGGATTCGAACGTGCGCGAAGCAGGCAGTGGCACCGGCTTGAAGCCGGGGATTCCGGCCGGCTGTGGGGTGTCGACCTGGTCGAAGTCGGGTGCGTTCACGTCGGGTTGCGGGAGGGCGATGTCGATCTTCTGCGCGCGGTTGTAGTCCCGGTTTCCGGAGGTGAATCCGTAGTCCCTGATCGGGCCCGCGTTGCCTGCCCGGTCGACCGTGCGGGTCTGCACGGCGTGGTTGCCGTCCGCGGCGGGCGTCACCGTGTACGAGGCGTCCGGGGCCGGGGCCGCCTTTGCCGTGCCGCTGGTGGTGCGCACCGAGGTCCAGCCTTGGTCGGCCGGGTCGTCCGCGTACGGATCGAGGCGGTACTGGACTTCGTTGGCGTCCGGGGCGCCGGTGGTGACGTCGAAGGTGCCCGCGACGCCGCTGGGGCCGCCCCAGTTCTCCGGATACGTCTGGGAGGTGATCGACTGCGGCTCACCGGGGGCGGTGGTGTCGACGACGAAGTGGGTCCAGGGGGACCAGTTGAGGTTGTAGTGGGTGCCGTCGTAGGCGTTGGTGCGGAACTTGTAGGTCTTGCCGTCCTGGAGTTGTCCGGCCGGGACGGTGACGGCGACCGGTTGGCCCGGTGGCCCGTAGGCGGAGACGATCAGTCCGTTGCCCGTCGGGGTGGTGATGGGTGTGTCGGTGGCCGCGTCGTAGACCTGGAAGGTGGCGTTGACCTGGTCGCCGTCGCGGTCGGAGAAGACGTCCCGCAGGGTGGGGGTGGCGGTGTTGATCGCCCACACGTCGGCGTAGGACTTGAACGGCGGGCCGGCCTGCCGGTCGGTGCCGTCCGAGGGCCGGTAGTTGTAGGTCACGGACAGCTTCGGTTGGTTCGAGGTGGCGTTGCCGGAGTTGACGCGTTTCCAGGCGTGGATGTCGTCGGTCGCCGCGCGCAGGCCCATGTGGCCGCGGGTGGTCTTTGCCGCGGCCCAGGTCTGGACGAGGGTGTCGACGTCGGCGTCGATCCACCCGTCGGGCTGGGTGGCGGCGCAGCCGGGGTTGCCCTTGGTCTGTGTCGAGGAGTGGTACTGCTGGTTCCAGGTGGGTTGCGAGGTCCAGCGTGAGGAGGTGGAGGGGGCGGTGGTGTCCCAGACGGTCCACTCCTGGGGGCTGCAGTCGGTATTGCCGGAGTGGAAGTTCCACAGCGCCAGGTCGGTGTCGAGGATCAGCGCGTCCTGGATCGCGGTGGTGTTGAACGTGATGAACGACCGGGCGATGCGGGGCGTCCCGTCGGCGTTGGTGGTGCCGGGGTTGCCCATGTCGAGTTCGACTCGTTGGACCAGTCGACCGTTTCGCCGTGTTGGACGTAGGTGTCGAAGGTGGCGGACAGGGCCGACGTGGAGGGGTCGACGGTAACCGGGTATCGGGTGTTGGGGTCGTTGAGGAAGTTCGCGTCCGGAGTGACGACGAGATCGACGAGGCCGGTCCCCCTGTCGACGACCTTCATGTCGACGCGGGTCTGACGGGTGTGTTTGCCGGAGAGCGCGTCGACGGAGGCGTCCCACATGACGGGAGCGGGCATCGTGGCGCGCTTCTCGCCGGTTGTGGCGTCGGTGAAGGTCACCGACCCGTCCTGCTCGGCCTTGGCCTGCATCCCTTCCGCCTTGAGCGGGAGCGTGTACGCGTAGGCGCCGGTCGGCCGCTGATGAATCTCGATGAACTGCTCGAAGCCGGTCCGTGTCGCCTTCACGACCACATCGGCGCCGGGGACGGCCTCGGGGTAACGTGCGGTGTCGCCGTCCAGTTGCGGGTTCGGCAGAGCGCCCTTCCATTGCAGTGTCACGCTGCGGTCTCGGGTCCCGAGCGTGACCAGGTCTCGTGCGGTGGCCTCCTTCCCGGCGTTGAGCCGCCCCGGCGTGGCCTCTTCGGTACCGGCCAGTTTCAGCCCGTGCGGATGCTCCTTCGCCTGCACCGAGCCATCGGCGGTCGTGACGAGAGTGGCGTCAAATGTGCGCCACTCGCCGTCCCTCCAAACCCGTTCGGGCCCGGCGGTCAACTCGGTGGTGAGGCTTCCGTCGGGGTTGGCCACGGTGAGGGAGTCGGCCGTCGTCTCGCCGAAGGCGGTGACCTTCTTGCCGGTTCTCTTCGCCTCCAGCACGGCCCACGCCTTCGATCCCACGGCGTGGCGGGCGGCCCACTCCATGTCGCCTTGGAGGATTTCGCTCGCGGACGGCTGGGAGGCCGCCCTTTCCGCCGGCCGGTCGTCGTGGGGCGGTGCCGCGACGGCTTGACCCGTCAGGGATACGCCGGCCTGGGCGGTCAGAAGTAACGCGGCGACTGCCGCAGCATGCTTGAACCGTCTACGCGTCGGCGCCGACGGCGAACCGGGGGGATGCATGGTCTCGGTGGTCCTTCCCGCGGAGAATCGAATCTGCGTGCGAAAAACGCACGTCGGACACGACCCTAGAAAGGAGGCCGACACCATCGGAGGCGAATTCAAGGCAATGTGTACACGCCATGCAATCGGGCCGACGCAGGCGGTGAGGACGTTGGGTGCAAGGTAACCAAACGTCGGGTGGGTCACAGTGAATGAGGCGTTTTGGGCCCGTACGCACCTGTGGAGTCGGGACGGGTCGGGGAGCTCGCGACGGTCGGTTGGCCGATTGTCACGGGTGGATGGATGCGGCTCCGGAGGAGATCGGAGCACGACCGGGCATGTGTATTTATCGGCCCTGGGTGCAGGGCTGGGCCGGTGTATCGGCCTGACACCACTATGGCGCCGCGTTGTTCGTGACTTCGCAGCGCGATCACCTCGGCGACGAACAGGGCCGGCAGACACGCGGCCGGCGCTGTGTCGCCCGAACGCCTGGCGACCCGCGGAGAGCCCTTATTCCCCCCGTCGCGTTCCTCAGCGACGTGGTCGGCAACTGCCATCGCATCGAACTCTCGGGCTCAGCGGCGCCAGAGACCCCGACCGCCATTACCCGGGGCCTTCCCGCCGCTGAAGAGGCGGAGACGGGAAAGCCCGGCAGCGGGCACATCCGGGCACCTGCGTAATCCGTCACCGATGACCCAGCCGCCACAGCGCGCGAGTCGGGGCCCAGCGTCCAAACTTGCGGTCGTAGACGGTGAGAGAACGCAGTACCGTCCGCGACGAAGGCATGCTCAGGCCGCGGAAAGGGTACGAAGGCATAATTTTCAGGCTATGCCCTCGATCGACTCCGCACGCCAACCGGACTGCTCTATCATGGGCATATTTGGGAATCGTACACGGTTCAGGCAAAATATGGGGTGGCTTCCGCGACGAAAAGCGCTGGAATTCTCTCATCGTTGACCTGTCGCGCCCGCGTGGATTATGGATTGGTGGTCGTAATGGACTCCGACCATAATCCGGAACCACGCGACGGATTCGAGAGGCCAACCATCGCCGACATTGGCGAATATACGATGGAACTGCGATCTGGAGGCAGCGACTTCTGGAATTCTGTGACCGTGGAGAATTGGTCGAAAGAGCCTCCCCGGGACGCGAATATCTGGAAGGAGGAAGTCAATGGCCATATTTCTTTTCCTCACGGGAAGGCTATGGTATCGGATCGCATGGGTCACCACGTACGAATTTCATGCAGGGGTCGTGAAGATGCGCCGCAGGGAGAGCCTGAGATGCTTGAGGAACCATACTCGGATCCCTTTGAGTACTGGTTGATCCAACTGTGGCAGCCATAGAACACCGTATGACATGAGGGCACGAAGTCTACTTTCCGACCGCGTACCCTCATGAAATTCCCTTGCCGGCCCTTGGGGCGCCTAAAGGCAGTTACCGTCTCAGGAGATAGGAAGGCCTCCAGGGACATCGGCTCGGGGTATTCGAATGGTGCCTTCAATGATCTGTTGTTCCATGTCACAGGCGTGACTGCGACGTAATCGGAGCGGCATACATAGCTTGTCCAGGGAAGCTCGATGATGGCGTTGTTCGCCGCATGGTTGATCCCCACGCACCCGCCTTGGAAGACTTGCAACGTCGTGAAGTTGTTGACGGGCGGCGCGGGAGAGTATGCGGGCTCCTTGATGGGGTACCCCATCCATGAATCCGGCCCCGTTGCCAGGTAAGCCGTGAAGGGCGGAATCGCGGCATCGCGGGGCATCGTATTCCTGATGTGCGTTCGCCGAGGGCCGCACCGATTGCCATGGCGCCTGGGACGGTTCCTGAACTGGGCCACCGAAGCCGGACTCCTTCGCGTCGCCGGAACCGCCTACCAGTTCCGCCACCGCGAACTCCGGGAGTGGCTCGCCCATACTCCAGCACCTTGACCACAGTCCTTCGCCGTATTCGTAACTCGGCGAACGGTCAACCCGCACTGGGTCGGCGCAGCGGGGAACTCACAATGCCGGCAGGCAGGGGTTTGACCTCGGCGTCGGTACTCCTTCAACGGAGATCGTGGAGCCCCGGCAGAGGCGGCGGGTCTCGCCGAACGCGACCGAGAACGGTTCGCGCGACAACGGGTGCAGCCGCATTCGCTCCTCGGCGAGCATGTCCGCAGGGCAGCGGGTCACACGGTGCGGGCGGGTGTTGGCCTCGTCGCAGAACGCCCGGCAGGCCGCCTCCAGTTCGCCGAACGTATTGTAGTGCTCGCGACGAGAGGCCCCGGACGCGCACACAGCCCTCAGATCCGCAGTCGAGAACACGCGCGTGAAGCCCGTCGACCCCGATCTGGCACCCGGGGAACGAGCGCTGGACGAAAGAGATTTAGCCTCTTTTCAAGACATGCTCGACCAGAAGCAAAGCGAACCCGATGACCCGTCGACCGCTCCGTAGGCAATCGTGTAGCACGCCGTCGTCTGCCGTGCTTTCACATCTACCCCCGACCAAACAACCCACGTTCATGCGCGAGAGGCCACCCGAGATGATCAATGCGGACTACGAGTCCCCCGAAGTGCAGCGCATGATCCAAGAGGCCCGGGAGGCGATGACCGAGGAACTCTTCGAGGAAGCGATCCGCACCCGGGCCAACGTGGAGCCCGACGACCTGGCCACGCTGCTGGACCTCTTGGCACTGGGCATCACCAACGGCGCCTGGCGCAACAGTTGCGTCGAGAACTGGCACGCCGACGGCCGACTCTCGGACGGCGACATGATGCGGATCAACAGCCACACCACCGACGGCATACGCCGACGCCTCATCGGGTGGACCACCGAATACGGGATCACCTCGGCGGAAGCCTCCGCACTCGCCCAAGTCGATGCGGAAGATGCGGGAGTCCTCGCCGCTCGTCTCTTCCGATGGCTCACGAATCCCCGGCGTAAGCTGCCCACCGGCATCACCCTCGGCGAGTTGGCACGAACCGGAGAAGACCTCGCGGAGTACCAGGACCACGCGGACCGCACCCTCGGCGGATTCGTCGGCCTGATGGAGGACAAGGGTGTACGGTTCGGCCTGCTCCGCACCGCCTCCCACGGCGCTCTTTCATGTGCTCGGTGGTGGGCACACCCCGCATGGCCCGCCCTTGTCGAACACTTCGCCTCCGCCCTGGACGAGCCGACCCACTCCCACTGGGGTCCCGACGGTCAATGGCGCACGAAGCTCGGCGTCGAACCCGTCTCCATGCAGGACCGCCACGTTCTGCGTGCCACCCTGCTGGCGGCTCCGTGGAAGCTGGACGGCGATGCCGCCGAGTGGATCACGAACGCCGGGATCGGATACATGTCCCCAGCAGTTACACCGCCTTCCGCACCCACATCCAACTGAAGCTTGTCGCCGAAGGAGACCGTGGGACGCGGCCGTTGTCTGACGCCCGTGGGTTGAGCGGGCTCCGAGCGCGGATGCGGCGCCTCCACAGCCACAGATCGCCGCCGGCCGACACCAAGGCCGCACGATGTACGAACGCGTGCGCTGGCGACGACCATCGCTCTCCAGAAGTGAGCGCTCACACCGATTCACCAAAGCACAGTGAACCCGGCAATCCTGTGGACCAGTTGTGGACCACGCGACATGCGCGAACCGGCGCGATAAGGTAGAAAACGAATGCTGTATTGGGCGTCGAAACACGCCTGACCTGCGAAAACGCTCCCCTCGCCCAACTGGGGGCCAAGGGGTCGCATGTTCAAATCCTGTCGTCCCGACGGTGTTCAAGGGGCGTCGACCAGGGAAAAGGCCTGGGTCGGCGCCTCTTGCTGATTTAGACCACTTATCGGTTGGCAGAGGCCCCGGACCCGCTTGGGGACCAGCTTGGGTTCAAATGCACCTGAAGCGCCTCCGAAGCGCTGGTCACCAACCGGAGTTCCAGGTGTAGATATCGCTGCGTCGTCGACAGCGAGCCGTGCCCGGCGATTTTCACTGGCCGGCGACTCGCGCATGCGTCATGGAACTACGGCTCGGCTGAAGCCTGTCGCAGATCCTTGAGTCCGGCGGCTTCGCGACCGACAATCCGGGCGGCGGTCTCGCGAAAGCATCAATATGGGCCTGAGCGGGTTCACACGACTACGGCGCCACCACCGCGGTCGCCGCATTGATCGTCCGTCTTCGGTGGAAACCCTGCGCCGGGCTTCGGTTCGGTCCTACCGTGGCAGCGCGATGCCGATGCGACCCGTCGTCCCGGGCTCGATTCTCCGGATGCGCGGGTCCTGCCGGGGGGCAGGTACGGCACTTTGGGGGGCAGGGCGATGGAGTTTCGGATCAGGATGGAGTGCGCCGACGACGCCGAGCAGGCGAGGGCGGCCGAGTTGACCGGGGAGTTCGCCGACTGGTTGATCGAAGATCGCGCCGTCTCCGCGTACGCCGACATCCATAGGATCCGCCCGGCAACGGACCGGGGTGCGATGTCCGCGGACCTTGTGTCGTGGATCGCGCTCGCCACGTCGTCCGGATTCTCACTGGGCTCGCTCGTCTACGCCCATCTGAGCTATCGCGCGTCGCTGCCGCGCGCTCTCCGGGAGAGCACCCGGCTGATCGTGGAGCGCGACGGCGCCCGAGTGACGATCGAGGGCGATTCGCCGGACGCCGTCGCCCGACTCGCCGGAGCCCTGGGGGCGGCCGACGACACCCCGTCGGTGTAGGTGGCCCCGGTGACCGTCCCAGACCCGACGGCCAGCCGCGCGGTGCTGGTCGGCGTGCACGCGTACACCCGGCTGGATCCGCTCCCGCCGGTCGCCACCGGCCTGACCCGACTGGCCCGGCTGCTGCGCGACCCCACCGTGTGGGGACTGCCCGCCGACCACGTCACCGTGCTTGGGTCCGATGCCTCGCGCGATGCCATCCTGGGCAGTGTCCGGGACGCGGCGCGCGAATGCACCGACACCCTGCTCGTGTACTTCGCCGGACACGGCCTGCGCGACCGCAGCGGCGAACAGCTCCACCTCGCCCTGGCCGACGCCGACGACGAACACCCGGAGATCGGCAGCCTCGACTACACGTCCCTGCGCCGTGTCGTGAACCGGGTCGGAGGCCGGGCCCGACGCCGCATCACCGTGCTCGACTGCTGCTACAGCGGCCTGGCCGGCGGCATGGGCGCACCACCACCCGCCCTCACCCGACCCCATCTGGCCCGCCTGCTCGATCGGGACGACCTCGACGACGCGGACGATCACGGCAGTTGCGTCCTGACCTCCGCGCCCGGGACGGGCCGGTCGTTCGCACCACCCGGAGGGCGCTACCCCGAGTTCACCGGCGCGCTGATCGACATCCTCGACAATGGGGTCGAGGGAGCCGGTCCGGCGCTGAGCCCGGACCTCGTCTGGCGCCTGGTGCGTCATCGCCTGCGCACCCAAGGCAGTCCCGAGCCGCAGCAGTTCGGGCACAACGCCGTTGTCCGACTCGACTGGGTCCACAACCGCGCCCACTATGGGACGACCGGCCGGCCCGCGACACCGGACGCACCTCCGCAGGTCACGTTTCGCAAGGCCCGGTCGGATCACCCGGCGCCCCTCGCGCCGGCACGTCCCCATCCACCCCGACCGAGTGGGCGTCCGGTCCCGGTGACGGTGCCGCCGCCGCTGCCGACACGCCGAGCGGGCGGACTCGCGACACTCGCCCGAAGAACCGTCGCGCTCCTGACCGACGTGGCGATCCTGGTCGCCGCGTTCTTCGCCATGACCGGATTGGTCCTGTGGGTGGGCACCCTGGGCCTTTTCTCGGCCAACGGTGACGACCCGACGACACTCATCACCTGGTTCGCGTGCTGGTTGCTCGTCGCCACGGGCCCCGAGGTCTTCACCGGCGCCTCATACGGGAAACGGCTGTGCGGCCTACGGACCGTGGACTACCACGGCACCCGGCTCACGCTGCCGCGCAGGTTCGCCCGAGCCGCACTTCGCCTGCTCGTGGGAGCCCCTGCGGCGCTGACCGTACTCGGCATGATCGTCATCGTGCGCTTCGCCATCGTGGACACCCACAACCGCTGCCCCTGGGACCGGGCAACCAAGTCCATGGTGATCCTCCTGCCCCGCTGACCAGGGCAAAGAGTATCCGGATCGCGTCACCCGGCCGGCGCGCCCAGTCCTCGAACACTTTCCGACGGAACCGGGAGGACCGCTGCGCCGTGCTCATGTCACCCTCTCCGGCAACGCGTCCCGGACCTGACGCATCGCGGGCGAGACGAACGCCCGCGCCACCTCCACCAACCACGCCGTCTCCGCCCCCGACTCGGCCGCCGGATGCGGCGTGTACGAGAGATCGCCCGAGCCGGCACAGCCCACCTCGGCCGGCCTCAGGGCCTCCTTGAGCCAGTACGCCTCCGCCACGACGGCGCGCTGATCCTCGGGCACCGCAGCCTGCTGCGCCGCGAGCGCCATGTCCCGGTGCAGACCCGTCGGACCGCGTCGCGATTGGGCGGTCGGTGGGTCAGGGGCGCAGTAGGACCTTGATCGTGCCGTCCTGCTTCTTTTGGAATCGTTCGTACGCCTGTGGCGCTTCGGCGAGCGGGATGCGGTGCGTGGCGAAGTCCTCGGTGCCCAGCGGGTCGTCGTCCTCCAGGAGCGGCAGGATCTCGGGCACCCAACGGTGGACGTTGGCCTGGCCCATGCGCAGTTGGATCTGCTTGTCGAACATGGTGAGCAGCGGGAGGGGGTCGGCCATCCCGCCGTACACGCCGGCGAGCGAGATGGTGCCGCCGCGGCGGACCATGTCGATCGCGGTGTACAGGGCACCGAGTCGGTCCACGCCCGCCTTGCGCATCATCTTCTCGGCGATCGTGTCCGGCAGCAGGCCCGTGATCTGCTGGGCGAGTTTGCCCACCGGTGCGCCGTGCGCCTCCATGCCGACCGCGTCGATCACCGCGTCCGGGCCGCGGCCGTCGGTGAGGTCGCGAATCGTGTCGGAGATGTCGTGTTGGGCGGTGAGGTCGAACGCCTCGACGCCGCGCTCTCGCGCACGGGCCACGCGCTCGGGCACCAGGTCGATGCCGAACACCCGTTCGGCGCCACGGTGTAGCGCGATGCGGCACGCCATGTCGCCGATGGGGCCCAGTCCGAGCACGGCGACGGTGCCGCCGCGGGGCACGGCGGCGTATTCGACCGCCTGCCACGCGGTCGGCAGCACGTCCGAGAGGTAGACGTAGCGGTCGTCCGGCGGGCCCTGGGCGACTTTGATCGGCAGTTTGTTGCCGAAGGGGACCCGCAGATACTCGGCCTGGCCGCCGGGGACCTGTCCGTAGAGCTTGGTGTAGCCGAACAGCGCCCCGCCCATGCCCTGTTCGCGCACCCGCGAGGTCTCGCACTGCGAGTGCAGGCCTTCTGCGCAGGTGTGGCACGCCCCGCACGAGACGTTGAACGGGATCACCACTCGATCGCCGGGTCGTACGTGGGTGACCTCGGCGCCGACCTCCTCGACGACGCCCATCGGTTCGTGGCCCAGGATGTCGCCCTCGCTCAGGAACGGGCCGAGAACCTCGTACAGGTGCAGATCCGAGCCGCAGATCCCGGAGGAGGTGACCTTGACGATCACATCGTCCGGATCCTTCAGCGTCGGGTCCGGAACGGTGTCCACGCGTACGTCGCGCCTGCCGTGCCAGGTGAGTGCCTTCATCGTGATCATCTCCAGAGGCGACTGCTCGATGCGGCGGCCGGCCCCGGCGGGGCGGCCGTGCGCCGGGAGGCCACGACCGCGGCCGGTCGGGAACAGGGAACGCAGGGGACGTCCCTACCCCTCCGCTGACCGGTCGACGCGCGATCAAACACCGAAGGGTTGGACCGAGCGGATGTGGGGGTGGTCCTCACGCCGTGCGCAGTCGCACCGCCGTGTGGTTCCAGGTGTGCGGCAAGGGTCGGCCGGGGTCGAGGAGGGTGGGGACGGCGAGGTCGAGGTTCGTGGTGCGGCGCAGCACCGTGTCCAGCAGCGCGGTCACCGTGAACAGCACCAGGTTGCGGCCGGGGCAGGCGGCGGGTCCGGCGCTGAAGGGCACGATGCCTCGGGCGGGGTCCGCGCGACCGTCGAGCCACGCGTCCGGGGTGAAGCGGTCGGCGAAGTCCAGTGTCCGCGCGTCGCGGTGGAAGAAGGAGCTGACGACGGCGACGGCGGCGCCCTCGGGGGCCGACGGGTCCCGGCGGGTGGCGTCACGCAGGATCACCAGCGTGGTCGGCCACAGGCGCAGGGACTCCAGGACGCAGGCGCGCAGGTGGCTCGCCTCGGCGATACCGGCCGGGTCCTCCACGTCCCGGGAAGCCTGTTCGTCGCGGGCCCGCTCGGCGTGCTCGGGATGCGCGGCGAGCAGGGTCAGCGCGTTGAAGGCCGCGATCGCCGCCGCGTCGTAGGCGAACAGCCAGTGGGGTACCTGGCCGAGCGGATCGATGCCCTCGCGGTGGTCGGCGAAGGCGGCCGGGGCGGCGAGGCTGCCCGGTTCGGCGCGGGCCAGGTGGGCGCGCAGGCGCGTGGTGAACCGGTCGTGGATGCCGGTGCGGCGCCGGTGTGCGAAGGCCCAATTGGCGTCCGCGCGCAGCGCGTCGAGCTGTTTGGTCAGGGTGGTGTCGTCGGCCGCGCCGTCGCCGAGCACGATGCGGCGCACGATCCGCAGGAAGCGGGCGTGGAAGCCGTCCCAGCCGGACAGGGCGCCCGGCTCGGCCAGGAGGGCGTCGACCTCCTGGTGGACCACGTCCAGGAAGACCCCCGACAGGTGGTGCGCCGCGTGCGGCGTCTCCAGCACCGTCTCGTTGAAGCGCCGACGTGCCGCACGCTGTCGTACATCGCGGGTGACCAGGACGGCGCGCGGCTCGAAGTGCCCCAGGGCGGCTACTTTTTCGCGGTTCGCGGGCGTGAACGGGTCCGGGGAACGGCCGAGTACTTCGCGGGCGTCCTGTGCCGTGAGCGGCAGTACGACGCGGCGACCGAACGCGCTGACCGCGAGCGGGTCCGGTCCGTACTCGTCGCGCAGCCGGGCGAGCAGGGCGTTGCCGCGCCGCGCGCTGTCGCGGCGTGCGGCGAGGGCGAGCAGTCGCGGCCGGCGCAGGATCACGCCCTGCGCGACGATGGGCGCGAACACCTGGGCGCACACGCGCGCGGAATCAGCGGCGGATGCGCGCCGGACCCGGTGCGATCCGGGGCGTGCGCGGTCGGTGGAACGTGGCCCGGCCACACCGGATCCGATCATGATCATGCCTCCGAAAGGTGGTTGTGGGCGGTGCGGAACCCCGGTCGATCGGGCGCCTCTCGCGGCCGGGGCCTCGGGTGGGGGAACGGTTACGAATAGCGAGAGCACGTCTCGACCGTCGGTAGCCACCCCGACGCCCTGCGACAACTCCGCTGGGCGAACGCCGAGATCAGTCGCCGGCGGCCATGCGGCGTAGGCCGGGATCCGCACCCTCGTTCGGGTCGAGTTCGTCGCCCTCGGCCTCACGGAGGCTGTGGATGCCGTCGGTCAGGTGGCGGCAAGCATGCCTGCGCGCAGGACGGCGAAGGTGTGGGTGAGCAGGCGGGAGATGTGCATCTGGGACAGTCCGAGTCGTTCGCCGATCTCGGCCTGGGTGAGGTCGTCCCAGAAGCGGAGTTTGAGGATGCGGCGGTCGCGGTCGTCGAGTTCGGCGATCAACGGGCGCAGGGACTCGCGGTCCACGACCAGGTCCAGGGCGGGGTCGGGGGCGCCGTGTCGATCGTGTCGGGACGCGCCGTCGTCGCCGCGGACGGTGGCCGGGGGTGGGGCGTCGAGGGAGTCGGCGCGCAGGGCCGCACCCAGTTCCAGGCCGGTGCGGACCGTGGCCTCGTCGGTGTCGAGGTGTGCGGCGAGTTCGGCGTGGTCGGGTTCGCGTCCGAGGCCGGCGGAGAGGTCGTCGCGGGCGCGGACCAGGCGCAGGTACTGTTCCTGTTCACCGCGGCGGGCGTGGACGGCCCAGGTGTGGTCGCGGAAGTAGCGTTTCAATTCTCCCGCGATGGTGGGGATCGCGTAGGCCAGGAATCCGGAACCGCGCTCGGGGTGGTAGCCGTCGACGGCTTTGATCAGCCCGATGGCCGCGACCTGGCGCAGGTCCTCGCGCAGGTCGACGCGATGGGTGTAGCGGGCGCAGGCGTGTGTGACGAGGTTGAGGTTGTCTTCGACGACCTCGTTGCGCAGTCGGGCGTGGGCGTGGGTGCCGGGTTCCAGCGCGGCCAGGAGTGCCAGGTTGCGGTCGGTGGCGGCGCGCAGTGCGGCCAGGGCGTCGGGGCGTCCGGGGTGGTCGGTCATCGTGGGAGGGGCCTCCGAACGAAACGTGTCGGACGCCGGGGAACCGCGGGCGGGAACAGGTGGTGCGGCCCGGGGCGGGGCCGACTTCGATCCCTTCCACCCCACGGCCCGCCCACACCTCGAAACGAACAGGAGGATGGGCGGGCGACGCCCGGTGCCACGTGTCCGGTGAGGACGCGGCCCTTTACAGGGGGCGCCATCGCGGCGCCGCCATGTCACGCCATTCGCCGAACCCGTGCACACAGGGGACGATTCCAGAGAATCACATCCGAACCATTACTTCTCGGTGACACGGCGGCGCCTGACCATGGTGTCCCCCGCTCGGCGCAGTCGGTGAGGCCGGTCCGCGTCACACTGGAGGGATCGACGTCCCCGTGCCCCGTGGCCACATGAACGTGCCGGTTCGGGCGACATCGACGTCGAGTTTCGTCTCCACGAAGTCGGGGCGCGACGGGATCGACGCGGTGGCAATCCGTCATCGACCGGCCTCGACTTCGCGCCGGGCGGGCCGCGGTTGTGGTGTTCTCGGCGCGGGCGTGACACGGTGGGGGCAACCAGCCTGGTCCGGCTGGAGACCCCGCGCCACCGAGTGGTCGCCGGTAGAGGCGGCCGGTGGAGGTGCGGATGGTCTTGCCCGACTGTGGGCGGCCTCCACGGCCGCGCGCCCGACGCCCCGCGAGATCCCGGGCCGGGGCGGCGGGAGGTTCCGATCCCCGGAACGGAGGATCAGCATGCACCCCACCCTCGACTTCCACACCACCATCGACACCGATCGCACCGTCGTGGCCGTGGCGGGCGAACTCGACCTCGACACCTGCCCCGACCTCACCCGCGCCACCCTCGACCTGGTGCTTCCCGGCCGGACCCTCGCCCTCGACCTGTCCGGTGTGACCTACATGGACTCCACCGGCCTCAACCTCCTCCTCAAACTGCGTGAACGCGCCGGCACCGAAGACGGAACGCTGGAACTGCACGGCGTCAGTGAGCGGGTGCGATTCGTGCTCGACCTCACAGGTACGCGCAATCTGTTCGTCCTGCGACCGAATACCAGAGCGGCGTGACACGAGGCGTATCGCGCACTGAAACGTCCACGGGTTCGAATCCTGTCGTCCCGACGGTGTTCAAGGGGTGCCGACCAGGGCGAAAGCCCCGGGCGGCACCCCCTGGTGGGTTAGTTAAACTGGGGGTTGGGCGGGGGGGTGAAGTTTTGTTTG